>CAZONQ010000001.1:0-4489 GCA_964581125.1 uncultured Ornithinimicrobium sp.
CCTCAGATGACCCCGCCCCGCACCCGGCCCACCACCGGCCGGGCCACAACCATGCGCGCACCGTGCTGGGCGCACGGTGGTGGGGCGCGTGGTGAGGACGGCTCGTCGCTCTCCGGGTCGGTCGTCCTACGCTGGCGCCCATGAGGCACGCCGTGAGCATCCCGCCCTTCACCGACGCCGCGACCGTCGTCCGCTGGGCGCAGCTGGCCGAGGGATCTGGCTGGGACGCCGTCTTCCTCTGGGACCACGTGCAGTGGCGGACCGACGTCGAGCCGCTCGACCCGTGGGTGATGCTCGGCGCCCTGGCCCAGGCGACCGAGCGGGTCGTCCTCGGCACGCTCGTGACCCCGCTGTCCCGCCGCCGTCCCCACGTCGTGGCCAAGCAGCTGACCACGCTCGACGTGCTCAGCGGCGGCCGTGCCGTCCTCGGGGTGGGCCTCGGGGAACCGCCCGACCGGGACTTCGCGGACCTCGGTGACGAGGCCGACCCCCGCACCAGGGCCGCGATGCTCGACGAGGGTCTGCAGGTCCTCGACCAGCTGCTGCAGGGACCGACCCGGCACGCGGGCGAGCACTACCGCGTGACCGCCGACCTCCGCCCGCGACCCGTGCAGAGCCCCCGCGTTCCTTTCTGGGTGGCGGGCGTCGCGCCCAACCGCCGGCCCCTCGCGCGGGCGAGGCGCTGGGACGGCGTCGTGCCCATCGGCACAGGGGGTGGCCAGATGACGCCGGAGGAGGTCACCGCATACCTCGCGCTGGACGGGGAGCCCACGGCTGAGGGGTGGGACGTGGTCGTCCACCGGGCACCGGGCGCGCGGGCGCAGGACTACGCCGACGCGGGCGTCACCTGGCTGGTCGAGAGCGTGTCGCCGACCGAGGACGGCTGGCAGGCCGACGTCGAGCGGATCGTCGGCGCGCCGCCGCAGGACTAGGTGTTCCGCCGTCGGCCCGTTTGGCCGGCGGGGGTGGTGACCGACATGATGGGCGCCCGTCGTCCCTGGGAGGAAGTGGCATGGCCCGAGGCAGCTCGTCAGCGCCGCCGATCGTCGTCGTCGCCGTCTTCGCGGCCGTCCTGTTCTTCATGGGCCGCGCAGCGTGGCAGTGGTTCAGCTCCTCCGAGCCCGAGCCCGCACCCTCCCTGGCCGAGCAGGTCGAGCAGATCCCCGGCGTCACGGACGTCAGCGTGGAGAGCGAGGCCGTCCCGGGGTCCGGAGGACACCGCGGCGTCGAGTCGTCGGTCACGTTCGGCGACCGGGCGCTCGCCGACCCGGCGGCGACGGCCGCCCGGCTGGCGGACGTGACCCACGGGTGGACCAGCTCGCACTGGACGGTGGAGGGCACGCCGTCCACGGCCGAGGTCACCTACGTCTCCAGCCTCGACCCGGCGCCGTTCGCGTGGTGGCTCGGGGCCGTGGCGGCGCTGGAGGACGGGGCACCGGAGGCGGCCCTGGCGTGCGACGTCCGCTACGGCGCGCTGGAGTGCGACGTCAGCGGCGGCGACGCGACGGCCGTGCGGGAGGCCCTCGGGTCCGTGCCCGTCGACGACGTGCGGGCCTGGGTCGACGCGACGCAGCCCGACGAGGGGGAGCCTCAGGGCTTCGTCCTGCGCGTCGACGGCGAGCCGGTGGGGGGCTCCGGGCGCTGAGCCCGTCGGGCGGCGCCGACACTCGTCCGCGTGCCAGCCCCGCACGCGTGCCATGCTCCCCTATGCTCGGGTCGCACCCCAGAGAGCGGAGACCACTCGTGCCCGGACCGGCAGCGCCCAGCCACGGAAGAGACCCCGAGCTCGCCGACGAGCTCGGGCGGCTGGCGGCGTGGGCACGCTTCTGCCGGGAGGAGCTGACCGTCGAGGGGGTCCGGGCCTGCGTGGAGCACGAGCGGCACGTGCCTGCGGAGGTCCGCACGGCCTGGGCGGCGGTGCGCGACGCGGTGGCGGCCGGCGCCCTGGATCCCGGCACGCCGGTGCGGCCCGTCCTGCCCGACGCCAAGGACGTCATCGACGCCTGGATCGGCACGCTCGATGAGCGTGACCTGGTCGTGGTCCGGGACCGCCTCGTCCGCGAGGGTCGGACCCTGGACCAGATCGGCAAGGACCACGGGGTCTCCCGTGAGCGGGTGCGCCAGGTGGAGTCCCGGCTGCGTGACGCGCTCGAGGAGCACCTGAGCACGCCGGAGTGGACGACCGTGCGCTGGGCGGTCGACCAGCTGCGTGCCGTGGTCGGGGCGTGGGCGCCGCTCAACCGGCTGTCCGGCCTCGACACCGAGGAGGAGGCCACCCTGCTCGTGGCCCACCTCGCCGACCTCCGGGTCGACACGCGGGCGGGTGTCCTGGCGCGTCCGGGCTTCTCGCTGCCGAAGGTCCAGGAGCTGCCCTTCCTCGCGCCGGAGGGCGTGCTCCTCGAGGAGCGCGGCGCGCGCGCCCTGCTCCGTCGCGCCGGCGTGCGCCGCGAGCTCTACGACGACGCGCTCGAGGCGATCGGTCTGCGCCGGGTCGATCGAGTCTGGGTGCGCTGGGGCGCGAGTCTCGTGGACCGGGCGATCGCGATCCTCGCGGTGCGGCAGGAGCCGATGACGGCCGACGAGCTCTGCACGATCCTGGAGTCCGACAGCCTGCGGTCGCTGCGCAACCGGGTCCAGACCCACCCCCTGGCGCAGCGGGTCACGCGCACGACCGTGGGGCTGCGCAGCTGGGGCCGGCCGGAATACACCAGCGTCGCCCAGCTGATGCTCGACACGCTCGAGGAGGCCGGCGGGAGCCTGCCCGTGCGCACCGTCGCCGAGCGGCTGCACGAGGTCTTCGACGTGCGGCCGGGGACGGTCAACGCCTTCTCCTCCGCCCCGGTCTTCGTCCTCGAGGACGGGGTCCTCCGGCGCCGCGGTGCCGACGAGCCCTACGAGGTCGACGCCGACCCGCGCGGGACCCGCGGTCTCAGCGTCGCCGACGACGGCACCGTCATCTTCGACGTGCCTGTCGACCACGAGGTCGTCCGGGGCAGCGCACGGCCGGTCCCGGAGCCGGTCGGCGGGGCCCTGGGGCTCACCCCCGGCGACCAGCTCGAGCTCGTCGTCCGCACGGAGCAGGGCGAGGTGCTGGAGCCGGTCGTGGTCGGGTGGTCGCCCACCAGCCACGTCGGCCCCTACCTCGGCAGCGTCCGTGCCGCGGCCCAGGCCGTCGGCGCGGACGAGGGCGACACGCTCCGACTGGTCTTCGCCCCGGAGGGCGGGGCCGTCACGGTGGCGCGGGTGGGGCCCGACGCCGGGTGACCGGCCGACGCCTCAGCGCGTCGTGGTGTCCGCCTCCCAGGCCGCGTAGAGCGCCTGCTGCTGCGCCTCGGAGAGGTCGAAGGCGTCGACGAAGAGGCTGAGCGTGCTCGCCGAGACCAGCCGGCCGGAGAGGGCCCGCGAGGTGCGGTCCTTCAGGCTCCGGGGGAGGGTGCGCCTGCCCTCGGGCATCTCGCCCCGGTCCCAGAGCTCGAGGGCCAGCACCCAGGCCACGCCGGCCTGGTTGGGCTGCTGCCGTCCGGAGCGGCGCGCGTGGCGCAGCCAGCGCCGCCGGCAGCGCAGGTCCCCGGTGAGGATGTCGCGCAGCAGCCGGGCCGTCCTCGGGAAGGCGACGTCCAGGCCGGGCGTCCCGGGCGCAGCGGGGGCGTCGGTGGTGAGGGTCGTCACGGAGACCTCCTTGTCTGCATGGGTGGGTGCTCGCTCCCTGCAGCGAGCACCCACATCCCCTTCCTACCCCTCCCGCGCCGGGTTCTCCACGGTCCTCGGCGAGTCCGTACGAGTCCGTACGCCGCGGGCCGCTGAGCAGGGGCTGCGACACCGGTGAGACACAACCGTGATACGTGTTCCGTACCCGCCCGCACGCTCGACGAGAAGGGTCGCATGGCTGCAGGGGCACCGGACACGGTGGAGACGTTCGCCCAGGACCTCACCGACGCGCGCCGGGAGGCCGGGCTGTCGGTCCGTGACGTGGCGCGCGAGACCGGGATCCCCTCGGCCACGCTGGGTGGCTACTTCGCCGGTCGGCACCTGCCCCCGGCCAACCGCCCGGAGGTGCTGCTCGCCGTCCTGCGCGCGTGCGGGGTCCCCGCGGCGGAGCACCCGGCGTGGCGCCGCCGGCTGGTCGCCCTCCACGACCGGCGCCGCCGGCCCGCGGTGACGCGCACGCCCTACCCGGGACTGCGCCCGTTCGGCGAGGAGGACCACGACCTCTTCTTCGGGCGCGAGGACCTCGTCGAGCGGCTCCTGACCGAGGTGGCCGAGGCGGTCCCCGACCCGGCCCCCGTGGTCGTCGTGGTCGGCCCCTCCGGTGCCGGCAAGTCGTCGCTGCTGCGGGCCGGCCTGATCGCCGCGATGCCGGGGGACCGGTGCGTCCTGCGCACGCCGACCCAGCTCGACGACGCGCCGGCCGGGACGGGGTCGGCGGACCGGCGGGCGGAGGGGCTGACGGACCGGCAGGACGGGCCGAGGGGACCGCGGACGGACGGGC
>CAZONQ010000001.1:4589-22197 GCA_964581125.1 uncultured Ornithinimicrobium sp.
GGCGGACGGGCGGGCGGAGCCGCCGCCCGGGCCCGTCCAGGAGCTGCTGGTCGTCGACCAGCTCGAGGAGCTGTGGACCCACCCCGAGCTGCGGGCCCGCGCGCACGCGCTCCTCGAGGAGGTGCTCGACCGTGCCGACGGCGCCGCGGGCCGGGTGGTCGTGCTGGGGCTGCGGGCGGACTTCTACGGGCAGGCGATGCTCGAGCCGCGGCTCGCGCACGCGCTGAGGCACCGCCAGGTGCTCGTCGAGCCGCTCGGGGCCGAGCAGATGCGGGCCGCGATCGAGGGCCCGGCCCGCCGCGTGGGCCTGACCCTCGAGCCCGGCCTCGTCGACGTCATCCTCGCCGACGTGCGCGACGACCCGGTGGGCTCCACGCTGCCGCACCTGGCGCACGTGCTGGACACCATGTGGGGGACGAGCGACCGGCGGTCGCTGACGATCGAGGACTACCGCCGGGCCGGGGGCTTCGAGGGGGCGATCCGGCAGTCCGCCGAGCGGGCGCTCACCTCGCTGCCCGCCGAGCACCAGGGCCTGGCCATGACGATGCTGCTGCAGATGGTGACGACCGCGGCGCAGGGCTGGACCCGCAGGCTCGTCCCGACCGAGGAGCTGCGGCGGATCGACGACGACGCCCGCCACGTGCTCGACCACCTCGTGGCGCGGCGCCTGGTCACGGTCCGCACCCACGACGCCACGCTGAGCCACGAGAGCCTCGTCGGGGCCTGGCCCCGGCTCGAGGAGGCGGTCGAGGCCCGCCGCGGCGACCTGGCGCGGCGCGACACCCTCGACCGCGGCGCCACCGACTGGGACCGGGACGGGCGCGGCGAGGACCACCTGCTGCGCGGCACCCGGCTGGCCGCGACCGCCGAGTGGGCGACCACCCTGCCGACGCCGCTGACCCCCCTGCAGCAGGACTTCCTCGACGCGAGCCGGCGGCTCGACGACCGGCTGCGGGCCGAGCGACGGGCGGGGCGGCGGCGCCGCCAGGCCGCCCTGGCGGTCCTGGCCGCGCTCCTCCTCGTCGCCACGACCACGGGCCTGCTCGCGGTGCGCGCGTCCGGCGAGGCGCGCACCGAGCGCGACCAGGCGCAGGCCCGGCAGATGGCCGTCGCCGCCGCGAGCGTCCGCTCCACCCACCCCGCGCTGTCGCAGCAGCTCGCCGTCGCCGCGGAGCGGGCCGCCGACACCCGCGAGAGCCGCTCCGCGGTGCTCGACGCCACGACCAGCCCCGTGGTCACCTCGTGGTCGCTGCAGGACGCCGTCCTCGAGCGGGCGGCGACGCTGTCCGACGGCGAGCACCTCGTCCTCGCGGGCCCGGAGGGCGGCGTGCGGGTCGTCCGTCCCACGGGGGCGACCGGCTGGGAGGTGGTCGCGACGGTCGAGGACCTCGGGCAGGGCGCCGCGACACCGTCGGTGACGCGGCTGGTCGCCCACCCGGACCGGCCGTGGCTGGCGGTCGCGGGCACCGCGACGCGGGACGGTGACGACCCCGTGCCGCTGCTCGCCCTCCTCGACCTGTCCGACCCGTCCGCGCCCGGGGTGTCGGTCCTCGACGTCGCGGCCCGTCCGACCGCGGCCGCGTTCGTCGCCGGAGGCAGCCGCCTGGTCGTCGCGGACGAGACCGGCGAGCTCCACGGATACCGCGTGCCCGCCGCCGGCGACGCCGGCCCGCCCCGGACCCTGGCCGAGGTGGAGGGCCTCGTCGAGGGCCTCGCCGCGGCCCGCGACGGGTCGGTGCTCGCGGCGGCGCTGGACACCGGGGAGGTCGTGGCGTGGGAGGTCGTCGACGACGGGCTCGAGCCGGCCGGACGGCACCAGACGGGTCGTGGACTGTTCGACCTGGACATGACCGCGGACGGCTCGGCGGTCGCCGCCGTCGGGCGGTCCGGGCTCGTGCACTGGCTGGAGCTCGGCGGGACGGTCACCGAGACGGGCGTGTCCTACGCGTCCGACACCAACCTCTTCGCGGTCGAGATCGACGACGAGGGCGGTCTGCTGACCGCCTCCGGCTGGGACGGGAGCGCCTCGGTGTGGCGGGTCGACGAGACGGGCCCGCTGACCGAGTCGCCCGCCCTCGTCCTGCCGGTGGCGCGACCGGTGCTCGACGTGGCGACCCTCCAGGACCGCTGGCTGTTCGCCACCCTCGGCGGGACCACCTACACCTGGGACGCGGTCGGCCCGACCCTGCCCAGGCTGCCCGGCAACGTCTTCCTCGTCGACGCCACCGCCGAGGGCGACCGCTACATGACGTCCACGGGGCCGCCCGACGGCGCGGTCACGGTGTGGGACGCGAGCGACCCGCACGCCCCGGCCGTACTGCATACCGTGCGCGTGGCGGGCGACGACACGTCCACCGGCGCCGGGGCGATCAGCCCCGACGGCGCCAGGGTGGCGATCGGCACCGCCGGCGGGCGGCTGGTGGTCTGGGACGTGTCGGCGGACGAGCCCCGCGAGGTCGTCGACGCCGCGGTGGCGCCCGACGGGGTGGTGCTCGTCGCGTTCGTCGCCGGGACGGACGACGTCCTCGCCTTCGGCCGCGACGGGGTCGTGGCCCGGGTGGCCACCGAGGGGCCGGAGCGGGGCCGGGTGCTCGACGAGACGACGCTCGACGGCGCGGTCTTCAGCGCGACGGTGCGGGACGACGGGCTGCTGGTGGTCTCCGACGACACCGGCGACGTCACGGTGGCGCACGTGGACGACCTGGGCACGGCGCTCACGACCTTCAGCCCGGGCGCCAACGTCTACGGCCTCGACTTCTCGCCGGACGGCGCCACGCTCGCGCTCTCGCTCGGTGACAACACGGTCCGGCTCTACGACGTCGACGACCCCGCCGCCCCCGAGCCGCTGGGCGACCCGCTCACCGGGCCGACCGCCATCCCGAACTCGGTGAAGTACTCGCCCGACGGCCGGCGCCTCGCGGTGGCCGCGATCGACGGCCGGGCCTGGATCTGGACCGCCACCGAGGACGGGTGGGCCGCCACCGAGGTGCTCCGTGCCGGGCTGGACAACCTGCAGGACGTCACCTGGTCGGCGGACGGCTCGGTGCTCCTGGGCGCCGGGCTGTCGGGGCGGACCCGCCTGTGGCTCACCGACGTCGACGCCGCGGCCGCGCAGCTGTGCGCGGGCGTCGGCCAGGACGTCACGGCGGAGGAGTGGTCGGGCCTGCTGCCGGGCGTGCCCTACGAGCCGCCCTGCGGACGCGACGGGTGACCCCGGCGGTTCCCAGCGACCTGTGGTGGGATCTGCGGCATGGAGGGGACACCCGATGCCCGGGGAGCCGGCCTGCCGCCCGGGCCGGTCGAGGCCGCGGAGCCGATGCTCCGGCTGGACGTGCCGCGCGGCCCCGGCCGACGCCGCTGGCGCACGCCGCAGGACCCGACCGGGCGCCCGCGCGTCGGTGCGGCGGCGGAGGCGGTGGTCGCGGCCGTCGCCGCGATGCTCGGCCTCCCCGTCGTCGGGGAGCTGCAGCGCCAGGTGCTCGCCCGCTCCGAGCCGGGCTTCTACGTCGCCGTCGCCGCGAGCGTGCTGGCCGCCCTGGTGGCCGCAGGTATGGCGCACCGCTGGCTCGGCGGGGGCCGTCGCCTCCACGCCTGGGCCGTGGGCCTGGTGGCGGCCGGGCTGGCCGGGACCGCCTTCGGCGACGTCACGATGCACCTGGGCCGGGTCGACGACCTGCTGCCCGGCCTGGAGGTGCTCCGGCCCGCGACGATGGCGCTCGCGGTGCTCGGGGTGCGCCTCGCCGGGGTCCCGGGACGGCTCACGGGTGCGGCCTGCGGGGTGAGCCTGGCCACGGCCCTCCTCGTCGGTCTGCGCACGGGGAGCCTGCTGGTCACGGCATACCACCCGGGGCAGGAGCCGGTCCCGGCGCCGCCGGCCGTCTCGCTGCCCGAGGAGCCGACGCCTGCCGCCGGCCCGGCGCCGACCGAGGACACCGCCTCGCCCACGCTGGGCGACCTGTGCCACCCCGACGAGCTCGAGCTGTCGGTGACCGAGCCGGGGCTCGCCGGTCACGACGTGGCGACGACCCTCACCGCGACCAACGGCGGGGAGCGCACCTGCCGGGTCGATTCCTGGCCGTCCGTGCGCCTGGAGTCCGACGGCGAGGACCTGGCCCTCCAGGTCCTCGTGAGCGAGGTGGACCCGGTGGACGGGCAGCACGTCGAGGCCGACCCGGTCGTGCTGGCCCCGGGGGAGGCCGCGGAGACGCAGGTGTGGTGGCCCTCCTGGGGCGCGGCGGCGGACCTGGACGCCGCGCAGCGGCTCCGCGTCGGCGTCGGCGGCGGCGAGGAGGTCCTCGACCTGGCGCCCCGGGAGCGCTGGGACGTCGTCCGCAGCGCCGAGGCCTGGGTGGCGCCCTGGCAGCCCGCGGGGGAGCGGGACGGGCGCTGACGACGGGTCCGAGGCCGGACGTATCGTGACGGCGTGAGCCTCTACGACATCCCCCTGACGACCCTCGACGGCCGCCCGACGACCCTCGGCGAGCACGCCGGCCGCGCGCTGCTGCTCGTCAACGTCGCCTCCCGGTGCGGCATGACGCCGCAGTACGCCGGCCTGGAGCGGCTGCAGCAGGAGTACGGCGACCGCGGCCTCACCGTGGTGGGCGTGCCGTGCAACCAGTTCGGCGGGCAGGAGCCGGGCACGGCCGAGGAGATCCGCACCTTCTGCGCGACGACCTACGGCGTCACCTTCCCGATGCTGGCCAGGACCGACGTCAACGGGACGGACCGGCACCCCCTCTTCGCCGAGCTCACGCAGGTCGCCGACGCCGACGGCGAGGCCGGGGACGTGCGGTGGAACTTCGAGAAGTGGGTCGTCGGCGCCGACGGCGTCGCCCGGGCGCGCTTCCGCTCCCGGGTCGAGCCGGAGTCGGCCGAGGTGCGGGCCGCGGTCGAGGAGGCGCTGCCGCAGGAGTGACCGCCTGAGCCGAGCAGGAGGAGGCCCGACCCGTTCCGCCGGGTCGGGCCTCTTGACGTCCGGGCACGTCCCATGGTTCATTAGTCATGTAAGGAACCCATGAAGAGGAGGCGCCCGTGGCCGTCGAGCCCGACACGGTCGACCCGCACGCGGGCGTCCCCTTCGACGACCGCACGCCGATCTACCAGCAGATCGCGGACCGGGTCCGGCTGGCGATCCTCGCCGGCGACCTGGCCGAGGGCGAGCAGGTGATGTCGACGACGCAGTACGCCACGACCTACCGGATCAACCCCGCGACGGCCGCCAAGGCGATGGCGCTCCTCGTCGACGAGGACCTGCTGCACAAGCGACGCGGCCTCGGCATGTTCGTCTCGCCGGGGGCCCGCGAGCGGCTGCGCACGCGGCGCCGGGCCACCTTCTGGGACGAGAGCCTCGCGCCGGTGCTCCAGGAGGCCGCGGCGCTCGGCATCACCACCGACCAGATCGTCACGCACCTGCAGGAGCTGCGATGAACGCACCGCTGGGCGTCGAGCTCGACGCCGTCACCCACCGCTTCGGGTCCACGGAGGCGCTGACCGACGTCACCGTCGCCGTGCGCCCCGGGACCATCACCGGTCTCGTCGGCCGCAACGGCGCCGGCAAGACCACCCTGCTGTCCCTCGTCGCCGGCCACCGGCCCGTCCAGCACGGCAGCGTGCGCGTGGGCGGGCACGACGTCTGGGAGGACGCGTCGGTCACCTCGCGCGTCTGCCTCGCGAAGGACACCGGCGGCGTGCTGGAGGACCAGCGCATACGCCATACCCTCCGGATCCACCGGGCGCTCCGCCCGCGGTGGGACGAGGAGTATGCCGTGCACCTCCTCGAGCGCTTCGGCGTCCCGCTGCGCAGGCGGCCCGACCAGCTCTCGCGCGGGCAGCGTTCGGTGCTCTCCGGCGTGATCGCGCTCGCGTCCCGGGCCGAGGTGACCCTGCTCGACGAGGTCTACCTGGGGATGGACGCGGTGGCGCGCAGGCTCTTCTACGACGAGCTCATGGCGGACTACCTGGCCCACCCGCGCACGATCGTCCTGTCCTCGCACCTGCTCGACGAGGTCGAGGACCTGCTCGAGGACGTGGTCGTCCTCCACCGGGGCCGCGTCGCCGCCGCGGGCGGCGCGGACGAGGTGCGCCAGCAGCACTCGACCGGCGACCACCTGGCCTCGCTCACCGACGTGCTCGTGAGCGTCAGCACCGAGAGGAGCCCGGCATGACCACCGTGCCAGCCGCCCCGGCCACCGCCCGCGCCGAGCTGCCCCCGGTCCGTCCGGCGCAGTGGGTCCGGACGTCCCGGCTCCTGCTGCGCGACGCCCTGACCTATCTGGTCAGCGCCACGCTGGTCATGCTCCTCGTGATCGGCACCCTCGCGGCCGTGGGCCGCTGGCAGGGCTGGGACCTGGCCCTGCGGGCCGACCTGCAGGAGATTGGCGCAGCCGTCTCGGCCGGCCGGGACGGCGTCACGATCGTCGCCTCCGTCCTCCTGCTGCCCGTGGCGGCCGGCGTCGCCGCGGTGGTCGTGCCGGTCGTCCTCGCCGCGCGGGCACGGGTCCACCTCGCGGCCGGCGCCACGCGGCGGTCCCTCGTCGTCGCGCAGCTGCTCACGACGGTCGCGGCCGCGGCCTACGTCACGGCCCTGACCGTCGTCGTCCTGCTCGTCACCGGGCGCGGGGTCGACGGGGCGATCGCCGTCACCGGCGCCGGGAGCCTCGGCGAGCTGGCCTCCGGGCTCGCCCACGTCGCCTGCGGACTGCTGCTGGCGATGGTCCTGGGCAGCGCCGTGGTCGCGCTCTTCCTGCGCTGGCACTGGTGGGTCGGCACGGTCGTCCTCGTGCTGCTCCTGCTCGTCCTGCCTGCCGCGGCCTCCTTCGTCTCGCCCGACCTGGCGGCGGCGGCCGCGGACGCCCAGGACTGGTGGGGCGGCACGCTGGTGCTCGCGGGGCTCGTCGCCGCGGCCTACTGGTGGATGATGCGCCGCGTGCCGGTGCGCTGACGGGCCTCCCGGGCGTCGCTACCCTGGACCGCGTGAGCCGCATCTTCACCACGAGCTTCGCGTCGGTCTACCCGCACTACGTCGCCAAGGTCGAGCGCAAGGGCCGGAGCAAGGAGGAGCTGGACCGGGTCATCACCTGGCTGACCGGCTTCGACGACGCGGAGCTGGCGCGGCACCTGGAGGAGGGGACGACCTTCGAGGAACTCTTCGCCGACGCCCGGCTCAACGACCGGGCCTCGCTCATCACCGGCGTCGTCTGCGGGGTGCGCGTCGAGGACGTCGAGGACCCGCTCATGCGCAAGATCCGCTACCTCGACAAGCTCGTCGACGAGCTCGCCCGGGGGAAGGCGATGGAGAAGGTCCTGCGGGACTGACACCGGGGACGGCTAGGGTCCGCGGGCATGGAGCGGGAGGAGCGGGAGCGGCTGCAGCAGGTCGTCGCGGAGGGGGAGCGGCTCAGCCCCGTCGCCGCCGACGTCCTCGTCCGTCGCGCACGGACCCGCGCCGAGGGGGAGGAGGCCGGCGCCCGGCTCGCCGCCCGGGCGGCGCCGGTCCGCCCGCCGGGCACCTCGGGCTGGCGGGTGCTCCCCCTCGAGGACGCGGACCGGGAGCGGCTCGGGCGCCTCGCCGCCGCCTCCGCGCTGGAGCCGCTGAGCGAGGAGCAGGAGCGCGTCCTGGTCGAGCTGGCCCAGGAGGTCCCGCGCGCCTCGCGCGAGACGCGCGTGCTCGGGGGCCTGCGGCGCCTCTTCACCTCCGCGCGCCGTCGCACGCGGGCCGAGGCCGCCGCCCGCCGGCTGATGGACGGGTATGCCGTGTGGGGCTCGGACGGCACCCGTCGCCTCCTCGAGCGGCTGGAGGCCCGCGGCCGCGAGCCGGCGCTGCCGGTGGCGCTGACGCAGGCGCTCTCCCCGCAGGTGGGGCTGCTCGGGCTGCTCGGCGGCGCGGGTGGCACGGGCGAGGTCGTGGCCGCCGACGACCTGCGGGAGCTGCCCCCGGCCGTCGAGGTGCTCGCGCCCGTCATCACCAGGGAGCAGCGGGCGCGGGACGCCGCCGTCGTGGCCGGCGAGGCCGTCCGCGACCTGGCCGTCGCCCGGCTGCTGCGGCAGATGCCGGTGGAGCGGCTGCGCGAGGCCACCCGCGAGCGGCTGCGCGTCGGCCCGCTGGCCGAGGCCGGGATCACGACGGTCGAGGACGTGCTCGGGCGCGGCATGACGATCCGGCTCGTCCCCGGCGTCGGCGAGGTGACCGCGCGACGCACCCTCGGCGCCGCCGAGACGCTGCGCACGCTCGCGCGCGAGGACGCCGCGGTCACGCTCGACCCGCACGACCGCACCCCGGAGGCGGCGCGCCTGCTGGCGGCACTGCATACCTGGGAGGTGCTGCGGCAGGCCGCCAAGGCGCGGGACGTTGTCGCGGTCGCCCAGGCGCTCCAGCCGCTGACCGCCCGGATGGGGGCGGCGACCACGCACCTGGCCGTCGTCGGCGCCGCGGGGGCCGAGGAGCTGCTCGACCTGGCGCGGCCGCTGGCCGGGCACGCCCGCGAGCTGGAGGGCGAGCTCGACCGGGCGCGGGCGGCCGACCCGTGGGCGGAGTTCCTCCGGCGGCCGGCGGACTACTTCTCGCTCCTGTCCGAGCTGGGGCTGGTCGAGGAGACCGACACCTACGGCGAGCTGCCCGACGACGTCGTCGAGGCCGTGCGCGGCCAGGAGCTCGACACGACGCACCTGCGGGTCAGCCTGCGCGGCTACCAGAGCTTCGGCGCACGCTTCGCCCTCGTCCAGCAGAAGGTCCTCGTCGGCGACGAGATGGGCCTGGGCAAGACGATCGAGGCGCTGGCCGCGGTGGCGCACCTGGCCGCCGGGGGCGGACGGTGGTTCCTCGTCGTCTGCCCGGCGTCCGTGCTGGCCAACTGGGTCCGCGAGGTGCGGCAGCGCACCGACCTCGTGCCGCGCAAGGTGCACGGGCCGCTGCGCGAGGTCGCGATGGAGCAGTGGCGGCGCGAGGGCGGGGTGGCCGTCACCACCTACGCGACGCTCGGCCGGGTGTGGGACGCCCTGGACGGTTTCGAGCTCGACGCGCTGGTCGTCGACGAGGCGCACTACGTCAAGAACCCGGCGGCCAAGCGCTCGCAGCGGGTCGGCCGGCTCGTGGCACGCACCCAGCACGTCCTGCTGCTCACCGGCACGCCGCTGGAGAACAGGGTCGAGGAGTTCCGCACCCTCGTGGGCTACCTGCGGCCCGACCTCCTCGACGGGGACGAGAGGTCCCCGGTGGCCTTCCGGCGGGCCGTGGCCCCGGTCTACCTGCGGCGCAACACCGAGGACGTGCTCGTGGAGCTGCCGGAGCTGGTCGAGGTCGACGAGTGGCTCGAGCTGTCCGAGGCCGACGAGGAGGCCTACCGCGCGGCGGTCGCGGAGGGCAGCTTCATGGCGATGCGCAGGGCGGCGTTCGCCGCCGGCCAGGGGTCGGCCAAGGTGGAGCGGCTCGTCGAGATCGTCGAGGAGGCCGAGGCCAACGGGCGACGGGTGCTGGTCTTCTCCTACTTCCTCGACGTGCTCGACACCGTGGTCGCGGCGCTGCCGGACCCGGTCTACGGCCCGCTGACCGGCGCGGTCCCGCCCGAGGAGCGGCAGGCGGTCGTGGACGCCTTCGGTCGCGCGCGGTCCGGGGCCACCCTCGTCGCGCAGGTGCAGGCGGGCGGCGTCGGGCTCAACATCCAGGCGGCCTCGGTGGTCGTCATCTGCGAGCCCCAGGTCAAGCCGACGACCGAGTGGCAGGCGGTCGCGCGCGCCCGGCGCATGGGCCAGCTGGAGTCGGTGCAGGTGCACCGGCTGCTCGCCGAGGACAGCGTCGACGAGCGGATGGTGGAGGTCCTCTCGGGCAAGAGCGAGCTCTTCCACGACTTCGCCCGGGTGAGCGAGACCGCGCGCAGCGCGCCGGAGGCGTTCGACGTCAGCGAGGCCGACCTGGCCCGCCGGGTCGTCGCGGCCGAGCGGGAGCGGCTCTTCCCCGGGGACGCGGGCGCGCTGCCGGACGCAGAGCCGGGCACGCTGCCGGACGCAGCGCCGGGCGCGCTGGCTGGCGCAGCGCCGGGCGCGCTACCGGACCCCGAGGACGAGGCGGCTGCCCGCCCCTGAGGACGGCCCTAGAGCTGCGCGACCCGGTCGAGGCCGGCGGCCAGCCGCTCGACGGTCCCGTCGACGTCGGCCCACTTGTCGAGCCCGAAGAGCCCCAGGCGGAAGGTGGAGAAGTCCTCCGGCTCGCCGCACACGAGCGGCACGCCCGCGGCGGCCTGCAGGCCGACCTCCACGAACTTCGCGCCCGACCGCAGCCCAGGGTCGTCGGTGTGGACGACGACCACGCTGGGAGCCTCATACCCCTCGGCCGCCACGGAGGCGAAGCCGCGCCCTGCGAGCAGCGCCCGCACCCTGGTGCCGAGCTCGACCTGCGCCTCGCGCAGCGCGGGCAGGCCGCGGCGCCGCGCCTCGAGCATGAGCTCGGTGTTGTGCACGATCGTGTCGGTGGGGACGGTCGTGTGGTAGGCGTGGCTGCCCTCGGCGTAGCCCTCGGTGATCGTCAGCCACTTCCTCAGGTCGGTGACGAAGCTGCTCGACGTGGTCGCGAGGATCGCCTCGCGAGCCCGGTCGTCGACCATGACGTAGGCCGTGCCAGGCGTCCCGCTCCAGCCCTTCTGCGGTGCGCTGATCAGGACGTCGACCGCCAGGTCCTTCATGTCCACCCACAGCGCGCCGGAGGCGATGCAGTCGAGGACGAAGAGGCCGCCCGCCTCACGGGTCGCCTGCGCCACCTGCCGCACGTAGTCGTCGGGCAGCAGGATGCCCGAGGCCGTCTCGACGTGGGCGGCGAGGACGAGGCGGGGACGCTGCTCGGCGATCGCGGCGACGACCTCCTCGACGGGCGGCGGCGCCCACGGGGAGGGGGCGCTGTCCTGCGTCGGGCGGGCCGTGAGCACCGTGACGTCGTCGGTGATGCCGCCCGTCTGCAGGATCTGGGACCAGCGGTAGGAGAAGAACCCGTTGCGGACCACGAGGCAGCGCTCGTCGTTGGCCAGCTGCCGCGCGACCGACTCCATGCCATAGCTGCCGCCGCCCGGCACGACGGCGACCGAGTCGGCGTGGTAGGTCGTGCGCAGCACCTCGACCAGCTGCTGCATCACGCCGACGAAGCGCTTCGACATGTGGTTGAGGGACAGGTCGCTGAAGACGACCGAGTACTCCAGCAGGCCGTCGGGGTCGATGTCGGGGCGTGGCAGTGTCATGCCGCCACCGTAGCGAGGCGGGCGCGTCTAGGCTGTGGGGCCATGGCACGACGGCACGCGGGCGGCGGGGAGGACGACGCGGCGGCGCCCCGGGTGGTGCTCGGCCCGCTGGGCCTCGGGGTGGCCGAGGAGGAGATCTACCGCCTGCTCGTCGACCGGCCCGGGCTGACCCGGGAGCGGCTGCGCGCGCTGCTCGGTCGCGGGTCGACGCGCGGCCTCGACGCCCGGCTGCGGGCGATGGTCGAGCAGGGGCTCATCGTCGAGGACGGCGCAGGCACCTACCGCGCGGGCTCGCCCCCGCTGGCGCTGGGGCCGCTGCTGGCGGGGCGGCAGGAGGAGCTGCGGCAGGCCGAGGCCGCCGTGGCCATGCTGACCGAGCACTTCCGGGCGACCAACTGGGAGGTGCCGGGCACGCCGGTGGAGCTCGTCGTGGGTCGCGAGGCCGTCGCGCGGCGCTTCCTCCAGATCCAGCTGGCCGCGCGCGAGGAGCTGATGGCCTTCATGCCCGTGCACCGGCAGCGCCGGCCGCCGGTCGTCGCCGCGGCCGACAACACGGCGGAGGAGGACGCGATCCGCCGCGGGGTGCGCTACCGGATCGCCATGGAGCGGGCCTGGCTGGACCTGCCCGGCTCGGAGGAGCTGATGGAGCAGGTGCTCCGCTCCGACCAGGAGGTCGTCCTCGTCGACGCGGTCCCGGTCCAGGTGCTCATCGCCGACCGGAGGATCGCGATGGCCCCGCTGGCCCCCGACGACGAGCACGCCGAGCCCGCCGCCACCGTCATCCACGAGTCGGGCCTGGTCACGGCGCTCACCGCGCTGTTCGAGATGGTGGTGGCCGGCGGGATGCCGCTGGGGACGCACGACCCGGTCCAGCAGCCGGAGCTGGAGGAGCTCGACCTGGTGATCCTGCAGCTGCTGCGCTCGGGCATGACCGACGTGGGCATCGCGCGGCACTCCGGCGTGGCGCCCCGCTCGGTGCAGCGCCGGATCCAGCGGATAATGGCGCTCGCCGGGGCGCACAGCCGCTTCCAGCTCGGCGCGCACGCGGTCGCGGCCGGGTGGCTGGCGCGCGAGCCGGGCTGAGGCGACTTCGCGCCAGGCGAGGTCTCGCCGCCGCAAACCCTTGAGGAGGGCGCCCGGCTCCTGCTGCCATGGGTGCACACCGGCCGGCGGACCCACCGCGCGGCCGACATCCCCCAGGAGGTCTCCCGTGGTTCAGCCACGTCTGCGGCCCGCGCTCGGCGCGGCCGCCACGCTCGCCCTGGCGGGCAGCCTGCTCGCCACCGCCCCTGCCGGCGCCGCGCCGTCGCCCGCCGGCGAGGAGCACCGCAGCCCCACCGCCCAGAAGGTCCTCAAGGACGCCGGCAGCCCGAGCCCGGTCATGACCCGCGACCTGGACCGCTCCGTCCGGCAGGGTCCCCCCGCGCGGGTCGCCGCGCAGCACCTCGCCGCCCACGAGGACGTCTACCGCCTCGGCGACGCCGAGCTGACCGAGGTCGACGTCGTCGACAGCTCCAGCGTCGACGGGGCCAGCGCGGTCCGGCTGCAGCAGACCCTGCGGGGTGTGCCGGTGCTCGGTGCCCAGTACGTCGTGCAGACCCGGGACAGCGGCGAGGGCACCACGGTCGAGTCCGTCACCGGCCGCGTCTTCCCCGGGCTGAGCGTGTCGACGACGCCGACCGTCTCTCAGGACAAGGCCCGGGCCCGCCTCGGCATGGACCGCGACGTCGCGGCCGTCCAGGACCCGCAGGTCACCGACCACGGCCTGACCGTGCTGCCGCAGGGCGACGGCGTCCTCGCCTGGGAGTTCGAGGTGGCCGGCACGACGAGGGCCGGCGAGCCGGTGCGCCGCACCGTCCTCGTCGACGCCTTCGTCGGCGGCGTGCTCATGTCCTGGTCCGAGATCCACACGGCGGACGAGGGCACCGGCGTCCGGTTCGACGGCACCGAGGTCCCGCTCGCCGTCACCGCGACCGAGGACGGCTACGAGCTGCGCGACCGCTCCCGCGCGATGTACGAGGGCGGCGAGGGGGAGATCCACACCTACGACGCGCTCGGCCGGCCCTACCAGGACTACGCGAGCGCGATGCCCGAGGACACCCCGCTGTTCAGCAGCGACACCCCGCGCTTCGACGGGGAGGCGACGACCCTCGGTGCCGTGGACGCGCACGTCAACGCCGGCAAGGTCTACGAGTTCTTCCTCGACGAGTTCGGTCGCGACGGGCTCGACGGGCAGGGCGGCACGATGCGGTCGGTCGTCAACGTCACCTCCGGGGGCCGGGCCTACGCCAACGCCTTCTGGGACGGCACCAAGATGGTCTACGGCAGCCAGGACGGCGTGCCCTTCTCCGTCGCCCTCGACGTCGTCGGGCACGAGATGAGCCACGGCATCACCGAGCACTCGGCCAACCTGCTCTACATCAACCAGAGCGGCGCCCTCAACGAGGCGATCAGCGACTACTTCGGCAACGCGATGGAGGTCGAGGACCGCGGGCTCGCCATGGACGACCCGGCGGCCGGGCTGGTCGGCGAGCACCTGTGCGCCGACGGCACCGAGCTGACCGAGTGCGCCATCCGCGACCTCAACGACGGCCGCCGCGCCGACCAGGACTACAAGCTGCTGTCCGTCGACTACGACAACGGCGGCGTCCACCTCAACTCCACCATCGCCTCCGGCGCCCTCTGGGACCTGCGCGAGAGCATCGACCCGGAGCTGGCCGACCAGCTGGTCTACGACGCGCAGAACGAGTACCTCACCCCGCTGTCCGGCTTCACCGACCTGCGCGTCGCGATCGAGCTGGCCGCCAAGCGGCGCCACCTCGGCGACGCCGAGACGGACGCGATCGCCCGCGCCTTCGACGACCACGGGATCTACGCCGGCTGGGAGCAGACCTACCCCGACGACGCCCAGCTGCTGCTCAAGGACATCGTCTCCAGCTACGAGGGCTATGCCCCGCACGCCGACACCGCCGCGGCGGTGGACGGCGACCGCTGGGCCGCCTCGACGATGGACGTCGCCGGCTTCTTCGCCGGCAACCCGACCTACTCCCTCACCGTCGGCACCTTCGACGGCCGCAAGCCCCGCGTCGTCAACAGCAAGGGCGCGTGGGACATCCAGCCGG
This sequence comes from uncultured Ornithinimicrobium sp., assembly GCA_964581125.1. Taxonomy (GTDB): domain Bacteria; phylum Actinomycetota; class Actinomycetes; order Actinomycetales; family Dermatophilaceae; genus Ornithinicoccus. Next base: position 18,931 of record CAZONQ010000001.1, read on the forward strand.
CGGCCGACGACGGACGCCTCGTGTGGACCCGCGTCGACGGCGACACCATGAGCGTCGTCGAGCAGAAGGGCAACGGCGTGGGCGGCACCACCGTGGTCTCGACCGTCCCCGGCGAGAGCAGCCGGCCCGCCGTCGACGGCGAGCGCGTCGTCTGGATCACCGCCCTGGACGGCGAGCGCGACGTGTGGCTGCGCGACGGCACCGCCGACCCGGTCAACCTGACGCCGGAGGAGGGCACCGTCGCCGACTTCGTCGACGTCGACGGCGACGTCGTGGCCTGGGCCGACGCGGACAACGTGCACACCCTCGACCTGGCGGCGGACGAGTCGCACGACCTGCGCATCGGCGGGCACATCATGTACGACGTCTCCAGCCTCTACGTCACCGACGACGGCGTGTGGTGGCGCCTCGACGGCTGGTTCGGCGGCAGCGCCTACCACGCGTCCCACGACCTGGGCACGCAGAAGCAGGTGCTCCGCAGCCTCTATGCCGGCCAGTTCGCGGTCAACGACGACTTCTTCGTCTACGACACGACCACGGCCTGGGGCGACCTCAGCTACCCGGAGGGCGAGGGCGAGATGCACAAGCTGCGCATCCTGCCCGTCGACGGTCTGCTCGACGGCACCGCGAGCTCGGTCCGCTTCTCCTGCGGCATGGGCGCCCAGCTCTCCCCGGCGTTCGGCGACGGGCAGCGGATCGTCTACCTGAGCACCTCCCAGGCGCGCACCGACCTCGTGACGCGGGACAGCGCCGCGGGTCAGTGCGAGTGAGCCCACGCGGCTGACGCCGGGCCGCACGCGCGACGCCCGCTCCCTCGTCGGGGGAGCGGGCGTCGTCGCGTGGGCCGGTCGCGCTCGCGGAGGTGCCGGGCACGCCATACCTTGGGCGGATGACGACCACCGAGCAGGAGCGGTCCACCGGCACCGACGAGCACGACGTGGTCGTCGTCGGCGGAGGGCCGGTGGGGGAGAACGTCGCGCAGCACGCGGTCGAGGGCGGCCTCAGCGCCGTCCTCGTCGAGGAGGAGCTGCTCGGCGGCGAGTGCTCCTACTGGGCGTGCGTGCCGAGCAAGGCGCTCCTGCGACCGGTCGCCGTGGTCGGCACCGGCACCGACCTGCAGGGTATGACGTCGGGCCGCCTCGACCTGGACGCGCTCCTGGAGCGGCGGGACGCCTGGGTGTCGGGCTACGACGACGCGGGGCAGGTGACGTGGGCGAAGGGTGCGGGGATCGCCACGGCGCGGGGGCGCGGGCGGCTCGTGGGCGAGCGCGAGGTGGAGGTCCGCGGCGGGGAGGGCACGCGTCGGCTGGTGGCCCGGCGGGCGGTCGTGCTGGCCACGGGGAGCGAGCCGGTCGTGCCCGGGACGTTCCGGGAGGCCCGGCCGTGGGGATCTCGCGACGCGACCGGCCTGAAGGAGGTCCCCGGGCGGATCGTCGTCGTCGGCGGGGGAGTCGTCGCCTGCGAGGCCGCGACCTGGCTGACGGCGATGGGGTCGCGCGTGACGATGCTCGTGCGCGGGTCGGGCCTGCTCGCCCGGCAGGAGGACTTCGCCGGCGAGATCGTCGGCTCCGCGCTGCGGGACGCGGGGGTCGACGTGCGGCTGGGCGTGGAGGCGACGGCGTGCCGCCGGGAGGACGTCGCGGACACCGGCGTCGGGCGGGTCCACGGCGGCCCGGTCACGCTGGAGACCGCCGACGGCGAGGTGGTCGCCGACGAGCTGCTCGTGGCCACGGGCCGGCGGCCGCGGCTCGGCGACGTCGGCCTGGGGGCGGTGGGCCTGAGCGAGGACGACGTCGCCGAGGGGCGGCTGCCCGGGTGGCTGCACGTCGTGGGGGACGCGGGCGGCGGGCCGCCGCTGACCCACTGGGGCAAGTACCAGGCGCGCCTGCTCGGCGCCCGGCTCGCCGCCGAGGCCGCCGGTCGTCCGGCGGATCCGGTGCCGGACGACGTCCCGGTGCCGCAGGTCGTCTTCACCGACCCGCAGGTCGCCTCGGTGGGCAGCACCGAGGCGGAGGCGCGGGAGGCCGGCCGCGACGTGGTGACGGGCGAGGTGCCCTTCGACGCCGCGACCGGCGGGGCGCTCCTGCGCGACCACGTGGCCGGCCGGGCCAAGGTCGTCGTCGACCGGGGCAGCGGCCTGCTGCTCGGCGCGACGTTCGTCGGCCCCGACGCCGGGGAGCTGCTCCACGCGGCCACCGTGGCGATGGTGGGCCGCACGCCCGTGCAGCTGCTGCGGCACGCCGTGCCGAGCTTCCCCACCGCCTCGGAGCTGTGGCTGCGCCTGCTCGAGGACCTGCCAGGAGGACCGGGGCGGGCGTAGGGACCGGGCGCGGCACCCCATACCCCTCCTGCGAGGATGTCGGGATGAGCGTCAACGGGAGCGTGACCAGGCTGGTGGCCGGCGACTACGAGGCGCGTGTCGCGTCGGTCGGCGCCTCGCTCGTGAGCCTCACCCGTCGTGGCCGCGACCTCGTGCTGCCCTTCGACCCCGCGGTGCTGGCCGACGGCTACCAGGGGCGCACCCTGGTCCCGTGGCCCAACCGGGTGGTCGGCGGGAGGTATGCCGTGGGCGGTCGCGTCCTCGACCTGCCGGTCAACGAGCGGGCGACCGGGGCGGCGCTGCACGGCTACGGCGCGTTCGAGCCCTGGGCCGTCGTGGACGCGGACGCGACGTCGGCGACGCTCGAGCTCGACCTGCCGGCGACCTACGGCTACCCGTTCGACCTCGTGTGCCGGGTGCGGCTCGAGCTCGGCGAGGACGGTCTGACGGTGGCGGTGAGCGGGACCAACGAGGGCGAGGAGGCCGCACCCTTCGGGACCGGGACGCACCCCTACCTGACCTGCGGCCGACCCGTGGACGAGTGCTCGCTCGTCGTGCCGGCCGGCCGGGTGCTGCTGACCGACGAGCGGTCGGCGCCGACCGAGCTGGTGCACGTCGAGGGCGACCTCGACCTGCGCGGGCCGGCGGTGCTCGGCGCGCGTTCGGTCGACCACGCCTTCACCGGGCTGCCGGAGGGGGAGTGGGCCGTGGAGCTGTCGCACCCGCAGACCGGTGGGGTGCGCCTCACCAGCGACGCCCCGTGGGTGCAGGTCTACACCGCGGAGAAGCTGGGTCGCCGGGGCGCCGCCGTCGAGCCGATGACGTGCCCGCCGGACGCGTTCAACCGCGACCCCGACGGGGTGCTGCTCGAGCCGGGCGGGACGCGGACGCTGACGCTGAGGATCTCCGCCGTCTGACGACCGGGCGCGCGCTCTGCACGCCCCCCT
>CAZONQ010000001.1:22297-42959 GCA_964581125.1 uncultured Ornithinimicrobium sp.
GACGCTGAGGATCTCCGCCGTCTGACGACCGGGCGCGCGCTCTGCACGCCCCCCTCCCGACCGGGCGCGCGCTCTGCACGCATCCCTTGCGACCGAGCGCGCGCTCTGCACGCCTCCCTTGCGACCGGGCGCGCGCTCTGCACGCCTCCCTTGCGACCGAGCGCACGCTCTGCACGCCCCTCTTGGTGCGACCGGACCGCGCGCTCTGCACGCCCCCCTGCGACCGAGCGCACGCTCTGCACACCTCCGACCGGGCGCGCGCCCTGCTCGCTCAGGCGTTGCGGGTGACGCTGAGGACGAGCCCGACCGGGATGCTGAGGGCGACGACGACGAGGACGGCCCGGTAGGCCCAGCCAAGCAGCTCGTGCCGGACCCGGCGCGCCGCCGCCAGCGCGACCAGCAGCGAGAGGACGAGGAGCGACCCTCCCACGACCACCACCGTCGACGACCCGACGAGCGTGCCGACGAGGACGCCAGCGTTCCCCGCCACCCAGGCGAGGACCTCTGCCGCGGCGGCGTTCGACGAGCCGCGGGTCGCGACGAGCCAGGTCTGCGCCGAACCGACGGTGACGGAGGCCACGCCGCACACGAGCACCAGGTAGGCAGCCGCCCAGCTCCCGTGCTCCAGCGCGAGCGGGCCCGTGACCGCGGCGAGCAGGCCGCCCGCGACGACGGACAGTCCGCCGAGGACGAGGAGCGCGAGGTCCCAGGTGCTGGGCGAAGTCGGTGCGCCACGGTCCGGATCGGGCATGGCTCCATGAAACCGCGCCCGGCCCTCTGCGCGAGAGCCGGGTTGTGCAGAACGTGCGCTCGGTCGGTGTGCAGAGCGCGCGTCCGGTCGCACCAAGAGGGTGTGCAGAGCGCGCGCTCGGTCGGTGTGCAGAACGTGCGCTCGGTCGGGAGGGGGGTGTGCAGAGCGCGCGTCCGGTCGCACCAAGAGGGGTGTGCGGAGCGTGCGCTCGGTCGGGGGGACGGCGCTAGGCCTCGGGCGGCTCGGTGCGCTCGTCGATCTCCCAGAGCAGGCTCGTCGGCTCGCAGCCGAGCGCCTCGGCGAAGGAGGAGATCTGCCGCTCGGAGCGGTCCTGCCAGATGTTGGCCACGCCCTCGCGCCGCAGGTAGCGGGCCCCCGGGGCGGGTGGCTCGAGGAAGCCGTCGAGCAGCGGGACGGTGCGGTCCTCGCGCGCACGATGGCCGTAGGCGAGCAGCCGCACCCGGCGGCCGTGGTCCTCCGGCTCCAGCCGGACCGTGAAGATGCCCCGGGAGAGGTGGTCGGAGAAGTCGTGCATGCCGTCCATCCCCAGCACGAGCGCGCAGCCGGTGCTGCGCGGCCACTGCTGCAGGTCGACCCGGCCGAAGCGCGGGTCCAGCGCCGTGACCCAGTCGTCGTCCCAGGTCGCGAACTCGTCGACGACCAGCAGCGCCGGCGGCCGGGTCGTGACCGCCCGGGCGGTCAGCTCCGGGGCGTCGTCGCCGCCGACCACGCGCAGGTCGAGCACCCGCAGCCGGTCGTCCACCCACGCGTCGTGGGCCGACGTCGTCAGCAGCGCGTCGGGCGGCAGCCCGAGACCGCCGGCGCCGACCGCGAGCCACAGCTCGTCCGTCGTCCGGCCGCGCGAGGCGATGACGGTCGCGTAGCCCTCGCCCGCCGCCCACGCCGCCGTGCGCGCCAGGACCTGGAGCCGCAGCTCGCTGGGGCCCCGCACCACCGTGGTCCGCGCCGCCGGGAGCCCGTGGGTGATCGCGTCCAGGTCCGGCCAGCCGGTCCCGATCCGCGGCCCCAGGCTCAGCGTCCGCTCGCGCAGCTCCTCGACGCTCGGTCGCTCCTCGTCTCCTGCCTCGTCCCTGCCCACCATCAGAGCAGTCTGACAGGCCCGTCTGACAGACCCGCCCGTCGCGCCTCACCCGCGCCGCGCGTGGGGCGGGAAGGCCCGGAGCATCGGCTCGGCGGCCCTGCGGACCGCGGCGTCGAGGTCGCGCGGCCCCACGGCATACCCTGACCGCGCCGGAGGCGCAGCCCCGCCGCGCCGCTGCTCGGCGGCGGCCACCTCCTCCAGGCTGCCCGCCCTCGCGTCGAACAGGCCCAGGGCCTGCGCCTCGTCGACGCCGACGACGTGGCGACCGTCGACGAGACGCTCCGCCTCCCGCTCGCCGACCAGCCCGTGCAGGCGTGAGCGGGTGAAGCCGTCCAGGACCACCCCGTGCTGCCCGAAGGGGAAGACGAGCGTCGGCGCACCGACCGCCACCCGCCGGTCGCACGCGGCCATGACCTCGACGCCACCGCCCGCGGCGCCGCCCTCCACGACCGCCACCACCTCGCGGTATGCGGTGTGCAGGCTGAGCAGGCACCTCACCACCGCGTGGACGAACTCGAGCGCCCGGTCCTCGCCCGTGCGTGCGCGCCGGAGGGCGTCCAGGTCGGCTCCGGAGGAGAAGTAGCCGCCGGCGCCCAGGACGTAGAGGGGCGTCGTGCCGTCGCCCGCCTCCCGCGCGAGCTCGCCGAGCCGCCGCCACATGGGCAGGGTGAGGGCGTTGCGCCGTGCGCGGTGGTCGAGGACGAGCGTGTCGCCGAGGACGGTGCGCTCCAGCCGCACCTCGGCCGTGGCCGGCCGGCCGCCCCCCACCGAGGGCGCGGTCACCGAGGGGCCTGCCCGACCTTCAGGTCCGGGTCGGTGGTGCGCTGCACCTGCACCTCGCACGCGCCGACCGGGGCGCCGTCGCAGCACGGCTCGACGTAGAGGCAGCGCGGGCACCGGTTGTGGGCGTGCTCGGCATACATCTGCGTGCCGCAGTAGGGGCAGGGGATCTCCAGCGCCATGGGTCCATTGTCGACCGTCCGTGCCGGGAGGCCGCTACAGGACGCGCCGGATCGCGTCCTCGAAGTGCTCCATGTGCTCGAGCATGAGGCGGGCCGACAGCTCCTCGTCGCCGGAGGCCACCGCGTCGAGCAGCCCGACGTGCTCGGCGATGTGGCCGCTGACGTCGTCCAGCCGGCGGACGGCAGCCGACCAGATCCGCATGGCGAGGAAGAGGTAGTGGGTCAGCGAGCTCTCCAGGTGCGCGTTGCGGGCCAGGGCGTAGACGGTCGTGTGCACCTGCACGTCCGTCTCCATGTGCTGGCGGGGGGTGCTCGCGCCGTCGAGCCTGCGCAGCCCGTCACCGACCGCCACGAGGCGGGCCCGACCGGCGGGGTCGGCGAGGCGGGCGGCGCGGCTGGCCGCCAGGGGCTCGAGCGCCCGGCGCACCTCGCTGATCTCGGCCAGCGCGGTCGGGTCGACCCGGGTCGCGAAGGTGCCGCGCCGCGGGTAGGTCACCACGAAGCGCTCGGTCTCCAGCCGCTTGATCGCCTCGCGCAGCGGCGTGCGGCCGACCTCCAGCTCGGTCGCGAGCGCCTGCTCGTTGAGCGGCTCACCGGGGGCGATGTCGAGCATGACCAGCCGTTCGCGCAGCCGGAGGTAGGCCAGCTGCGCCATCGACAGGTCCAGCTGCTCGGCGCTGCCGCCGAGGGCATCCAGGCTCACGGGTGGTCCTCCTGACGTCGCGCTTCCCGGTCGGTGCGGGGGTGGGGGGTTGACAGTTGGCGGGCTGGCTGCGAATACTACTCGAGAGCTCATATATCAGTTGTCGACCGCTTGGAGGCGTGCCATGACACTCTCTGCCGAACTCACCCTCGCGACGGACCTGGCGACCCTCGACCCGGAGGTCGCCGAGGCGGTCCGGCTGGAGGCCGACCGGCAGGAGCAGACCCTGGAGATGATCGCCTCGGAGAACTTCGCCCCCGTGGCGGTGCTCCAGGCGCAGGGCTCGGTGCTGACCAACAAGTACGCGGAGGGCTACCCGGGCCGCCGCTACTACGGCGGCTGCGAGCACGTCGACGTCGTCGAGCAGATCGCCATCGACCGGGCCAAGGAGCTCTTCGGGGCCGAGCACGCCAACGTGCAGCCGCACTCCGGCGCCCAGGCCAACGCCGCCGCGCTGTCCACGCTCCTGCAGCCGGGGGACACCTTCATGGGTCTGTCCCTGGACCACGGCGGCCACCTGACGCACGGCATGAAGCTCAACTTCTCCGGCAGGCTCTACGACCCGGTGCCCTACGGCGTCGACCCGCAGACGCACCTGCTCGACATGGACGAGGTCGCCAGGATCGCCCGCGAGACCCGCCCCAAGCTCATCGTGGCCGGTTGGTCGGCCTTCCCCCGGCACCTCGACTTCGCCCGCTTCCGCGAGATCGCCGACGAGGTCGGGGCCCGCCTCATGGTCGACATGGCGCACTTCGCCGGCCTGGTCGCCGCCGGCCTGCACCCCAGCCCGGTGCCCTACGCCGACGTCGTGACCACCACCACGCACAAGACCCTCGGCGGTCCGCGCGGCGGCATCATCCTGTGCCGGGAGGAGCTGGCGAGGAAGATCAACAGCGCGGTCTTCCCCGGCCAGCAGGGCGGCCCGCTGGAGCACGTCGTCGCCGCCAAGGCGGTCGCCCTGAAGCTGGCCGGCACCGAGCAGTTCGCGGACCGCTGCCGCCGCACCCTCGACGGCGCGCAGGCCCTCGCCGGGCGGCTGCTGGCCGACGACGTCGCCGAGCGCGGCATCAGCCTGGTCTCCGGCGGCACCGACGTCCACCTCGTGCTGGTCGACCTGCGCGACAGCGAGCTGGACGGCAAGGTCGGCGAGGACCGCCTCCACCAGGTGGGGATCACGATCAACCGCAACACCGTCCCCTTCGACCCGCGCCCGCCCATGGTGTCCTCCGGCCTGCGCATCGGCACCCCGGCCCTGGCCACCCGGGGCTTCGACCGCCCGGCCTTCGAGGAGGTCGCCGACGTCGTGGCGCAGACGCTCCTGCACGACGACGCCGGCACCCTGGCCGAGCAGCGCCGGCGCACCCGGGCGCTGGCCGACCGCTTCCCGCTCTACCCCACCCTCACGGACGGACTGTCATGACCTTCGACCCCCGCGAGCTGCCCGAGCACCCCGACTTCCTCTGGCCCCACCGCGAGCCGCGGCGCTCCTACGACGTCGTCATCGTCGGCGCCGGGGGGCACGGCCTGGCCACCGCCTACTACCTGGCCTCCCGGCACGGCATCACCGACGTGGCCGTCGTCGAGCGGGGCTGGCTCGGCGGCGGCAACATGGCCCGCAACACCACGATCATCCGGTCCAACTACCTGTGGGACGAGTCCTCGGCGATCTACGAGGCGGCCCTGAGGCTGTGGGAGGGCCTCGAGGAGGAGCTGGGCTACGACGTCTTCTTCTCCCAGCGCGGCGTCCTCAACCTGGCCCACACCCTCCAGGACGTGCGCGAGTCGGTCCGGCGCGTGGAGGCCAACAGGCTCAACGGCGTGGACGCCGAGTTCGTCACGCCGGACCAGATCCGTGAGCTGTGCCCGATCGTCAACACCGACAACCTGCGCTACCCCGTCCTGGGCGCCACCTACCAGCCGCGCGCCGGCATCGCCAAGCACGACTGGGTCGCGTGGGCCTACGCCCGGCGCGCCGCCGAGCTCGGCGTCGACCTGATCCAGGACTGCGAGGTCACCGGCTTCGTCAAGGACGGTGACCGGGTCGTCGGGGTGGAGACCACGCAGGGACGGATCGGCGCCGGCCGGGTCGCCCTGTGCGTGGCCGGCAGCACCTCCACCCTCGCGGAGCTGGCCGGCATCGAGGTGCCCATCCAGTCGCACCCGCTGCAGGCCCTGGTCTCCGAGCTGTTCGAGCCGGTCCACCCCACGGTCGTGATGTCCAACCACATCCACGTCTACGTCTCCCAGGCGCACAAGGGCGAGCTGGTCATGGGCGCCGGGGTCGACCAGTACACCGGCTACGGCCAGCGCGGCTCCTTCCACGTCATCGAGGAGCAGATGGCCGCCGCGGTGGAGCTCTTCCCGATCTTCGCCCGGGCCCACGTGCTGCGCACCTGGGGTGGGATCGTCGACGTGACGATGGACGCCAGCCCGATCATGGGCACCACCCCGGTGGAGAACCTCTTCGTCAACACCGGGTGGGGCACCGGCGGCTTCAAGGCCGTCCCGGGCGCCGGCTACGCCTACGCGCACACCGTGGCCACCGGCCGGCCGCACGAGCTCAACGCGCCGTTCAGCCTCGAGCGCTTCGAGACCGGCGCCCTGATCGACGAGCACGGCGCGGCCGCGGTCGCCCACTGAGGAGGAGTCCACCCATGCTCATCATCACCTGTCCCCACTGCGGGCCCCGCCACGAGCAGGAGTTCCACTACGGCCGCCAGGCCCACGTCCCCTACCCCGAGGACCCGTCGGCGCTGTCCGACGCGGAGTGGGCGCGCTACCTGTTCTACCGCGCCAACCCCCGCGGCCCGCACGCCGAGCGCTGGGTCCACAGCGTCGGCTGCCGCAAGTGGTTCAACGTCGTGCGCGACACCCTCACCAACGAGATCACGGCCGTCTACCCGGCCGGGGCGCTGCCGCCGGCCGAGCACGCCGACCTGGTCCCCGCACCGGCCGGACCCGCGGCGGGCCCGGACCCGGCCGCCCCCGAGCAGACGAAGGAGGCCTGACATGGCCCGGTCCCCGCACCGCACCCCCGAGGGCGGCACGGTCGAGCGCGGCGCGAGCCTGACCCTCACGGTCGACGGCGAGCCCCTGACCGCCCACCCCGGCGACACCGTCGCCTCCGCGCTGGTGGCCGCCGGCCGCGTGCGCGTGGGCGACTCGATCTACCGCCGGCGCCCGCGCGGCGTGCTCACCGCCGACGTCGACGAGCCCAACGCCTTCGTGCGCGTCCTCGCGCCCGGGGGCGGCACCCACGAGTCGATGCAGCCCGCCACCCAGGTCGAGGTCCGCGACGGCCTGGAGGTCACCCTCGAGGACGGCATCGGCGTGCTCGACCCGACCCCCGACACCGCCCGCTACGACGCCGTCGACGTGCACTGCGACGTCCTCGTCGTGGGCGCCGGGCCGGCGGGGCTCGCGGCGGCGCGCGAGGCCGCCCGGGCCGGCGCCCGGGTCGTGCTCGCGGAGCGCGAGCCGCTGCTGGGCGGCCGCCTGGTGGGCCACCGCGCCGAGCAGGTCGAGGGCGCACCGGCGACGGACTGGGTCGGGGCCGTGGCCGAGGAGCTCGCCGCCGCCCCGGACGTGACCGTGCTGACCCGCACCACCGTGTTCGGTTCCTACGACAGCAACTACCTGCTGGCCCTCGAGCGGCGCACCGACCACCTCGACCCCGCCTCGGTCCCCGCCGGGGTCTCCCGCCAGCGGGTATGGCGTGTCACCGCGGCCCGCGTGGTGCTGGCCACCGGCGCCACCGAGCGCCCGCTCGTGACGGCCGGCAACGACCTGCCCGGCGTGATGCTGGCCTCGGCGGTGTCCACCTACCTGGGCCGCTTCGGCGTGCTCCCCGGGCGGCGGGTCGTCGTCGCCACCACCAACGACAGCGCCTACGCCACCGCCCGGGAGCTCCTGGCCGCCGGTGCGGAGGTCCGGGTCGTCGACGCCCGGCCGGTCGCCAGCCCGGTCGCGGAGGCCGCGCAGGCCGACGGCCTGCCGGTCCACCTCGGCCAGGCGGTCGTCCAGGTGCAGGGCGGCGATCGGGTCGGCTCCGTCGTGGTCGCCGGCCTCGACGAGGACGGCGAGCCCGCCGCCGACACCCGGCAGCTCGACGCCGACCTGCTGGCCGTCTCCGGCGGCTGGTCGCCGACGGTGCACCTGCACTCCCAGCGCCGCGGCTCCACCGCGTGGGACGCCGGTCTGGCAGGCTTCGTCGCGGTGCCGGACGTCCGCGGCCAGGCCCCGGCCGGCGCGCTGCGCGGCACCTACGCCACCGACCTGTGCGTCCGGGAGGGCGCCGAGGCCGGCCGGTGGGCCGCCGCCGCCCAGGAGGGCCCCGTCGGCGACGGGGTGGGCGACGCGGCGCGCCGGGCCGCCTGCGGCCCGGTCCGCGAGCTGTGGGCGGTCGCCGCCCCGGACGGCTCGTGGGACACCCACTTCGTCGACCTGCACCGCGACAGCACCGTCGCCGACGTGCTCCGCTCGCTCGGCGCCGGCATGCGCAACATCGAGCACGTCAAGCGCTACACCTCGATCGGCACCGGAGCGGAGCAGGGCAAGACCGGCAACGTGCTCACCAGCGGGCTCGTCGCCCGCCTGCTCGCCGACGACGGAGCCCGGGGCGTCCAGGGCCTGGGCCGGCCCACGGGTCCGGGCGACATCGGCACGACCACCTACCGGGCGCCCTACACCCCGGTGGCCTTCGCGGCCCTGGCCGGCCGGCACCGCGGGGACTTCCTCGACGCCGCCCGGCACACGGCGATCCACCCCTGGCACGTGCAGCAGGGTGCCCTCTTCGAGGACGTCGGGCAGTGGAAGCGGCCGTGGTACTACCCGCAGGACGGGGAGGACCTGCACGCCGCCGTCGCCCGGGAGTGCCGCGCGGTGCGCGAGGGCGTCGGCTTCATGGACGCCTCGACCCTGGGCAAGATCGAGATCCGCGGCGCCGACGCGGCCGAGTTCATCAACCGGCTCTACACCAACGCCTTCCTCAAGCTCCCGGTCGGCAAGGGCCGCTACGGCATGATGTGCAGCGCCGACGGCATGGTCTTCGACGACGGCGTCACCCTGCGGCTGGAGGAGGACCGGTTCTTCATGACCACGACCACCGGCGGCGCCGCCAAGGTGCTCGACTGGCTGGAGGAGTGGAGCCAGACCGAGTGGCCCGAGCTCGACGTCACCTGCACCTCGGTGACCGAGCAGTGGACGACCGTCGCGGTCGCCGGACCCCGCTCCCGCGAGGTCGTCGCCAGGGTGGCGCCGGACCTGGACGTCTCCAGGGAGGCCTTCGGCTTCATGGAGCTGCGGCACACCACGCTGGCCAACGGGGTCGAGGCGCGGATCTGCCGGATCACCTTCTCCGGCGAGCTGGCCTTCGAGGTCAACGTGCCCAGCTGGTACGGCCTGGCCACCTGGGAGCTCGTCGCCGAGGCCGGCGCCCACCTGGGCATCACCCCCTACGGCACCGAGACGATGCACGTGCTGCGGGCCGAGAAGGCCTTCCCGATCGTCGGGCACGACACCGACGGCACCGTCACCCCGCAGGACCTGGGGATGGACTGGATCGTCTCCAGGAAGAAGCGGGACTTCGTCGGTATGCGGTCCCACCAGCGCCTCTCGCACGCCGCCGCGGACCGCAAGCAGTGGGTCAGCGTGCACGCGCTGGACGGCTCGACGTTCCTGCCCGAGGGCACGCAGCTGGTCGACGTGGGCACCCCGCTCACGCCGCAGGACGGGCCGGTGCCGATGGTGGGCTGGGTGACCTCCAGCTACCACAGCCAGGTGCTGGGCCGGCCGTTCGCGCTCGCCCTGGTCAAGGGCGGCCACGGGCGCGTCGGCGAGCGCGTCTGCGCCGTCGTCGACGGCGCACCGGTCGAGTGCGAGATCGCCGAGACCGTGGTCTACGACAAGGAAGGAGCCCGCCGTGACGGCTGAGACGACGACCCAGGAGGTGCGCCCCGGCGGCGCGGACGTGCGCGCGCTGCGGCGCAGCCCCGCGCAGGCGCTGGCCGGGGAGATGACCGAGGGCTCCAACGAGCGGGTCGCCCTGCGCGAGGTCCCCTTCGCGGTCATGACGGCCCTGCGGGTCGAGCCCGGCACGCCCGCGGCGGACCGGGTCGAGGAGGCCCTGGGCTGCGCGCTGCCGACCGCCGTGGGCGGGGTGGCCTCCGCGGGGGAGCGGCACGTGCTGTGGCTGGCGCCCGACGAGTTCCTCACCTGGAGCCCGGACGGGAGCCTCGACCCGGTCGCCGCGGCGGCCGAGCTCGCCGGGCGGGTCGGCGGGGACCGCGGCCAGGCCGTGGACGTGAGCAGCAACCGCACGACCCTGGAGCTCAGCGGTCCGCGCGCGGCCTCGGTGATGGCCACGAGCTGCACCCTGGACCTGCACCCGTCCGCGTGGCCGGCCGGTGCCGCCTACGCCACCACGGTGGCCCGGGTGCCGGCGGTGGTCTGGCGGGTCGAGCAGGACACCTTCCGGGTGCTCCCGCGCTCCTCCTTCGCCGAGTTCCTCGTCCGGTGGCTGCTCGACGGGATGCTCGAGTTCGCCGACCCCGCCGCGGAGGCGCTGTGGCACTGAGCGTCCTGGACCTGTTCTCCATCGGCATCGGTCCCTCCTCCTCGCACACCGTGGGGCCCATGCGGGCCGCGCGCCGCTTCGTCGCCGGCCTCGCCGCCGACGGCCTGCTCGGACGGACCGCGCGGGTGCGCTCCGAGCTCTTCGGCTCGCTCGGCGCCACGGGCCACGGCCACCACTCCGACCGGGCCGTGCTGCTCGGCCTGGAGGGGGAGGACCCGGAGACCGTCGACACCAGCACCGTGGAGCAGCGGGTCGAGCGGATCCGGCGGACCGGCACCCTCACGCTGGCCGGCACCCGACCCGTCGGGTGGCAGGAGGACGACCTGGTCCTGCACCGGCGCCGGGCCCTGCCGGGCCACCCCAACGGCATGACCTTCGAGGCGCTCGACGCCGCGGGCGAGCGGGTGCGGCTGCGCACCTACTACAGCGTCGGCGGGGGCTTCGTCGTCGACGAGGAGGCCGCCGGGGCCGACCGGATCGTGCAGGACACCACCGACCTGCCCTTCCACTTCTCCACCGGCGACGAGCTGCTCGCCCACTGCCGCCGCGAGGGGGTGGGGGTGGCCGAGCTCGTCCGCCGCAACGAGGAGGCCTTCCGCCCCTTCGAGCAGACCCGCGCGCAGCTGCTGCGCGTCTGGGCCGCCATGCAGGAGTGCGTGGCCAACGGCTGCGCCCGCGAGGGCACCCTTCCCGGCGGGCTGAAGGTCCCGCGGCGCGCCCACGCGCTGCACCGGCGGCTGACCGCCGAGGGTGCCGCCACGGACCCGCTGCACACGATGGACTGGGTCAACCTGTGGGCCCTGGCCGTCAACGAGGAGAACGCCTCCGGCGGCCGCGTCGTCACCGCCCCCACGAACGGCGCCGCGGGCATCATCCCGGCGGTGCTGCACTACTACACGCGCATGGTCCCCGGTGCCGACGACGACGGTGTCGTGGACTTCCTCCTCGCGGCCGGGGCGATCGGCATCGTCATCAAGGAGAACGCCTCGATCTCCGGCGCCGAGGTCGGCTGCCAGGGCGAGGTCGGCTCGGCCTGCGCGATGGCCGCGGCGGGCCTGGCCCAGGTCCTCGGCGGCACGCCGGAGCAGGTCGAGAACGCCGCCGAGATCGGCATCGAGCACAACCTGGGCCTCACCTGCGACCCGGTCGGCGGCCTCGTGCAGATCCCGTGCATCGAGCGCAACGCGATCGCCTCGGTCAAGGCCATCAACGCGGCCCGGCTCTCGGGGCACGGCGACGGCGTGCACACGGTGTCGCTGGACAAGGTGGTCAAGACGATGCGGGAGACCGGCGCCGACATGAAGGTCAAGTACAAGGAGACCTCGCGCGGCGGCCTCGCCGTCAACGTCATCGAGTGCTGACCGACACCCCCGGAGTCGGGCCGGACCGGTCGCGGGCCACGGTCGGCGCCCCGTCCTCCCGGCCGGGCCGGCCCAGGGCGGCCGTGACCGACCTCGCGGCCCAGGTGCAGTCCTCGACCAGGCCGGCGACGCGGGCGCCGTCGACGCGGTAGCGCGGGGCGGCGACGAGCACCGCGGCCACCGTCTCTCCGCGGTGGTCCGTCACGGCCGCGCTCACCCCGACCTCGGCCGGGTCGGTCGCGCCGTCGTTGACCGCGAAGCCGTCCTGACGGACCTCCTCCAGCGCGGCGCGCAGCTCGTCGCCGGTGGCGTGGCCCTGCAGGTGCAGCCGGCCGCGCTCGACCGTCTCCTCGATCTCCGGGTCGCTGCGGCCGGCCAGCAGGACGCGCACCGAGGAGCTGGCCGTGGTGCGGTAGGTGGTGCCGATCGCGGTCGTGTGCTTGATCGGCTGCCGGCTGGGCACCTGCTCCACGCAGACGGCCTGGTCGTCGGACCACACCATGAGCGAGCAGGACTCGCCCGTGCGCGCGGCCAGCTCCACGAGGACCGGGTATGCCGTGCGGCGGACGTCCAGGTCGGCCAGCAGGGTGCCGGCGACCGACAGCAGCCCCAGGCCGAGGCTGTAGCGCCGGGTCACCGGGTCGCGCTCGACGAGCCGCTCGAGCTCCAGCGTGGTCATGAGCCGTGAGACCGAGCTCTTGTGCAGGCCGGTCTCCTCGGCGATCTCGACCACGCCCAGATGGCGGTGCTCGCTGTCGAAGCAGCGCAGCACCGCCATCATCGTGGAGATGGGCGAACCGGACCGGGGGTCGTTCTTCGCAGTGCTCAAGGTCGTCCTCTCGCTGGGCAGGCGCCCTCATTGTCGCGCGCCGCCCGCACGGCGCCGGGTCGCCCCGCGCCGTGCGGGCGGTGCCCGGGTCAGTGGGTCCTGAGCTTCTCCCTGCTGGTCTCCCGGGCGACCAGCACGGCGACCGCGGAGACGACGGCGGCCGCCGACAGGTAGAAGGCGGGCGCGAGGACGCTGCCGGTGACCTCGATGAGCCAGGTCGCCACGAACGGCGCCGTCCCGCCGAAGAGGGCGTTGCTGATGTTGAAGCTGACCGCGAAGCCGCTGTAGCGCACGTTGGTGGGGAACAGCTCGGCCAGGAAGGAGGGAAGGGTGCCGTCGTTGAGGGACAGCATCCCGCCGAGGACGATCTGGATGAGGACGACCACGAGGAAGGTGTCGCGGTCGAGCAGCATGAACGCCGGCACGGTGAAGAGCAGGAAGAGCGCGGAGGCGCTCAGCAGCACCGGGCGCCGTCCGAAGCGGTCCGAGAGGGCCCCCGTGCCGAAGATGAACCCGACGTAGGTGAGCAGCGCGGCCGTCGTCGCCAGGAAGGACTCCGTCTCTCCCACGCCCAGCTCCGTCGACAGGTAGGTCGGCATGTAGCTGAGGATGACGTAGAAGCCGACCGCGTTGAGCAGGACGGCCCCCGAGGCGATGACGCCGGTGCGCCAGTGCCTGACGAGCAGCTCCTTCGTCGGCGCCTCGATGGCGTCGTCCTGGGCGACCAGCTTCTGGAACTCGGGCGTGTCCTCGAGCTGGGTCCGGATGTAGTGACCGATGAGGCCCAGCGGGCCGGCCAGGAGGAAGGGCACGCGCCAGCCCCAGGAGTCGATCTGCGGGTCGCTGAGCACCGCGTGCATCAGGGCCACGAGGAGCGATCCGAAGAGCAGCCCGCCGGCCGTGCTGGCGGGCACGACGGCCGCGTACTTGCCGCGCTTGCTCGGTGGTGCGTACTCGACGAGGAACGCCGAGGCGCCGGCGTACTCCCCGGAGGCGGAGAACCCCTGGACGACGCGGAGGAGCAGCAGGAGCAGCGGGGCCGCCATGCCGATCGTCGAGGCGCCCGGGATCAGGCCGATGCAGAAGGTGGCGGCCGACATCACCAGGATCGACCAGGCGAGGGCGTTCTTGCGGCCGATCCGGTCACCCAGCCCGCCCCAGAAGAACCCGCCGAGCGGCCGGACGAGGAAGGAGATGGCGAAGAGGGCGAAGGTCTGGAGCAGCGCGTGCTCGCTCTCGGGGAAGAAGACGCGGGAGATGACCACGGCGAGGTAGCCGTAGACCGCGTAGTCGAACCACTCGGTGAAGTTGCCGATGAAGCTGGCGGCGATGACCTTGCGGCGCGTCTCCCTGGACGCGCCGCGGCCCTCGTTGAGCCGCAGCCGGCCGCTGAGTGAGTACTGGTCCTCGGGGGTGGTGGCCATGGCGGCCTCCAATCGTGTGGGTGGGGGCCGAGCGCTCAGGCGTCGACGATGTTGTGGTCAGGGCCGTAGGGGAACTTCGTGATGTTGTCGGCGCCGTCCTCGCCGACGACGAGGATGTCGTGCTCGCGGTAGCCGCCCGCGCCCGGCTCGCCCTCGGGCACGGTGATCATCGGCTCCATCGAGACGACCATGCCGGGCTCGAGGACGGTCTCGACGTCCTCGCGCAGCTCCAGCCCGGCCTCGCGGCCGTAGTAGTGGGACAGCACGCCGAAGGAGTGGCCGTAGCCGAAGGTGCGGTTGGGCAGCAGGCCGTAGGAGACGTAGATCTTGTTGAGCTCGGCGGCGATGTCCTTGCAGACCGCCCCCGGCCTGATCAGCTCCAGGCCCGCCTCGTGCACCTCGACGTTGACCTTCCACAGCTCGAGCGAGCGCTTGTCCGGCTCACCCAGGAAGAGGGTGCGCTCCAGCGCGGTGTAGTAGCCGGAGGTCATCGGGAAGCAGTTGAGCGAGAGGATGTCGCCCTTGCGCAGCCTGCGCGTGGTGGCCCAGTTGTGGGCGCCGTCGGTGTTGATGCCGGACTGGAACCACACCCAGGTGTCGCGGACCTCGCGGTGGGGGAAGGTGCGGGCGATCTCGTGGGTCATCGCCTCGGTGCCGGCCAGGGCGACCTCGTACTCCATGACCCCCTCGCGGATGGCCGCGCGGACCGCCTCGCCGCCGAGGTCGCCGATGCGCGCACCGTGCTTGATCACCTCGATCTCCTCGGCCGACTTGATCATCCGCTGGCGCATGGCGTCCTGGGAGACGTCGACCAGCTCCGCCCCGCCGAGCGCGTCGCGCAGCTGCTGGCGCTGGATGAGCGGGAGCGAGTCGTCCTCGACGCCGACCCTCCGCGCGGTGACGCCCCGCTCTCGCAGCCCCTCGGTGATCCCGAACCAGAAGTTGTCGCGGCGCCAGTCGGTGTAGACGATGTTGTCGCCGTAGGAGGTGCGCCAGGGCATCCCGGCGTCGATGTTGGCGGTCACCGTCACGGTGTCGTCGGGGGTGACGACGAGGGCGTAGGAGCGGCCGAAGGAGGTGAAGAGGAAGTCCGAGTAGTACTTGATGCCGTGGTAGCTGGTGAGCACCGCGGCGTCCAGCTCCTTCTCGGCCATGATGCGGCGCAGCCCGGCGAGCCGCCGCTCGAACTCCGCCTCGGAGAAGGTGAGCGGCTGCTTCTCGCCGTTGTGGAGCACCTTGAGGCGCTCGAGCTCGCTCACCGAGGAGACAGGGGTGGTGGTCATGGTCTGCCTTTCGACGTGCCCTCAAGTTGCGCTCGTTGCAACTCGGTTGCACGTTAGTGACCCTCGCTGCGGGGTGTCAAGGGACCGGGCGGAACTCGTCGGTGCGGGCGGCCCGCGCGGGCAGGGCGCACCGACGACGACACCGCCGACCGTCGTGGACGGGTCGGCGGCGTGCCGGGGCGGGGCGGGCGGGAGGTGCCCGGCGGGCGCTAGGCCCCCTGACGTGCGACGTTCTGGCCGTCGGCGGTGCGGGGGTGCTCGTCGATCGCGGTCGCCGTCGCCGTGGGCACCGCGCCGCGCGCCGGGCGCGGGTCGAGGTGGACGCCGGCGATCATGCAGCGCACGGACCCGCCGGCGAGCTCGATGGTGGGGATGTCCACGGCGACGATCTCGCAGGAGCGCTCGATCGCCTCGACCTGGTCGGGACGCAGGCTGCGGCGGGCGCGCCCGGACATCGCCATGACGTGGCGCTTGCGCCCGTCGGGCGTGCGTCCGCACAGCTCGACGGCGTTGCCGGCGAACTCGCGCACCTGCTCCTCGGTGAGCTCGACCACCTGGCGGCCGTTGACGGAGAGCCGTTCGCGCACCTGCTCGCGACGTGTTTCGTCGCGGATCAGCTCGAGGGCGACGAGGGCCACGTCGGTGCCGATGCAGGCCATGACGTTGGTGTGGTAGACCGGCACGCCGTCGGAGTCGACCGCCTCGAAGGCCATCGGCTCGTAGTTGAAGTCGGTGCAGAAGCGCTCCAGGACGTGGGTGTCGGCCCGGTGGCTGACCGCCGTGTAGGCGACCCGCGAGACGTGGTCGAGCACCATCGCACCGGTGCCCTCGAGGAAGATCCCGTCCGGCTCCAGCCCCGAGTAGTCGACGATCGTCTGGACGCGGTAGCTCGACTTGAGCATCTCCAGCACGTCGGACCGGCGCTCGTGCCGGCGGTTGGAGGCATACATCGGGTAGACGGCGACGTAGCCGCCCGGGTGGGTCGAGAGCCAGTTGTTGGGGAAGACGCTGTCCGGCCGGGTGTGGTCCCCGTCGGGGAAGACGTGCACGGTCACGCCGACGTCGCGCAGCGCCTGCGCGACGGCGTCCATCTCCTCCAGCGCGCGCTGCGACGTCGTCGCCGCGGACTGGCCCTCGGGCACGTCGGCCTGGAAGGCGTTGTCGGCCGCGGTCGCCGGGTTGGGCACGAACCGCTCGGCGCGGATCAGGATGACTCGGGAGGGGGCCTGTGCACTCACGCTCGGAATCTAAGCCATCGCCGGCCCCACCCGGCAACCGGCCGCCTCAGCGGTCCGCGGGCACCCGCCCCCGCCCACGGGCCGCGGCGGTGGGCCCGCGGTCCTGCTCCTGCCCGGACCCCGCCGAGCGGTGCACCTCGTAGACCGCGTAGGCGGAGCGGATGACCGGCTGGGCGACGTTGCGCACCCGCACCCCGCCCTCGGTGACACCCTTCTCGGTGCCGGCGTGGGCGTGCCCGTGGACGGCGAGGGCCACGCCCACCGGCGACTCGTCGACGGCCTGGCCGAGGAGGTAGTTGCCCAGGAACGGCCAGATCTCCGGGGGCTCGCCCACGAGCGTGGCCTCCACGGGGGCGTAGTGCATGAGCGCGACGACGACGTCGGGGGAGTCCTCGGCCACCTCGCGCAGCGCCCGCTCCAGGTCCTCGCGGCTGCGGCGCCCGGTGCGGGCGAAGTCCTTCATCTCCGGCTCGCCGAAGTCGCTGGCGCTGCGCCCGGCGAAGCCGAGGCCGAAGCCCTTGACGCCCGCGACACCGAGCCGGCCGGCGGGCAGGTCGAGCACGGTGCCCTCGCCCTCGAGCACGACGATGCCCGCCTCCCGGAGCACCCCGGTGAGCTCCCCGGGCAGGTCGGAGTGGTGGTCGTGGTTGCCGAGGACCGCGACGACGGGGACGGGCAGGTCGCTGTACTCGTCGGCGACGATCCGGGCCTCGTCGAGCGTCCCGTGCCGCGTGAGGTCGCCGGCCAGCAGGAGCACGTCGGCGTGCTCCTCGACCCCCTCCAGCCCACGGCGGTGGCGGCCGGCGAGGTCCGGACCCAGGTGCACGTCCCCGACGGCGGCGACCCGGATCACCGCAGGTCCTCCGACGGGCGGGGCGGCTGCCCGAGGGTCTCCTCGGCGCACGTCAGCTGGTCGACCACCTCGGTGCCGGCGCACAGCGCGGCGACCCGCCCGAGGACGGCCCGCCGGCTGGCGTCGCTGGCGACCTCCCCGGTGACGACGACCCGGTCGCCGTGCCGGCTCAGGCGCACCCCGAGCTCGGCGGTGCCCTCCTCCTCGGCCAGGCGACGCTCGACGTCGCGCAGCTCGTAGCTGTCGGTCATGACGCATCCTCCTCGGTGCGGGGCGTGAGCAGCTCCAGGTCCCGGGCCAGGCCGAGCGCGGCGCGGGCGAACGGGCTGCCGCCGCACGCCCGCTCCACCATGTCCACGTCGACCTGCTCGCGCAGGCTGCGGACGATGGACAGGATCGGGGACATGTCGCAGTAGTGCTCGGTCATCGCGGCCAGCTTGGAGACGAGGAGGTCGGTGGCGGACATCACCGGCATGACCACCGAGTCCACCGACATCTCCTGGGCGCGCGCGAGCAGCGCCTCGTCGACCGGACCGGTCGCGAGGCGGTGGATGACGTCCACCTGCTCGCCGCCGTGGCGCACCTTGAAGAGCCAGTCCTCCGGCGGGTCGACGACCTCGAGGTCGCGCCCCCTCAGGGCGGTGCGGGCACGGTGGGCGTCGTCCTCGAGGATGACGACGTCGGCGTCGTGGCGGCTGTCCGCGCCCCCGCGGGCGTACACCGCATACCCGCCGGCGAGCGCGAAGGGGACCGACTCCTCCTTGAGCGCGACCGCGACGGTCTTGAGCGCGTCCAGGATCGGCTGGACCTCACCGGATGTCATCCCCTCATCCTCGGCGCCCGCCGGGCGCGCCGCGACCCGAGCCGACGTGCGGGGACGGGGGGTATGACGTGGCGGGGACCGGGCACCCGGCGCGCACCGGGCCCCGGTCCCCATGCCCGGGCCCCGGGCGGCGGCGGGACGGCCGGCCGCCCGGGGAGGCGGGTCCTACGGGTCGACGGTGATCGTGCAGATCAGGGTCGCGGCGGGTGCCGTCGGCTCCAGGTCGGTGACGGTCAGCGACACGTCACCGGGGAGGTTGGTCGTGTCCGACGCGACCGGCTCGTCCGCGCCGTCGACGCAGACGATCGTGGAGGCGGTGCCGCCGTCCACCTGGCTGTCGACCGACACGGTGACGTCCGTGAGCGGCGTGTTGACGAAGGCGACGTCGGCCGCGGCGTCGACCGCGTCGCCGCAGTCGGCCTCGGCCGTGACGCTCACGGTCTGCTCGGCGTCGGCCGACACGTAGCCGTCCGGCACCTGCTCGGTGACGGTGTAGTCGCCGTAGAGCAGGCCGGCCACGCAGGCGTGGCCCGCGTCGTCGGTCTCGACGGTGCCGACGGTGTCCCCGGACGCGGCGGCGACCGTGAAGGTGACGCCGGCCTGCGGGCCCACGCCGTCCTCGGCCGCCGCGTGCTTGCGCGTCTTGGCGACGTCGATCGCGCCGCGCTCGCGCGTGTTGACGAACGTGCAGGTGACGTCGTCGCCGGCACCGAGCTCGATGCCGTCGGTCGGGTCGTCGCCGTTGTCGCACGTCGCGCCGGTGAGGTTCCAGCCGGCGGGCACGGTCTCGTCGACGGTGTAGGTGCCGGTGGGGACGCCCTCGTAGGAGGTGCTGTCCGCCCCGGCCGCCCCGGTCGCCGTCGGCGTGAGGGTGAACGTGTCCGGGCTGAGCCCACCGGTGGTGGTGAAGCCGAAGGTGTCCGCGCCCGGGTCGTCGGTGACCTGCTTGACGATCGTGAGGTCGGCGAGGGCGGCGTTGGTGTAGGTGCACCGCAGGAAGTCGTTGGCGTCCTGGATGTCGAAGGTCACCGTCCTCGTGGCCTGGTCGACGGTGTAGGCGACGTCACCGGTGCTGTCCGAGCAGTCCAGGCCGGTGAAGCTCCACCCGGAGGGCAGCGCGTCCTCGGTCACCGTGTAGCCGGTGCCGAAGAGGACGCCCCCGAAGGTCCTGGACTGGCCGTCGGCCAGCTGGAAGGTGTCCTCCGAGACCGGGTCGGTCCCGAAGCTCTTCGTGTAGTCGAACAGCTGGGTCTGGCCGTCGGGGTCGGTCTGCTTGGTGATCTCGACCATGCCGCAGTTGGTCAGGGTCAGCGGGATCGGCCTGATGAAGTCCTTGAGCTGGGAGGTGAAGGAGTCCGACGACCGGCTCTTGAGCATCGCCGAGCCGAACGACTGGCAGCGGGTGCTGTCGAAGATGACGTTGAGGTCCACCGACGCCTCGCCGAAGGTGCGGGCGCTCTGGTCGCCGGTCAGGGTGTCCGTCCGGGCGATCGGGCTGGTGTTGATCGTGCCGGCGGCGTCACCCGCGGCGTCGATGTCGGTGGCCGGGCCCCAGGCCGAGGCGGCCGCGTCCCACCGGCGCAGGGTCATGTCGGCGCGGGCGCCGCCCTGGACGATGGAGTACTCGATGAGCAGGTCGCCGTCGGTGCGCACCTTGTTGGGCCCGGAGTCGCAGTCGGTGGGCGACTGGTTGAACTCGAAGTCCATCAGCGTGGTGCCGCTGGGCTCGGAGACGCGGGTCCAGTACATGTGCAGGTAGCCCGGGTCGCCCTCCTCCACCCACGTGCCGAACTGGAGGAGGTCGCTCTTGTTGTTGGGGATGCTCCCGGTGGTCTCGCGGGGACACACGGTGTCCTCCTTGGAGCCGCCGGAGAAGGAGTCGTCCGTCTTGCCGGTCTCCACGTCGGAGCGGAAGGTCTGGTCGACGTTGGCCCAGTCGAACAGGAGCTCGTCGAGGCGCAGGTTGGCGTCGGTGTCGATCTCGAACTGGCTGGGGGGCTGCTCGCCGTTGCCGTCGAGCGACCCCTGGTAGTGGCTGGCGAAGGCGGCGGGTGCCCAGGCGGCCGTGGCCACCAGGGCCGCGGCCGCCACACCGACCGCGGTGCGCCTGAGCGTGCTGGGGCGTGCCGCACCGGCACGCCGGGTGATGGGGGACATGAGGGTTCCTCAGGAGTCGAGCCGCCGCCGCGGCGCACGCGTGGCGCTGCAGCGGTGGGCGTTCACGGGCGGTGGAGCGACCCCGAGCGCGCGCTCCATCTGGCGGGCGTGTGCGCGCACGTCCATGCGGCGTCTGCGACGACGCCGGCGACTCGCGGGGCCGGTACCCCTCCGGCCTGCCGCAGGTGGCCTGTCCACCTGCGGACCAGTCTCCTCCTCCCCGTGCCCCGGCACAAGGGGCAGTGCAGGACGGCTCGGAGGCCCGTGTCAGCCGCCGTCGGAGCCGAAGGTCACGACGTGCCGCAGGGCGGCCCGCAGGTCGCGGACGAGCGACCGCCAGCCGCGCATCTCCTGCGTCGTCTCGCGCACCCCGTCGGCGTCCCCCGCCTGCCGTGCGGCGTCGACCGAGGCGCGCCAGCTGATCGTCTGCTCCTCGGCGAGGCGGATGAGGCGCAGGATGAGGTCGCGGTCGTGGTGGCAGACCTCGGCCACCGCGGCGGGCTCCAGGGACCCGCCGGAGGTCGCCCGGTCGAGCAGGGTGAGCAGCTCGGGCGAGGAGGCCGGGGCCTCGGCCGGCGGGGACGCGGCGCCGGCCGGACCCC
>CAZONQ010000001.1:43059-63096 GCA_964581125.1 uncultured Ornithinimicrobium sp.
TCGGGCGAGGAGGCCGGGGCCTCGGCCGGCGGGGACGCGGCGCCGGCCGGACCCCCGGCTGCACCACCGGCCTCGTCCCCGGCCGTACCGGCCGTACCGGCCGCACCGGCTGCCGGGGCAGGCCCGGCCTCGTCGCCGCCGCGGCGGGTGACCAGGTCGATCCAGCGCCGGCCGTCGACCCGGAGCGCGAGGTCCTCGTCGAGACGGTCGATCTCGCGCCCCATCAGCTCGACCATCCCGGCGAGGTGCCGGGGGACGAAGGGCAGGCAGGGGATGGACACGCTGGCCACCACCTGGCGCCCCACGAGATGGAACTTGGCGAACACCGACGAGCGGTTGAGGATCTCCACCTCGCGCCGCGCGGCGTCCATGTCGCGGATGTCCTGCACCGGGATCGCGAAGACGGTGACGACCGCCTGGGTGTCGGCCGTGCGGACGTAGACGAGCGCGGTGCCGAAGAGGATGGGCACGTCGCCGTCCTGGTCGTGCCGGGGCGGGTGACCGAGCAGGACGTGCAGGGTGGCGTCCACGAGCTCGCGCAGCGCCTGCGGGTTGCGGACGGGCACGGCCGCGTCCAGGTCGAGCTCGGGGACCGGTGCGCTCTCCTGCTCGTCCTCGGAGGGGGCCGCGGGCGTGAGGGCCCCGGCGTCCAGGAAGGCCGGGTGGGGGACCGCGACGACCTCGCGCAGGGTGTCGGTCAGCACCGCCGCGAGCAGGTGGGCGTGGGTGCGGGGCAGGTCCAGGAGGTATGCCGTGCGCCCGGGGTCGACGCTCCACCCCAGGACGCCCATGTGCCGGGCGCGCTCGTCCTCCGGCCACGTCGACCCCTCGGGGGCGCGCAGCTCGGCGTGCAGGGCCTGGTCCTCGCCCTCGCCGGTGGGACGGACCTCGAGCACGGGGGAGGAGTCCGGCTCCGCGCCGTAGGGCACCACGACCAGCGGCTCGCCGGTCGTGGCGAGGTGGTCGCCGAGCTGGGACTGGAAGCCGGCCCAGCCGATCTCGGTCGCGCGGTCGAGGTCGAACTCCTCCATCACGCCAACCTAGTACGCCGCGCCGACGCCGCGCCGGTCCGGACGCGGGGACGCCGCTAGAAGCCCGCCGACGCCTCGTCGAGACGGGCCACGTCCGCCTCGGTCAGCACCAGGCCCGGCGCCGCCATGAGCGCGTCGAGCTGCCCGGGCCGGGAGACCGAGGCGATCGGGGCGGTGACCCCCTTGGCGAGCAACCAGGCGAGCGTGACGGTCGCCGGCTCCACGCCATACCCCTCGGCGACGTCGACCAGCGCGTCGACGACGCGCAGGCCGCCCGCCTCCAGGTAGCGCCGTGCCGCCCCGCCGCGCGGGGCGCCGTCGAGGTCGGCCTCGGTGCGGTACTTGCCGGTGAGGAAGCCCGACGCGAGCGCGGGATAGCTGAAGACCAGGGGGCCGAGGTCGGCCACGAGGGGCGCGTAGTCGCGCTCGTAGACCTCGCGGGAGACGAGCGTGTAGCGCGGCTGGACCGCGACCGGCACGGCGAGGCCCTCGCGGCGCGCGGTCTCGAACCAGGCGCGCATCCGCCCGGGGGAGTAGTTGGACAGGCCGACGGCGCGGACCTTGCCGCTGCGCACGAGCCCGTCGAAGGTCCGGGCCTGGTCGGCGACCGGCACGTCCTCGTCGTCGAAGTGGCCGTAGTAGAGGTCGACGTGGTCGGTCTGCAGGCGCTCCAGCGACTCGTCGAGCGCCGCGACGACGTTGTCGTGGGCGAGACCCTCGCGCCCGGGCTTGCGGGCGACCTTGGTGGCGACGAGGACGTCGTCGCGGTTGCCGCGGGCGGCGAGCCACCGCCCGATGATCGTCTCGGACTGGCCGCCCGTCCCGTCGACCCACGCGGCGTAGGAGTCGGCGGTGTCCACGAGCGTGCCGCCGAGCTCGACGAAGCGGTCGAGCACCGCGAAGGACGCGTCCTCGTCGGCGGTCCAGCCGAAGGCGTTGCCGCCGAGGTTGACCGGGAAGATCTCCAGGTCGCTGCCGGGCAGGGTGGGCATGCTTCTCCTCTCGGGGTATGCGGTGCCGCGCACCCCGTGGGGGCGGCACCGCCCGAGGCTACGCGAGGGCGGGGTCAGCGCACGACGGGGATGACCCGCGTGCCGCCCGGCTCGGCCAGGACCAGGACGTCGCCGTCCGGCGCCGTGGCCAGGGCCGCCTCGAGGTCGTCGACGCTCCACGGTGCCGGGTCGACGTCGGTCCGGCGGACGAGCTGGACCGCGGCGCCGGTGCGCTCCGCGAGGGCGGCGGCGAGGCCGGGGTCGCCGGCGCCCACGAGGAGCACGGTGCGGGTGGCCGCCCCGGCGGGCCGGGCGACGGGCGCGAGGTCCGCGGAGGCGGCGCGGTCGGCGCGGAACACGGTCCAGTGGTAGGCGGACAGCAGCGAGGTGGTGGCCAGGATGCCGATCGGGAAGCGGATGGCGCGCATCGTCTCCAGGTCGACGCCGCCGGCGAGGGCGTCCTCGAGCACGACGTAGACCAGCGACAGGAGCGCGACGACCGCCGCGACGCCCATGACGCCGAAGAGCACGAGCAGGTAGGTCCGGCGCGTGGGGGAGGCCAGCTCGTCGGTGGCCTGCGTGGCGCGCGCCCGCTGGGCCTGGCGCCAGTGCCACCACCACACCGGCAGCCCCACGGCGAGGAGGACCAGCGAGGCGAGCAGGGCGTTGAGGGCGCTGCCGCCCACGACGAGGTCCGGTCCCGCGGCGACGGCCTCCACGATGGTGACGAGGACCATGACCAGGCCCGCGGAGGCGGCGAGCAGCCCGACGGCGGCGAGGACGTAGTCGTAGACGCGGCGGACCTCGGTGCGGCCGGGCTGCCGGCCGGCGTCGAGCACCTCGCGGTGGTACCACCACACCCCGAGGCCGACGAGGGCCGTGGCCAGCAGGCCCGGTGCGGCGGCGAAGTGCTCGGACGCGGTGCGGGCGCGGGGGTCGCCGACCAGCCAGACGAGCACGTCATACCCCAGCACGCTCACGGCGACCACGGCGGCGAGGAGGCCGCCGGCCACCCCGGCGAGCAGCACGAGGGCGAGCC
This sequence comes from uncultured Ornithinimicrobium sp., assembly GCA_964581125.1. Taxonomy (GTDB): domain Bacteria; phylum Actinomycetota; class Actinomycetes; order Actinomycetales; family Dermatophilaceae; genus Ornithinicoccus. The sequence goes on from CAZONQ010000001.1 coordinate 46,122, forward strand.
AGCCGGTGGTGCGCGCGCCGCGCACCGTGCCGACCAGCCAGCAGGCGGCCCAGGCCGCGGCCCCCACGACGAGCACGGCCGCGCCGTCGAGCATGCTGCGGGTCGTGCCGCCGACGAGGGACTCCCGGGCCAGGCCGAGCAGCTCGCGGAGCGCGGGGGAGAGGACCAGGACGGCGCCGACGGCCGCGGTGCCGAGCCCGACGAGCGTGCCGAGGAGGCGCTCGGTGCGCAGGTGGCCCTCGGGGGTGCGGCGGCCCCACCAGCGGTGGCCCGCCCACACGAGCGTCCAGACGAGCGCCATCGACAGCTGGCCGGCGCGGTGGTCCTCGGTGCCGACGAGCGCGGCGAGGGTGGCGCGCCAGCCCACCATGGCCACGACGAGGGAGACGAGGCCGGTGAGGGTGAGGTAGGCCGCCCAGCCGAGGGAGCGCGCCTCGTCGTCGCCGTCCCGCATCCGGCCGTGCGTCCACCACGCGAGCGCGCCCCACAGCGGGAGGGCGATGAGCGTGAAGGTCAGCTGGAGGGCGAGGGCGCCCTCGTCGCGCACCAGCGTCGTGCCCGGGTCGAGGACGCGGGCCAGGAGGCCGGAGACCCCGGTGGCGGCCGCGACGAGGAGGCCGAGGAGCAGGAGGTACTGGAAGAAGCGGCGGACCGCGTGGCCCGCGCCCCGCGCCGCCGCCCCCGGGTCGCCGGCGCGGCGGCGGAGCTGCACGACGAGCACCACGACGCCCGCGACGACGGCGACGGGCAGCAGGAGGGAGACGCCCAGCCCGATCACGGTGAGTGCTCCGGCTCGGGGTCGCAGGAGTAGAGCGGCCACGGCACGCCGGTGAGGACCCACCCGTCCGCGTGGCGGACGAGGTCGAAGGTCTGCTCGTCGGTCCACCCGTCCCCGCCGAACGGCCCGTCGCCGCCCTGGACGAGGTCCACCCGGACGCGGGCCCCGTCGGCGTCGGTGCTGGTGCTGCGGAGCACGGCCCGGACCTCAGGGGTGGGGGAGGACAGCTCGAGGTCGTCCTCGCCGCAGTCGCCGTCCGGGTCGAGCAGCTGCGCGGCACCCTCGAGGTCGTGGTCCTGCACCCGCTGCAGGTAGTCCTGGACGGTCGCCTCCGGGGAGCCGGCGGGCAGCTGCGGGCCGGGGCGCGTCGCGGCGACGACGCCGGCGACGACGGCCAGGAGGACGAGGACCCCGACGCACACCGCGAGGACCAGGCCGGCCCTGCCCGGCCCCACCCTGTCTGTCATGGGGACACTCTCTCACCTGCCGGTGACGCTTGGGGTTGATCGGGCCTGCCGACCTTGCGACGGTGGAGGGACACGAACGACGACCGTGAGGAAATCCTGTGCTGACCCTGACCGACAACGTGACCATGCTCGCCAGGAGGTTCGCCGAGGAGAACGAGGCGGTGGCCGGCCTGCGGATCGCGGTGGAGCCGGACGGGCAGACCCTGTCCGTGTCCACCACCGACGCGCCCGGGCCGGACGACCAGGTGATCGAGCAGGACGGCGCGACCGTCTGCCTCGACCCGCCGGCCGCGGCGATCCTCGACGACAAGACGCTCGACGCCGGCGTCGACGACGCCGGCAACGTGCAGTTCGCGCTGGGCCAGCAGGCCTAGCGCTCAGCCCACCGCGGCGATCGGCGCGGCGGCCGGGGTGCCCGAGCCGTCGCGCTTGTCGTTGGTCTCCGGCAGGTCGACCGCGACCCCGTTGGCGGACGCTGCCACGGGGGGAGCGGACCCTGCCCAGCCGAGCGTGAGGACGTCCTCGCCACGGAGGAACCGGTGGCACCGGACGCCGCCGGTCGCCCGTCCCTTGGACGGGTAGGCCCACATGTCCGTGACCTTGACCGAGCCGGCCTCGGTCCCGGGGAGGGCCCCGGCCGAGCCGGCGACCGTGACGACGACGTTCTCCGCCGCGGGGTCGACCGCGTGGAAGCCCACGACGTGGGCGTCGCCGCCCAGCTTGACGCCCGCGACGCCGCCGCCCGAGCGGCCCTGGGGCCGCACCAGCGAGGCGGAGTAGTGCAGCAGCTGGGCGTCGGAGGTGACGAAGACCAGCGACTCCTCGCCGGTGGCGAGCTCGACGGCGCCGACGACCTCGTCGCCGTCCTTGAGCCCGACGACCTCGAAGGAGTCGCGGTTGCCGGGGTAGTCCGGGTTGACCCGCTTGACCACGCCGCGCCGCGTCCCCAGCGCCAGCCCGGGCCCGTCGCCGGTCAGCGTGCAGAGCGCCAGCGCGGTCTCGCCCGGCGGCAGGTCGACGTAGACCGACAGCGGGGCCCCGCCCGACAACGAGGGCGCACCCGCGGTCGGCGGCAGGCTGGGCAGCTCGACGACCGAAAGCTTGACGACCCGCCCGGCCGAGGTGACCAGGCCGACCTCGCCGCGGGCGGTGGCCCGCACCCGCGAGACGATCACGTCGTGCTTGGCGCGGCGGCCGCCGGTCTCCAGGGGCTCGTCGGTGCCGGTGCGGGCGAGCAGGCCGGTCGAGGACATGAGCACCCAGCAGGGGTCGTCCGGCACCTCGAGGGAGGCGGCGCCCGAGGCGCCCGGGCCCGCGGAGGCCGCGGACGTCATACCTGCGGCACCGTCGGACTCCAGGAGCACGGTGCGGCGCGGGGTGCCGTGCTCCCTGGCGACCTCGGCCAGCTCGTCGGAGACGAGCGCGAGGAGCAGCTGCGGGTCGTCGAGCAGCGCCTGGAGCCGCTCGATCTCGCGCTGCAGCTCGTCCCGCTCGCTCTCCAGCTCGATGCGGGAGAACTTGGTCAGCCGGCGCAGCTGCAGCTCGAGGATGTAGTCGGCCTGGACCTCGGAGAGGTCGAAGACCTGGACGAGGCGCTGCTTGGCGGTCCTGGCGTCGTCGGAGGAGCGGATGAGCTGGATGACCTCGTCGATGTCGAGGATCGCGACCAGCAGGCCCTCGACGAGGTGGAGGCGGTCCTTGCGCCTGCCGAGCCGGTGGGCGGTGCGGCGGCGGACGACGTCGGTGCGGAAGTCGACGAAGACCCGGAGCAGCTGCTTCAGGCCGAGGGTCTGCGGCTGGCCCTCGACGAGCGCGACGTTGTTGATCGAGAAGGACTCCTCGAGCGGGGTGAGCTTGTAGAGCCGCTCGAGCACCGCCTCGGGGTTGAAGCCGCTCTTGACCTCGATGACCAGGTGCAGGCCCTTGGTGCGGTCGGTGAGGTCGTTGATGTCGGAGATGCCCTGCAGCTTCTTGGCCTGGACCAGCTGCTTGACCTTCTCGATGACCTTCTCCGGCCCCACGAGGTAGGGCAGGTCGGTGACGACGATGCCCTTCTTGCGCGGCGTGACGTTCTCGATCCTCGCGGTGGCGCGGGTGCGGAAGCTGCCGCGGCCGGTCTCGTAGGCCTCGCGGATGCCGTCGAGCCCGACGATGCGGCCGCCGAGCGGCAGGTCCGGGCCGGGCACGAAGCGCATGAGCGCCTCGAGGTCGGCCTCGGGGTTGGCGATGAGGTGCCGCGCGGCGCCGACGACCTCGACGAGGTTGTGCGGCGCCATGTTGGTCGCCATGCCGACCGCGATGCCGGCGGCACCGTTGACCAGGAGGTTGGGGAAGGCCGCCGGCAGCACGCCGGGCTGCATGAGCTGGTCGTCGTAGTTGGGGACGAAGTCCACGGTGTCCTCGTCCAGGCTGCCGGTCATGAGCAGCGCGGCCGGCGCCATCCGTGCCTCGGTGTAGCGGCTGGCCGCCGGCCCGTCGTCCAGCGAGCCGAAGTTGCCGTGCCCGTCGACCAGCGGCAGCCGCATCGTGAACGGCTGCGCCATGCGGACCATCGCGTCGTAGATCGCGGTGTCGCCGTGGGGGTGGTACTTGCCCATGACCTCGCCGACGACGCGCGAGCACTTGACGTGGGCGCGGTCCGGACGCAGCCCGAGCTCGTCCATCCCGAAGAGGATGCGCCGCTGCACCGGCTTGAGGCCGTCGCGGGCGTCGGGCAGGGCGCGGGAGTAGATGACGGAGTAGGCGTACTCGAGGAAGGCCCCCTCCATCTCGTCCTGGACGTCGACCTCGACGATCTTCTCCTCGACGTCGAAGAGGTCCTCGCTCTGCGGCGGCTTGCGTCGGGCCATGGGTCGGTGCTGCTCCTCATCCGTCCTTCGGGGTCGGTTCAGGGTATGCCGTGCGCGCCCCGTCCCGGCGCAGGCTCGACCGGGCGCACGCTCTGCACGCCCCCCTCCACCGACCGGGCGCACGCTCTGCACGCCTCCTGCACCGACCGGGCGCACGCTCTGCACGGCCCGCGGCGCTAGGTTCGTTCCTGTGCACAGGTATGCAGCGCTCCTGCGGGGCATCATGCCCAGCAACCCCTCCATGGCCAACGACAAGCTGCGAGGCGTCCTCGAGGGGCTCGGGTTCGAGCGCGTCTCGTCCGTGCTGGCGAGCGGCAACATCCTCTTCGCCACCGACGAGACGGACGTGCCGGCCCTCGAGCAGCGGATCCAGGGAGCAATGCAGGAGCGCCTGGGGATCGCCGGGGGCACGATCGTGCGGAGCCTCGAGGAGCTGCGGACGCTGCTCGACTCCGACCCGTTCCCCGGGCTCACGCACGGCCGCGGCACCTACCTGACCGCCACCTTCCTCAAGGACGGCACGGAGCGCCGGGTCGAGCTCCCGACCGACCCGGACCCCAGGACGCGCGTGGTCGGCTTCGACGAGGCCGCCAGGGTCTTCCTCGCCGTGATCGACAACAGCGACCCCGGGCGCACGCCGGACTTCATGGCGTGGCTGGACCGGACCTACGGCAAGGACATCACGACGCGGACCTGGCTGACGGTGCAGCGCATCGTCACCAAGCTCGAGACGTCCTGACCTGACCACTGCGACCGGGACGTCCACGCCTGACCCTCGTGCTCAGCCGTCCCGCATGTCGGACACCGTCGTCATCGTGTAGCCGTTGGCCCGCAGCACGTCGATGATCTGCGGCAGCGCCTCCGGTGTGTTGTAGCCGCCCAGGTGGGACAGGACGATCGACCCGGACGCGGGCAGCGGGCTCGTCGTCCGCGCGACGATCTGCGCCGTCGTCGTGGCCGGGTCCCAGTCGATGGTGTCGCGGGCCCACACGACGGTCTTGGGGAAGCCCGCCTCCGCGGCCTGGTCGCGGACCCAGGCGTTGTGCGAGCCGTAGGGCGGACGCCAGTAGGGCTTGGTGGACAGACCGGTCTGGGCCTTGAGCGACGCCTCGGCCTGGGTCAGCTCCTGTCGGATGAAGCTCGCCGTCATGGCGCGCTGGCACGGGGCCCCGCTGGGGGACCCGCCGCCGCCGTTGACGAAGTCGCAGTGGTGCACGGTGTGGTTGCCGATCTCGAAGAGCTCGGGGTGCGCGGCGATCTTCGCCATGATGGCGCGGCCCTCGGCGGTGCCGGCCATCAGGCTGGTCGGGAAGAAGGTCGTGCACACCTGCCGGTCGACGAGCATGTCGACGATCTCCCGCGCCCCTTCGAGCCGCCCGCCCATGTCGAGCGTGAAGGCGATCTTGCGGCTCGTGGTGCCGCTCACCGTGGAGAGGACCTGCTGGGTCCCGCCGGTGTAGTCCGGCCCGGACCAGCAGACGCCCCGCTCCCGCTGCGCGGCCTTGGGCACCTCGATCGACAGGCTCGCGGTCCCGCCCAGCACGTATGCCGTCCGCGGCGTCAGGCGGTCGAGCTCGCCCGCGTGGGGCAGGCTCTGCCTGCGGGCGAGCATGACCGGCCCGCGGGTGTGCTCGGAGGCGGGGACGCCCGCGAGCGCGTCGGGGAAGTTGCGTCCGCTGGCGATCGTCACGCCCGGCCGGGAGGTGCCGAAGACGCGCTGGGACACCGCGAGGGCGGTGGCGTAGCGGTCGGCGCCGGCCACGCGCTCGGTCGTGGCGATCGCGCGCAGCTCCGCGGCGACGGTGTCCGACACGGCGGCGCTGCCGCCGACCAGCATGATCCTGGAGGGACCCAGGCGCTCGAGCTCGGCGCGCACCCCCGCGGGCAGCGACCCCCGCCGGGTGAGGAGCATCGGGGCGTCCTGCACGACCGCGGCGGCCCCGCCCGAGAGCGCGTCGGGCCAGTCCTGGCCGCTCGCGACGTAGGCGATGTCCGCCCCGCCCGGGAAGGCGGCGCGGCTGACCTGGACGGAGGTCGCGTAGCGGTCGTCGCCGGAGAGCCGGGTGACGCTGCCGGTCGTGTAGCCGGCCAGCGCCCGCTCGACGGACCGGCCCACGACCGAGGTGCCGCCCACGACGACGATGCGCCCGGGGCGCAGCCGGGCCAGCTCGTGCGCGGTCGCCGTCGGCAGGGTGCTCGCGGTCACGAAGAGCACCGGACCGCCGGTGCGGGAGACCGCGGGCCCGGCGGTGAGCGCGTCGGCGAAGTCGCGCCCGGTCGCCACGTAGACGACCGGCGTGCCCACGGACGCGAACTGCCGGCTCACGGTCACGGCGGTCGTGTAGCGGTTGCCGCCGGCGAGGCGCTGGACGGTGAAGTCGAGGTCGCCGTCCTGGAGGGTCGGAGCGTCCGGCACGGCGGTGGCGGAGGCCTCCGTCACGGTGCCGGTCGCCACCGCGTCCGGCGCGGCGCCGACGGTGGCGGCCGGCGCCACGGCCAGCCCGAGGGCAGCCAGGACGGTGGGGATGAGGGGTCGGAGTCCCATGGTGTGCTCCCTGCTCGTGCGGAGCCCCGACGAGGACCCCGTCACCCCTTGTGTCGCGCCCGGAGGCCGGAAGGTTCATCCGGTGTGGTTGGGTTCCGGACCATGGAGCTCCTCGACGCCGCCCGCATCCGTGCCGTCCTGCGCCCCGGCGACCTCGTCGAGGCGTTGCGGACGGCCTTCGCCCACCAGGACGACGTGGTCGTGCCGGACCGGGGGCACCACCGCGTCGACGAGGCGCGGGAGGCGACGCTGCTGGTCATGCCGGCGTGGGAGACCGGCCGCTGGATCGGCGTCAAGGTCGTGGCCCACTTCCCGCACAACGGCCGGGACGGACTGCCGGCGATCCAGGGTTCCTACCTGCTCACGGACGGGACCGACGGACGACCCGTGGCCGTCCTCGACGGCGCCGAGCTGACCCGCTGGCGCACGGCCGCCGCCTCGGCGCTGGCGGCCGACCATCTCGCACCGCGCGAGGTGGGTGAGCACCTCCTCATCGGCGCCGGCAACGTCGCTGCGGCGCTGCCGCACTGCTACGTCGCGGTGCGCGACGTCGCCCTCACGCGCGTGTGGGCACGCTCGCCCGAGAAGGCTGCGGCGCTGGTGTCGACGCTGCGGGAGGACGGATTCGCCGCCGAGGTCTGCGAGGACCTGCGCGAGGGCGTGCGCCGGGCCGACGTGGTCAGCGCGGCGACCTCGTCGACCTCGCCGCTGATCCTGGCCGAGGACGTCCGGCCGGGCACCCACGTCGACCTCATCGGCGCCTTCACCCCCGCGATGCACGAGGCGGACGAGGCCCTGGTCACCTCGGGCAGCCTGTTCGTCGACGTCGAGGCCGCCCTGCACGAGCCGGGCGAGATCGTCGACGCCCTCGCCCGCGGCACCCTGGCGCGGGACGACGTCCGGGCGACCCTGGCCGACCTGGCGGCCGGACGGCATACCGGTCGGTCGTCCCAGGACGAGGTGACGCTGTTCGAGTCGGTGGGCACTGCCCTGGAGGACCTCGTGGCGGCGGGCCTGGTCTGGGAGGCGCACGCCGCGACGCGCGGCTGACGCCCCTCGTCGCGGCGCCCCGTCAGGGGGCGAGCCAGGCCATCGCCGCGGCGACCATCGCACGCACGCCCGTGTCGAGCGTCGGCTGCAGCACGGGGGCGAAGTGCGCCGAGTGGTTGGACGGGAAGGCGTCGGTGGTGCCCTCCTCCTCGGCCCGCGCCCACTCGTCGGCGTCGAACGCGCCGAAGCCCCAGTAGGTGTAGGGCACGCCCCACGCGTCGGGCAGCACGGAGAAGTCCTCCGAGCCGCCCTCCGGCTCGAAGACCCGCACCCGGTCCTCGCCGAGCTCGGCGACGAGCGCCGCCCGCGCCCGCTCCGTCACGCCCGGGTCGTTGTCGGTCACCGGCAGGTGGTCGAAGTGCTCGATCTGCGGCTCGGGGGCGCCCCAGGCCGCGGCCTCGGCGTGCGCCGCCCGCTCGATCGCGGCCAGGCACGCCCGCGCCACGTCCGCGTCGTAGGTCCGGACCGTGCCCTCGAGCTCGGCGAAGGACGGGATGATGTTGGTCTTGGTCCCGGCGCTGATCCGCCCGACCGTCACGACCGCGGTCTTGGTGGGGTCGACCTGCCGCGAGACGACCGTCTGCAGCCGCATGACGAGCGAGGCCGCCATGACGACGGGGTCGATCGTCTGGTGCGGGGTCGACCCGTGCCCGCCGCGGCCCTGCAGCGTGATCCGGAAGTCGTCGCAGCTGGCCATGATCGGCCCGGGCGCGACCTGCACCGAGCCCGTGGGGCCGGGCAGCACGTGCTGGCTCAGACCCACGTCCGGCCGGGGGAGACGCTCGACGAGACCGTCGGCGACCATCGCCTCGGCGCCGTTGTACTGCTCCTCGGCCGGCTGGAAGACGGCCAGCACCGTGCCGCTCCAGGCGTCCCGCCGCTCCAGCATCAGCCGCAGCGAGGCGAGGAGGGTCGCGACGTGCGTGTCGTGCCCGCAGGCGTGCATGACCGGGACGCACTCGCCCTGCCGGTTCTGCGCGAAGGTCGTCGACGCGTAGTCCAGCCCGGTGTCCTCCTGCACCGGCAGCCCGTCCATGTCGGCGCGCAGCAGCACCGTGGGTCCCTCGCCGTTGGGCACGACGACCGCCACGCCGGTGCCGCCGACGCCGGTCACCACCTCCAGGCCCTCGCCACCCTGCATCGCCCGGACCTCGCGCACGACGCGCGCGGCCGTCTCGTGCTCGTCCATCGACAGCTCGGGGTGCGCGTGCAGGTCCCGGTAGAGGTCCTCCAGCCACGGTCGGGCAGCGTCCAGTCCGGCGAGGATGGTGGCGGTGGGGGAGGACATCGGGCGGCTCCTTCATCTGGTCGGGTCCCGACGACCCTACGTGAGCGGGCATGGCAGGGTATGCCGTGTGAGCTCGAAGGTGATCCACACGGGTCAGGCGCTGGTCGACGTCGTCCTCGAGGTGCCCGACCTGCCCATGCGCGGCGGCAACGTCAACGCCGCCTCCTACCGCCGCTACGCCGGCGGTGCCGTCAGCATCGTCGTCGCGGCCGCCCGTACCGGTGCCCCTGCCGTGCACGCGGGGGCGCACGGGACCGGCCCCAACGGCGACCTCGTGCGCGCGGCGCTGGCCGGCGAGGGGGTGCGCCTCACCGCCGAGCCGGTGGGTGACGACGACACCGGGATCTGCGTCGTCCTCGTCGAGCCGACCGCGGAGCGGACCTTCCTGACGACCTACGGCGCTGAGCGGCGCATCTCGGTCGCCTCGCTGCAGACGAGCGACCCGCAGGTCGGGGACCTGGTCTGCGTGACCGGCTACAGCCTCTACGAGCCCACGCGGGAGCCGCTGCTGGAGTGGCTCGCCGGTCTGGCGGACGGCGTCGACGTCGTGCTGGACCCGGGAGCCGCCCTGGAGGACCTGCCCGTCGAGGTGGGGGAGCGGGTGCTCGCCGTGACCGACGTGTGGACCTCCAACGCCCAGGAGGCGCGCGACCTGACGGGCGTCGGCGACGTCCAGGCCTCGTGCGCGGCGGTCGCGGAGCGGCTGCCCGACGGCGCGGTCGTCGTCGTTCGCGACGGGCCGGAGGGGTGCTTCGTGCGCGTCGACGGGACGACCTCCTACGTCGAGGGGTTCCCGCAGGTGCCGGTCGACACCAACGGCGCCGGCGACGCCCACACCGGGGTGCTCTGCGCCGAGCGGGCCCTTGGCATGCCCTGGCCCGAGGCGGCCCGCCGGGCCAACGCCGCGGGCGCGATCAAGGTCACCCGCAGGGGCCCGGCCACGGCACCGACCCGGGCGGAGGTCGACGCCTTCCTCGCGAGCGTCGGCGCGGAGGGTGCCGTCGCGCCGTCCCGCGCCTGAGCTCCCAGAGCGCGCTCCCGGTCGGGTCGGGGGCGTGCAGAGCGCGCTCCCGGTCGGGTGGGGGGGCGTGCAGAGCGCGCGCCCGGTCGGGTTGGGGGGGCGCCCGCCCGGTCAGGCCCAGGGCCGGCCGAAGCGGTCGCGGTGCGCGACCTCGGCGACCGGGCGGCGCCGGCGTCTGCTGCCCGAGCCGCGGGCCTCGGCGCTGCGGTCCGGGGCCGGGTGGCCCAGCGCGACCACCCCGACGATGCGGCGGTCGTCGGGGATCGCGAACGCCTCCTTCACGGCGTCCTGCTGCTCCGGCGGCACGCCGAAGTAGAGCGCACCGAGCCCCTCGTCGACGACGGTCAGGAGCATGAGCATCGCCGCCATCCCGTTGTCGACGTCCCAGTAGGGCACCGGCCAGCGGGCGACGTCACGGTCCTCCCAGCCCTTGTCCTCCTCGGCGTAGCGCGCCAGGTAGGCCTGCGGGTCCGAGCAGCACAGGACGAGCACGGGGGCCGTCGACACGCCGCGCAGCCACCGGTCGGGCTCGGCGCCCGGGTCGGTCGTCGCCGCCCAGAACTTCTCGCGCGCCTCCGGCGACTCCAGGACGACGAAGTCCCACCCCTGGGAGAACCCGGCGCTCGGTGCCCGCACCGCGTGCTCGAGGACCCGGTCGAGCACCCCCGGTGGCACCGGCCGCCCCGGGTCGAAGGCCCTGACCATCCGCCGGTTCCTGATCGTCTCGCGCAGCTCCATGGGCACCGATCGTGGCACGTCGCGGTCGGTGCCCGGCGGCCGGTCCGGGGGTGCGATCATGGGGGCCATGACGGAGCAGGACGGACTGCCGCCCGGCTATCCCCAGGAGTGGGAGGCCGACGTCGTGCTGGCCGACGGCATGGTCGCGCACGTCCGGCCGATCCGCCCCGACGACGCCGAGGGGATCCACGAGTTCCACGCGGGCCAGTCCGAGGAGTCCATCTACCTGCGCTTCTTCGCGCCGATCAAGCGCCTCTCCGACCGCGACGTCCACCGCTTCACCCACGTCGACTACGCCGACCGGGTCGCCCTCGTCATGACCGTCGGCGACCGGATCGTCGGGATCGGGCGCTACGACCGGCTCAAGCCCGGGGGCACGGTCGCCGAGGTCGCCTTCAACGTCTCCGACCACTTCCAGGGCCGGGGCGTCGGCTCGGTCCTGCTCGAGCACCTGGCCGACATCGCCCGGGAGGGCGGCGTACTGCGCTTCGTCGCCGACGTGCTGCCGCAGAACCGCAAGATGATCGGCGTCTTCCGCGACGCCGGCTACGACGCCTCCCACGAGTTCGACGACGGCGTCATCGCGGTGTCCTTCGACATCGAGCCCACCGACGAGTCCCGCGCGGTCCGGATGTCCCGCGAGCACCGCTCGGAGGCGCGCTCCGTCCGCCGCCTCCTCCACCCGGCCTCGGTCGCCGTCATCGGCGCCAGCCGCCGCCCGTTCACGGTGGGGCGGGCCTTCCTCGACCACATCGTGGGACGGGGCTACACCGGGGTCCTGTCTGCCGTGAACAACCGGGCCGAGCCCGGCACCGACATCGGTGGGCTCCCGTCCTACCGCTCGGTGCGCGACATCGAGGGCGGGGTCGAGCTGGCGGTGGTCGCGGTCCCGGCCGCGGACGTGCTGGCCACGGTGGACGAGTGCGCCGACGCCGGGGTGCACGCTCTCGTCGTCCCCTCGGAGGGCTTCGCCGAGGCCGGCCCGGAGGGCGAGCGGCTGCAGCGGCGGCTCCTGGCGAGGGCCCGGCGCTACGGCATGCGCGTGCTGGGGCCCAACAGCTTCGGCCTCATCAACAACGACCCCGAGGTGTCCCTCGACGCCTCGCTCGCCGAGCCGGCGCACCTGCCCCCGCACGGCAGCCTCGGCCTCTTCGCCCAGTCCGGCGCGCTGGGCATCGCCGTCCTCGCCTCCGCCCAGCGCCGCGGCCTGGGCATCTCCACCTTCGTCTCCGCCGGCAACCGCGTCGACCTCTCCGGCAACGACCTCATGCAGTACTGGCTCGACGACGACGCCACCACCGCCGTCGGCCTGCACCTGGAGTCGATGGGCAACCCGCGCAAGTTCTCCCGCATCGCCCGCAAGCTCTCCTCGATCAAGCCGGTCATCGTGGTCAAGTCCGGCGTCGGCGGGCGCTTCGGGACGCCGCGCGGGCACCGGGTGCGCAGCACGCAGGAGCGTCCCGAGGCGTTCACCCAGATGCTCAAGCAGTCCGGCGTGATCCGCGCGGAGAACACCCACCAGCTCTTCGACGTCGCCCAGCTCGTCATCAACCAGCCGCTGCCCGCCGGCCACCGCGTCGGCGTCGTCACCAACAGCGACGCCCTCGGCTCCCTCGCCGCCGACGCCGCGCTCTCCTGGGGCCTGGACGTCAGCCACGGTCCCGTCACCGTCCCCGCCGAGGCCGGCGTCGAGCAGTTCCGGCAGGTCGTCCAGGAGGCGCTGGCCCGTCCCGACGTCGACTCGCTGGTCGCCTGCTTCATCCCGCCGGTCGCCTACATCGACCCCGAGGTCGTCCAGGTGGTCGGCGACGCCGTCGCCGGGCACGAGAAACCCTGCGTGGCCACCTTCCTCGGCATGCGCGGCGTCACCCCCGGCAGCCGCCTGCCCACCTACGCCACCCCCGAGGACGGCGTGCGCGCGCTCGCCGCGGCTACGAGGTATGCGGAGTGGCGCCGCAGCGACCGCGGCACCCGGGTGCGCCCCGACGGGGTCAACCGCGCCGCCGTCGACGGGGTCGTCGCCTCCGCCCTGGCCCGGTCGCCGCGCGGGGCCGACCTCACCCAGGAGGAGACCACCGCCCTGCTGGCCGCCTACGGCATCGAGGTGTGGCCGTCGGTGGCCGTCGGCTCCGACGACGAGGCGGTGGAGGTCTACCGGCAGATGCGGGGCACCGTGGTGCTCAAGGCCACCTCCCCGCTGCTGTCCCACCAGCCCGGGCAGGGCTGGATCCGCACCGGGCTGCGCCACCCCAAGGCCGTCGGAGCGGCATACCGCGAGCTCGCCCGCCTGCTCGAGCCGCTCGGGGCGGAGGGCATCGCGATCCAGCGGATGGCGGCGCCGGGCGGCGTCGCGGTCGAGGTGCACAGCACCGAGGACGAGCTCTTCGGCCCGGTGGTCGGCTTCGGCGTGGCCGGCGTGCCCATCGACCTGCTCGGCGACATGTCCAGCCGCTTCCCGCCGCTGACCGACGTGGACATCGTCGACATGGTCACCTCGATCAAGGCCGCCCCGATGCTCGACGGCTACCGCGGGGCCATGCCGGTCGACCACGCCGCCCTCTACGACCTCGTCGCGCGGGTGTCGGTGCTGGCCGACGACCACCCGGAGCTCGCCTCGCTCCGGCTCAACCCGGTGATGGCCCACCAGGACGGCGTCGACGTCCTGGGAGCGTCGGTCCACGTGGCGCAGGCACCCACCCGGACCGACGCCGAGCGCCGGGCGTTGCTCTCATGAGCTGGCCAGGTGGCACGATGGGTCGCATGGTCCGTCGTCTGAGGTCCCCCCTGCCCGAGTCGCTCGTGGCCGACATCGAGAGCGCCGGCTACCTGCCGGCGGTCGTCCACGACGTCGTCCTCACGGCGGTCGGCCGGGACACGGTCGTGTCCCACTTCGTCCACGCCGAGACCACCTTCGACGAGCAGGCGGTGCGCAACCACCTCACGGTCCTCGTCCTCACCGACCGGCGCCTCGTCATCGCGCACGCCGACGACCACGAGGGGCCCGAGCGCCAGCGGATGGCGACCGCGACGAGCGAGACCGTGCCGCTGCGCGCGGTCCGCGGCGTCATGCTCACGCACGTGGTGCCCGACCCGGAGAGCTTCGACGGCAGCCTCGACGGCCGCGCCGTCACCCTCACCCTCGGGTGGGGCGCCGTCGCCCGGCTCGACCTGCTGCCGGCCGTGTGCGACGACCCGCAGTGCGAGGGCGACCACGGCTACGAGGGCACGGTGTCCAGCGACGACATCTCGCTGCGGGTGGCGGCGGACGCCGACGGCGTGGACCAGCTGGAGCGGGCGCTGGTCTTCTCCCAGGAGCTGTCGGCCCGCCTCGGTCGCTGATGCCGGCGGCGCCCGGGACCTCGGCCCGCGCGGCCGCGGCGTCCGCCTACGCGCCGCCGGCCCCGGGGGACGGCCTCGCCTCGGTCCTGCCCGCCGCGCTGGTGGCCCTCGGCGCCGGGACGCCGCACGGCATACCCGTCCCCGTCTGGCACCTGGAGCCCACCCGACGTGTCGTCGTCGTCCTCGTCGACGGGCTCGGGGCGCGCCAGCTGGAGCGCGCGAGCGGGCACGCGCCCTTCCTGCGGACCCTGCGCTCGCCGGTCGCCGACTTCCGGTGCGGCTTCCCCTCCACGACCGCGACCAGCCTCACCAGCCTCGGCACCGGCCGGCCCGCGGGGGAGCACGGGATCGTCGGCTGGCAGACCGGCCTGCGCGACGGCGAGCAGCTCTTCAACCACCTCGGCTGGCGCGACGGCCCGGACCCGATCGCCCACCAGCCGCTGACGACGCTGCTGCAGGAGGCGGGCCGGCGCGACGTCAACGCCACGACCGTCTCCCGCGGCATGTTCGCGGGCTCCGGCTTCACGCGCGCGGCCCTGCGCGGGGGCGGCTTCCTGCCCGCGGAGACCGCCGAGGAGCGGGCCGAGGGCGTCCTGCAGGCGCTCGCCCAGGCCGGCCGCCGGGGACGGGCGCTGGTCTACGCCTACTGGGACGAGGTCGACAAGGCCGGGCACGTCCACGGTCCCGGCTCGCTGGAGTGGGGCGAGGCTCTGGAGGCCGTCGACGCCTTCGTGGCCGACCTCGTGGCCCGCGCCCCCGAGGGGACCACGGTCGTGGTCACCTCCGACCACGGCATGGTCGACGCGCCGCTGGTGGAGCGACGCGACCTGGCCTACGACGAGGTGCTCGACGCCGGGGTGCGCCTGCTCGCGGGCGAGCCGCGGGCGCCGCAGGCCTGGTGCGAGCCCGGCGCGGTCGACGACGTCGTCGCGACCTGGCGCGAGGTCCTGGACGGGGACGCGATCGTGCTGAGTCGCGAGGAGGCGGTCGACGCCGGGTGGTTCGGGCCGGTCCGCGAGGGCTACGAGCGTCGCGTCGGCGAGGTGGTCGTGGCGATGCTCGGCGGCGCCACCGTCCTGGACTCGCACCTGCTGCGCCCCAGCATCCTGCGCCTGCGGGGGCACCACGGCAGCATCACCGACCCCGAGACCGCGATCCCGCTCCTGGTCCACCAGGGATGAGGCGGACCGCCCCCGGCCCCGCCGACCCGGACCAGGGGCCGCACCCCGACCCCGACCTCGCCCGGCTCGCGGCCCGCCGGCGCTCGGCCGCCGCGGACGCGGTCTCGGTCGTGCTCGACCCCACCGTCGTCCTGGCCGCCAGCGTGCTGCTCGTCTGCCTCCTGGCCGTCGACCGACCGGCCGCGGCGCTGGGCTGGGCCGCGCTGACCCTCGTCTTCGTCGTGGTGCTGCCCTGGCTCGTGCTCGTGCTCGCGCTGCGCAGCGGCCGGGTGGACGACCGGCAGGTGGTCGTCCGCGCCCAGCGGCACGGCGTCATGTGGCCGGCGACGCTCTCGGTCGCGCTCGGGCTGCTCCTCCTGGTCGTCCTCGGCGCGCCCGTCCCCGTGCTCAGGCTCGTCGCCGCGGTCTTGGCCGGCGCGCTCGTCGTTGGCGCCGTCACGCTCCTGTGGAAGGCGTCGGTGCACGTGGCGGTGCTCGCCTCGGCCGGGACGGTCCTGGTCGCCGAGCTCGCCCCGAGGGCCGGGGACGCAGTGCGCCCGCTCCTCGCGGTCCTCCTCGTCCTCGTCGTGGTCCTCGGCTGGGCTCGGTGGCGCGCGGGGCGCCACACCGTCGCGCAGGTCGTGGCCGGGGCGGCGCTGGGCGCGGCGACAGCGGCGCTGGCCGTCGCGGTGCCCGGGCTTTCGTAGACTGCCGGGGTGGCTGAGCTCGTCTTCTTCACCGGGACCATGGACTGCGGGAAGTCGACCCTCGCCCTCCAGATGGACCACACCCACGCCACCCGCGGACGGCAGGGGCTGCTCTTCACCAAGCACGACCGCTCGGGGGAGGCGGTGCTGTCCTCCCGGCTGGGGCTGACCAAGCCCGCCCTCGAGGTGCACGACGACCTCGACCTGTGGGAGCTCGTCGTGGAGCAGGTCACCAACGGCCGCCGCGTGGACTACCTCGTCTGCGACGAGGCGCAGTTCTACACCCCCGAGCAGGTCGAGCAGCTGGCGCGGCTCGTCGACGAGATGGGCGTCGACGTCTTCGCCTTCGGCATCACCGCCGACTTCCGCACCCAGCTCTTCCCCGGCTCGCGGCGCCTCATCGAGCTCGCCGACCGCACCCAGCAGCTGCAGGTGCAGGCGCTGTGCTGGTGCGGCCGGACGGCCACGGTCAACGCGCGCGTCGTCGACGGCGTCATGGTCGTCGAGGGAAAGCAGGTGGTCGTCGGGGACGTGGTGGGGCCGGACGAGGTCCCGCCCACGGTGGAGTACGAGATGCTCTGCCGCCGCCACTACATGCGCCGGATGAACGCCTCCGCCGCCCGCGCGCAGTCGCTCTCGCCCGACGTGCTGCCCTTCGACCTGGACCTGTGCCCGGTCCCCGCGCCACGCCCGCGCCCCGCCCCGCCGGAGGAGCCGGGAGCGGTCTGAGCCCGTCCCGTGGAAGAGCGTCCCGTGGATGTGCGGCGTGGCGCCGCATTCTCACGGGACGCTCTTCCACGGGACGCTGCCGACCTGCGTCCTGACGGAGGCGACGCCGGCAGGACGCAGGTCGGCAGCGTCAGCGTCGGCGGCGGTCGCTGCCGCCGAACATGATGTCGTCCCAGCTCGGCACGCTGGTCCGGCGGCTCTTGCGCCGGGGCGGCTCGGGCACCTCGGGAGCGTCCTCGGCAGGGACGTCCGCCGGGTCGCCCGGGTCCTCGGTGCCGCCGGCCCCCTCGGTGCCGCCGGCGGG
>CAZONQ010000001.1:63196-97493 GCA_964581125.1 uncultured Ornithinimicrobium sp.
TCGGTGCCGCCGGCGGGACCGTCGGTGCCGCTGCCGGCGCCCTGGGCGGTGCCCGTGCCCCGGGTCGGCTCGTCGCCGGGACCGTCGTCCGTCGGCACCCGTCCGCCGACCTGCCCCACCGGGTCGTCCTGGTCGACCTGCTGGTCGGCGTCGTCCTGCTGGTCGGCGTCGGCCTGCTGGTCGGTGTCGTCCTGATCGTGGAGGTCGTCCTCCTCGTGGAGGTCGATCTGCTCGTCGGTGTCGTCCTGATCGTAGAGGTCGTCCTCCTCGTGGAGGTCGATCTGCTCGTCCGGGTCGACCGGCTCGTCCTGGCCCGGGTCGAGGTCCTCGACGTCCGGCAGCACGTCCGGCTGAGCGCCGTCCTCGGCGTCCGGGACGTCGGCGGGGTCCGCGGGGCCGGCGGCGTCGAGGTCCTCCCCGCCGTCCGTGACGTCCGCCAGGGGGTCGTCCTCCGGACCGAAGAACTCGTCGAAGCTGACCTCCTGCGGGTCCACGGTGCGGGCGTAGGTGCCCTCGGGCTCGGGGGCGCCGACGTCCTCGGCGGGAGGCTCGCCGACGGCGGGGGGCAGCTTGGGCATCCGCAGGCGGCGCTGCTCCCGGCGCTGCCTGGACTGCCGGCCGGAGCCCCGTCGGCGCGAGGGGGTCGGTCGGTGCCCGGTGCGGCCGCCGTGCGCGTCCTGGTCGTCGGTCCCGGGAGCCACGTCGCCCTCGGCGGCGTCGTGTGGTCCGGCGTCGTCGCGAGCCTCGGCGGAGGTGTCGTCGACCGGGTGCACGGGGGCGGGCGACTCGGCCGCCGACCCCCGCGGGTGCGCAGCGGGCGGCAGGTCCTCGACGGGCTCCTCGGCGGTGCCGACCGCCACGCTCTCGTCGGAGCCGGGACCGGGGGCGGGGTCGGGGAGGTTCTCCAGGGGGAGCACCTCCTCCTCGTGCGCGGGGGCGGCGGCGCCCTGGCCGCGCCCGCCCTGCCGGCCGCGCCGGCCGCGGGCCTGCCGACGCTCGCGCATGGTGGCCATCAG
This sequence comes from uncultured Ornithinimicrobium sp., assembly GCA_964581125.1. GTDB lineage: Bacteria > Actinomycetota > Actinomycetes > Actinomycetales > Dermatophilaceae > Ornithinicoccus. The sequence goes on from CAZONQ010000001.1 coordinate 64,213, forward strand.
GTCGGCGGTCTCGTCCTCGCTGTGGCTGCCGCCCAGCAGCGGGTGCCCCTCGAGCCCTCCCGGCAGTGCCTGCTCGTCCTCGCTGAGCCAGCGGGCCTCGTCGTCGAGGGCCTCGATCGAGCGGTCCTGCACGTCGTAGTGCCAGGCGGCCCGCCGCTCCCGGCCGCCGGCGGTGAAGACGACCATGACGGTCCACGGGCCGTGGCTCTCGGTGCGCGCGGCGTCCCAGGCGATGTCGCCGGCCGGCACGCCGCGGGCCTCGAGCCGCTCCCGGACGCGCCGGTCGAGGGTGTGGCTGCCGTCGGTGCGGCCCTGCGCGCGCACGTGGGCCGCCTTGGCCAGGCCGACCACGTGCTCCCGCTCGGCGACCACGGGACCCTCGAAGCGGCGCACCCGGTCGGGGTCCCAGCCGGTGGCGGCCGCGACCTCGTCGGCGGTCTGCCCGGCGCGGATCATCGCCTGGACCTCCCGCGGGCTGGCCGTCGGCCCTTGGCCGCCGCCCTCGGCGGACCGCGCCGGACGGGGCCGGAGCGCCGCCCGCAGCCGGTCGTCGACGGGCACGGCGTAGCGCGTCCCGTCGTCGCCCACGACCACCAGGCGACCGTCCTCGTCCAGCTCCGCGAAGTCCAGCTGCTGCATGGTTCACCACTGTGCCATCCGCGCCCGGCCGCGACGTGCAAGCCACGCCGCGGCGCCGGCGCGCGGCGCGGCTACGCTGGGACGGACATGCTCACCAGACCTGCCGACCTGGGGCTCTCGCTCGACGTGATCGCGATCCTCGACGTCATCGGCATCTTCGTCTTCGCGGTCTCCGGCGGACTCGTCGGGGTCCGCGCCCGACTCGACCTCTTCGGCATCGCGGTGCTCGCCTGGATCACCGGCCTGGGCGGCGGCATCGTCCGCGACGTCTTCCTCGGCGACGTCCCCCCGGTCGGCGTGAGCGACCCCCGCTCGCTCGTCACGGTGCTCGTCGCCGGTGTCGTCGTCGTGGCGGGCTACCCGTGGCTGCTCGGGCTGAGCCGCCGCAACCCCGACATCCGGCTCGGCGTGCTGGGCGGCGCCGTCCGCCACCTCGACGCGGTCGGCCTCGCCGTCTTCGCGGTCGCCGGCTCGCTCAAGGCGGTGACGATGGGCGCGCCCCCGCTCACGTGCGTCTTCGTCGGCGGCATCACGGCCGTCGGCGGCGGCGCCATCCGCGACGTCCTCGTCGGCCAGATCCCCGAGGTGCTCCGCCGCGAGGTGTATGCCGTGCCCGCCGTCCTCGGCGCCGTGGTCGTCGTCGTCGCGCACGGCCTCGACGCCCTCACCGCCCCCGTCGTGTGGGGCGCGGTCCTCCTGGTCCTCGTCGTCCGCGTCGCCGCGATCCACCTCGACCTGCACATCCCCACCGCATCCCAGCAAGGAGCCCGTCCGTGAGCCAGACACCCGCCAGCCCCGCCGAGCCCGTGCAGCCCTCCGGCCGCCCCGCGGACCTCCCCGGCGCCCCGGTCGACGCCGTCGGCGCGGGGCCCGAGGACGTCGTCGCCGAGCTGGAGGAGAGCCTCGGGGCGGAGGACCGCAGCGGCCTGTTCCCCTACCAGGCCGTGGTCGTGACCTCCTTCGGCGGCCCCGAGGCACCCGAGGAGGTCATGCCCTTCCTGCGCCGGGTCACCGCCGGCCGCGGCGTGCCCGAGGAGCGGCTCGAGGAGGTGGCCCAGCACTACCTGCACTTCGGCGGCCGCAGCCCGATCAACGAGCAGAACCGCGCCCTCGTCGCGGCCCTCGTCGAGGAGCTCGCCCGCCGCGAGCTGCGCGTCCCGGTCCTGCTGGGCAACCGCAACTCCGAGCCGTTCCTCGCCGACACGCTGCGCCGGGCCCACGACGAGGGGATGACCCGCGTCCTGGCCGTGACGACGAGCGCCTACTCCAGCTACTCCTCCTGCCGGCAGTACCGCGAGGACATCGCGGCCGCCCTCGACGAGCTCGCCGCCGAGGGACGGACGGTCGCGGTCGACAAGGTGCGCCCCTACTGGAACCACCCCGGCTTCTCCCGCGCCAACGTGCGGATGGTGACCGAGGCGGTGCGGCAGATGACCGCGGACGGGGGCGCCACGCCATACCTCGTCCTCGTCACCCACTCGATCCCCACGGCCATGGACGACACCTCCGGACCCGGCGACGGGGAGGGCAACCTCTACTCGCGGCAGCACCTGGAGCTGGCGGCGGCGGTCGCCCGGGAGGCGTCGGCGACGCTGGGCGTGGAGCTGGAGCACGACCTCGTCTACTGCTCGCGGTCGGGGTCGCCGGCGACGCCGTGGCTGGAGCCGGACGTCAACGACCACCTGCGCGAGCTGGCCGGCCGCGGGGTCGAGCGGGTGGTCCTGGTGCCGGTCGGTTTCGTCTCCGACCACATGGAGGTCGTCTTCGACCTCGACACCGAGGCGGTGGAGACGGCCGAGGAGCTCGGGCTGGAGGTCCTGCGGGTGCCGACGGTCGGGACGGACGCCGAGTTCGTCTCCGGGCTCGTCGACCTCGTCCTGGAGCGGGCCGGCGAGGCGCGCGGCGAGGACGTCGACCGCCCGACGTGGCCCGGGACGGACACCTGCCCGTCGGTGTGCGCGCCGGGCTGCTGCCCGAACCTGCGGGTGGCGAGGCCGGCGGCCTGCGGGAGGGACTGATGCGCGGGGAGGACGCCCCGTCGCCGCTCGACGTCCCCGCCGGCGAGCGGGAGGCGCTGGAGCGGCTCGCCGTGGAGGCGGCGGTCGAGGCGGGGCGGCTCGTGCTGCGCGGGCGCCCGGGCCGGGTCGACGTGCACCGCACGAAGTCCACCGACCTCGACGTCGTGACCGTCATGGACACGCGCTCGGAGGAGCTCCTGCGCGAGCGCCTCGCCGCGGCCCGGCCCGACGACGGGGTGCTCGGCGAGGAGGGTGGCGGCGCCGGCGGCACCTCGGGGCTCACCTGGGTGCTCGACCCGATCGACGGGACGGTCAACTACCTCTACGACCTGCCCGCGTATGCGGTCTCCGTCGCCGTGGTCGTCGGCGACCCGACCGTGCCGGGGGCCTGGGCGCCGGTGGCCGGCGCGGTGGTGAGCCCGCGCACCGCGGAGGTCTTCCACGCCCGGGCCGGGGGAGGGGCCCGGCTGGCGCCGCTCGGCCCGGACGGGTCGCCCGGGCCCTCCCGGCGCCTGGGGGTGACGGACGTCGGCGACCTCGGGCAGGTGCTGCTCGCGACCGGGTTCGCCTACGACCGCGACAGCCGGCTGACCCAGGCCCGGGTGGTCGCCGACCTGCTGCCGCGGGTGCGCGACGTGCGCCGCGCGGGCGCCGCGGCGCTCGACCTGTGCCACGTCGCGGCCGGGCGGGTCGACGCCTACTACGAGCTGGGCACCAACCCGTGGGACTACGCCGCGGGCGTGCTGCTCGTGACCGAGGCCGGCGGGAGGGTGTCGGGGCTCGCCGCGGACAGCCCGCCCTCGCGCTCGATGGTGGTCGCGGGAGGGCCGGCCGCGCACGCGGTGGTCCGCCGGGAGGTCGAGCGGCTCAGCGCGGCGGGCTGACCGCCACAGCCGCCTGACCTGCGGGGACGCCTCTCCGACGGCGCGTCGGAGGATCGGCTCGGGCGCGGGTGGCGCGCCGGTTCGCGCGGAGGGCCTCCGATAGGGCACAATCCGCCCGACACCACCTGTGCAGCAGCGGTGGGGACCGCGGGCACAAAACCGGCGGCCGATGCGTTCTGCACGGCGAGAGAAGGCTTTGGCCCATTCGAAGGAGGACGAGGATGGCAACCGACTACGACGCACCCCGGAAGACGGACGACGAGCTCAACGAGGACTCGATCGAGGAGCTCAAGGCTCGCCGCAACGACAAGGCGTCCGGCAGCGTGGACGTCGACGAGACCGAGCAGGCGGAGGGATTCGAGCTCCCGGGGGCGGACCTGTCCAACGAGGAGCTCTCGGTGCACGTGCTGCCCCGGCAGCAGGACGAGTTCACCTGCTCGCGCTGCTTCCTGGTGCACCACCGCAGCCAGCTGGCCAAGGAGGTCGGCGGGTTGCCGGTCTGCACCGAGTGCGTGGCCTGACCCCCACGCCGGCCGGGGCGTACCCTCGGTGACGATGCCCATGCTGCCCGACACCTCCGCGTCCCGCGCCGTCCCGGTCGCGCTGCGCCGCCTGGACCCCGAGCTGCCGGTGCCGCGCCAGGCCCGGCCCGACGACGCCGGGGTCGACCTGCACGCCCGCGAGGACCGCACGCTCGCCCCCGGCGAGCGTGCGCTCGTCCCGACCGGCGTGGCGATCGCCCTGCCCGCCGGCTACGCCGGCTTCGTCCACCCCCGGTCCGGGCTCGCGGCCCGGCACGGCATCTCGGTCGTCAACGCTCCGGGGACGGTGGACGCGGGCTATCGCGGCGAGATCCTCGTCAACCTGGTCAACACCGACGTCGCCGAGCCCTTCACCGTGCGCCGCGGCGACCGGATCGCCCAGCTCGTGGTGCAGGCGGTGGCGACCCCGGTCTTCGAGGTCGTCGACGAGCTGCCGCCCTCCGAGCGCGGCGCCGGCGGCCACGGCCACACCGGCACCAGCACCCACCATCCCCGAACCGACCCGAAGGACTGACCCGCCCGTGGCACTCTTCCGCCGCAAGAAGAACGACCCCGTCGTCGACGAGGAGGTCCTCGAGGAGGCCGACACCGTCGTGCGTCCGGAGCCCGCCGAGGGCCGGCCCGGCGTCGACCGCGAGTGGGACCGGGCCGGGGACGGCCCCTACGACGTGAGCGAGTGGCCCGAGCTCGACGGCCGCCTCGACCTGGGCGCCCTGCGGCTGCCCGTCTCCGCCGGCATGCAGATGCGCCTCGACGTCGAGAAGAGCGGCCGCGTCGTCGGCACGACCCTCGGCTTCGGCGCCTCCCAGGTCCAGCTCCAGGTCTTCGCGGCGCCCCGGACCATGGGCCTGTGGGACGAGCTGCGGCCCGAGATCGCCCGGGGGCTCGTCGACGCCGGCGGCGCGGCGGAGGTCGTCCCCGGCGTGCTGGGCAAGGAGATTCGCGGCCGGATGCCCGGCCGCGCCCAGGACGGGCGGGTCGCCTTCCAGCCGGCGCGCTTCCTCGGGATCGACGGCCCGCGCTGGTTCCTCCGCGTGGTCGTCAACGGCCCGGCCGCGTCCGACGACGAGCAGCTGGCCCCGGTGGTCGACTTCCTGCGGCGGGTCGTCGTGCGTCGCGGCGAGGAGCCGCGCCCGCCCCGCGAGGTGCTCGAGCTGACCGCCCCGCCCGGCGTCGTCGAGGCCGCCGCCAAGCAGGCCCAGGCCCGCCGCGAGGCCGCCCAGCGCGCCGCCGCCCAGGCCGGTGCCCGGCCGACCCAGGTGCTGCGGACCGGCGACGCGACCGCGGTGAGCGGCGTGAGCGCCGCCGCACCGTCGGCCGGGGAGGCCGAGCGGGGCCGCCACCGGGAGCCGGAGCCGACCGACGCGCCGAAGCCGCCGAACGGGCCCGAGTTCACGTGACGGCCTCGCCGGGGGCCGGGCCCGCCGACGTGGAGGCCACGGTCGAGGAGGTCATCCGTCGCCGGATCAGCGACGCCCTCGGCGGCTGGTACGGCTCCCTCGAGACCGCGCTGCCCACGGTCGCCTTCGTCGTCACCTGGCTGGTCGTCGACAGCGTCCGCACGGCGGTCGTCGCCGCCGCGGTGCTCCTCGTCGTCCTGGCGGTGGTGCGCCAGGTCGTCGGCGGCTCGTGGCGCTTCCTCGGCTCGGCGGTCGTCGCCACCGCGCTGGCGGCCTTCTTCGCGCTGCGGTCCGGCCAGGCGCAGGACGCCTTCCTCCCGGGCATCCTCACCAGCGCCCTGTATGCCGTGGGGGCCCTCGTCTCCATCGTCACCCGCTGGCCGCTGGTCGGCTTCATCGTGGCGATCGGCGACCCCGACTACGCCGAGCAGCCGACCGCCTGGCGCCGGGACCGTGGCCTGGTCGCGGTCTGCAGCAGGCTCACCTGGGTGCTGGTGGCGCTCTTCGTGGTGCGGGTCGCCGTCATGCTGCCGCTCTACCTCGCCGGGGAGGTGGCCTGGCTCGGCGTGACGAAGATCGCGCTCGGCTGGCCGGCCTACCTCCTGGCGGTGGTGGTCATGGCCGCGATGCTCGCGACGGGGAGGACGGCCCAGACGGAAGACGTGACCGAGCGCATGGAGCGTCGGCACGAGGCCGACGAGGACGAGCAGGCGTGAGCCCCTCCGACGACGGGCTGCAGGTCGACGACCTGGTCGTCGTCGACGTCGGCCCGGTGGCGCACGGGGGCCACTGCGTCGCCCGGCACGAGGGCCAGGTGCTCTTCGTGCGCCACACGCTGCCGGGGGAGCGGGTGCGGGCACGCGTCACCGAGGTCGGGTCCGGCGGCCGCTTCCTGCGCGCCGACGCCGTCGAGGTGCTCGACCCCTCGCCCGACCGGGTGGACGCACCGTGCCCCTACGCGGGGCCGGGGCTCTGCGGCGGCTGCGACTGGCAGCACGCCTCCCTCGCGGCGCAGCGCCGCCTCAAGCAGCAGGTCGTGGGCGAGCAGCTGCAGCGTCTCGGCGGGCTGACCGCCGAGGAGGTGGCGGCCCTCGACGCCGTGTGCGAGCCCGTGCCGGGCGACCAGGAGGGGCTGCGCTGGCGCACCCGCGTGGAGTTCGCCGTCGCTGCGGGAGAGCGTCTGCCGGGCCTGCGGGCCCACCGCTCGCACGAGATCGTGCCGCTCGAGGACTGCCTCATCGCGGCCGACGGCGTCGTGGGCACCGGGGTCCTGGGCCGCCCGGCGCCGGGCGGCGCGGTGGCCCTCGACGTCGTGGCGCCCGGGCAGGGCGACCCCGTCGTCGTGCCGCTGGGTCATCCCCACGGTGGGCACCGGCGCGGTCGGCAGGGCCGGGGCGGCGGCCGACGGCCGCAGCACGGTCGTGGCCGTCGGGCAGCGCCGGTCCCGCTCGGAGCGGTGCCCACGGTGACCGAGCGCGTCGGCGCGCACGACTTCACGCTGTCGGCGCGCGGCTTCTGGCAGGTCCACCCGGGGGCGGCGGCCACCTTCACCGACCAGGTGCTGGACTGGCTCGACCCCCGCCCGGGGGAGCGGGCGCTCGACCTCTACGCCGGCGTCGGCCTCTTCGCCGTGCCGCTGGCCGAGCGGGTGGGGCTCACCGGCAGCGTCGTCGCGGTGGAGGCGGACCGCGAGGCGGCGACCGCCGCCGGACGGCACCTCACCCCATACCCCTGGGCGCGTGCGGTCGCGTCGCCCACCGAGCGCGCGCTCGGCGAGCTGCGCGCCGCGGGGGAGCGCGCGGACGTCGTGGTGCTCGACCCGCCGCGCACGGGTGCCGGGCGCGAGGTGGTGCGGTCGGTCGCCGCGCTGGGACCACGGGCGGTGGTCTACGTCGCGTGCGACCCGGCGGCGCTGGCGCGCGACGTCGCCACCGCCCGGGACGCCGGGCTCGGGCTGGCGGACCTGCGGGTGCTGGACGCGTTCCCGATGACGCAGCACGTGGAGTGCCTGGCCCTGCTGCTGCCGCGCTGAGCGCCCGCCGCGCCGTCCGCCGCCGGGCTGCAGGGGCCCGCGGGCATGGGGCAGGATGGGCCCCGAGAGCGCGTGTCGGATTTGGCCGGACCGGCCCCCACGGGATATCTTGACGTCGAGATAAATAGTCGCCGAGCGAAGGAGCGAGACGTGAGCACGAACCCGAACAGCTTCGGTGCCAGGGGCACCCTCGAGGTAGGTGACAAGAGCTACGGCATCTACCGCCTGGGCGGGATCGAGGGCGCGGAGACGCTTCCCTACTCGCTGAAGGTGCTCCTGGAGAACCTGCTGCGCACCGAGGACGGCGCCAACACCACCGCCGACCACATCCGCGCGCTGGCCCAGTGGGACGAGAGCGCCGAGCCGTCCACCGAGATCCAGTTCACCCCCGCGCGCGTGATCATGCAGGACTTCACCGGTGTGCCGTGCGTGGTCGACCTCGCGGCGATGCGCGAGGCGATGTCCGACCTCGGCGGCGACCCGACCAGGATCAACCCGCTCGCGCCGGCCGAGCTGGTCATCGACCACTCCGTCATCATCGACGTCTTCGGCCGCCCGGACGCCTTCGAGCGCAACGTCGAGATCGAGTACGAGCGCAACGGCGAGCGCTACCAGTTCCTGCGCTGGGGCCAGACCGCCTTCGAGGACTTCAAGGTCGTGCCCCCGGGCACCGGCATCGTCCACCAGGTCAACCTGGAGCACCTGGCGCGCACCGTCATGACGCGCGAGGTGGACGGCGAGCTGCTGGCCTACCCCGACACCTGCGTCGGCACCGACTCCCACACCCCGATGGTCAACGGCCTCGGCGTGCTGGCCTGGGGCGTCGGCGGCATCGAGGCCGAGGCCGCCATGCTCGGCCAGCCGGTCTCGATGCTCATCCCGCGGGTCGTGGGCTTCAAGCTCACCGGGCAGATCCCCTCGGGCGCCACCGCGACCGACGTCGTGCTGACGATCACCGAGCTGCTGCGCGACCACGGCGTCGTCGGCAAGTTCGTCGAGTTCTACGGCGAGGGCGTCGCGGCGGTGCCGCTGGCCAACCGCGCCACGATCGGCAACATGAGCCCCGAGTTCGGCTGCACCGTCTCGATGTTCCCCATCGACGACGTGACCCTCGACTACCTGCGCCTCACCGGTCGCGACGAGGACCAGATCGCCCTCGTCGAGGCCTACGCCAAGGAGCAGGGCATGTGGGCCGACCCGACCCGGGAGGCCCGCTACAGCGAGTACATCGAGCTCGACCTCTCCACGGTCGTGCCCTCGATCGCCGGCCCGAAGCGGCCGCAGGACCGGATCGAGCTGTCGATGGCCAAGAAGCAGTTCCGCGCCGACCTGCAGAACTACGTCGTCGACGGGCACGGCATCCTCAAGAGCTCGGTCGACCAGGAGCTCAAGGACACCTTCCCCGCCTCGGACGCGCCCTCCCACGACGCGCACGAGGAGTCCGAGGAGGCCGGGCGCCCGTCGCACTCCGAGCTGCTCAACGGCGGACGCGCCAGCCAGCCGGTCGACATCACGATCGACGGCGAGCAGGCGACGGTCGACCACGGCCACGTGGCGATCGCCTCGATCACCTCGTGCACCAACACCTCCAACCCCTCGGTGATGATGGCCGCCGCGATGCTGGCCAAGAACGCCGTCGAGAAGGGGCTCACCGTGCCGCCGTGGGTCAAGACCTCGATGGCGCCCGGCTCCAAGGTGGTCACCGGCTACTTCGACAAGGCCGGCATGTGGCCCTACCTGCAGGAGCTCGGCTTCCACCTGGTCGGCTACGGCTGCACCACGTGCATCGGCAACTCGGGGCCGATCATCGAGGAGGTCTCCGAGGCGGTCAACGACAAGGACCTCGCCGTCGTGTCGGTGCTCTCGGGCAACCGCAACTTCGAGGGCCGGATCAACCCGGACGTGAAGATGAACTACCTCGCGTCGCCGCCGCTGGTCATCGCCTACGCGCTGGCCGGGACGATGGACTTCGACTTCGCCAACGAGCCGCTGGGCCAGGACAAGGACGGCCAGGACGTCTTCCTCGAGGACATCTGGCCGGCCGTCGAGGACGTCGAGGCCACGATCGCCGGCTCGATCAGCCGCGACATGTTCACCGAGGACTACGCCGACGTCTTCGCCGGCGACGAGCGCTGGCAGTCGCTGCCGACGCCGGAGGGCGACAGCTTCGACTGGGTCGACGACTCCACCTACGTGCGCCGTCCTCCCTACTTCGAGGGCATGCAGGCCGAGCCGGCGCCGGTCGAGGACATCTCCGGCGCCCGGGTGCTGGCCAAGCTGGGCGACTCGGTGACCACCGACCACATCAGCCCGGCAGGCTCGATCAAGGCCGACAGCCCCGCGGGCCGCTACCTGTCCGAGCACGGCGTCGAGCGCCGGGACTTCAACTCCTACGGCTCGCGCCGCGGCAACCACGAGGTGATGATCCGCGGCACCTTCGCCAACATCCGGCTGAAGAACCAGCTGCTGGACGGCGTCGAGGGCGGCTTCACCCGCGACTTCACCGCGGGCGGCGAGCAGACGACGATCTTCGACGCGTCGCAGAACTACCAGGCCGCCGGTGTCCCGCTGGTGATCCTCGCCGGCAAGGAGTACGGCTCGGGGTCCTCCCGTGACTGGGCGGCCAAGGGCACCCGGCTGCTGGGCGTCAAGGCCGTCATCGCCGAGTCCTACGAGCGGATCCACCGCTCCAACCTCATCGGCATGGGCGTGCTCCCGCTGCAGTTCCCGGAGGGCCAGAACGCCGACTCCCTCGGCCTGGACGGCACCGAGACCTTCGCGATCTCCGGCATCACCGCGATGAACGAGGGCAGCACCCCGCGGACGGTGAAGGTGACCGCGACCAAGGAGTCCGGCGAGACGGTGGAGTTCGACGCGGTCGTGCGCATCGACACCCCCGGCGAGGCGGACTACTACCGCAACGACGGCATCCTGCAGTACGTCCTGCGCTCGCTCGTCAACGCCTGACCCGCTGCGGCGCCCCAGCGGCCCCCGGACCGGACGCCCCGTCGACCCTCGAGGTCGGCGGGGCGTCCGCCTGTCCGAGGGAGTAGGATAGGTGACACGTCATCCACGATGAGGAGTCTCCCGTGACCGTCCCGACCCCGCGCCCCGACCGCCTCGCCGCCGACACCTCGATGGGCCCGGTGACCCTCGACGTCGGAGACCTGACCGGCATGACCGCCTTCTACCGCGACGTCCTCACCCTGCAGGTGCTGGCCGAGGAGGGTCCGGTCGTCACGCTCGGGCGGGGGAGCGCCCCGCTGGTCGTCCTGCGGCACAGCCCCCGGCTGCGGCACGCGACGCCCGGCTCGGCCGGCCTCTTCCACACCGCCATCCTCTTCCCGACCCAGGCCGAGCTGGCCGCCGTCCTGGCCTCGGTCGCGCAGCAGGCTCCGCAGCGGTTCACCGGCAGCGCCGACCACCTGGTCAGCCAGGCGTTCTACCTGGACGACCCGGAGGGCAACGGCGTCGAGCTCTACTGGGACCGCGACCGGACGCGGTGGAGCTGGGTGCACGGCCGGGTGGAGATGGACACGATCTACCTCGACCCCCGGGCGTTCCTGCGCGAGCACCTCACGCCGGAGGCGCTCGAGACGCCGGGCACCGGCGACGCGGTCGTCGGGCACGTGCACCTGTCGGTCGGCGACGTCCGCACCGCCAAGGAGTTCTACGTCGACCGCCTGGGCTTCGACATCACCGCCGAGCTGGGCGGCCAGGCGCTCTTCGTCAGCGCCGGCGGCTACCACCACCACATGGCGATGAACGTCTGGCGCAGCCGTGGCGCAGGACGCCGCTTCCCGACGCTGGGGCTGGGGCAGGTGGACATCGAGGTGCCCTCGACGGACGACCTCGGCGCGCTCGCCGAGCGCATGCGGCACCACGGGGTGGCCACGGCCGACGACGGGCGGACCGTCTCCTTCGAGGACCCCTGGGCCAACAGGGTCCGCGTGGCGGTCGCCCCGGCGGCACCCCTGCCCTAGGTTTGACGCCCATGACCGACTACGGCCACGAGATCCGGCTGGGCATCTTCCCCGGCCCCGACGCGGCGCGGCCCGAGCGGGCCGTCAAGCTGGCGCTGGTCGCGGACACCGCGGGCGTCGACCTGGTCGCGGTCCAGGACCACCCCTACAACGCGCGCCAGGTCGACACCTGGACGCTGCTGTCCTGGATCGCGGCGCGCACCAGCAGCGTGCGCGTGGCGCCCGACGTCGTCAGCCTGCCGCTGCGGCCGCCCACCGTGCTGGCCCGCTCGGTCGCGACCCTCGACCTGCTCTCCGGGGGCCGGGTCGACCTCGGCCTCGGCGCCGGCGCCTTCTGGGACGCCATCGCCGCCGCCGGCGGCCCCCGCCGCACGCCCGGGGAGGCGGTGGAGGCGCTGGCCGAGGCGATCGACGTCGTCCGCCAGGTCTGGCGCGGCGAGGGGTCGGTGCGCGTCGAGGGCGACCACTACCGGGTCAAGGGCCTGCACGCCGGTCCGCGGCCGGCGGGGGAGCCGGCCATCTGGGTCGGCGCCTACGGACCGCGGATGCTGCGCCTGACCGGACGGCTCGCCGACGGCTGGGTGCCGAGCATGGGCTACCTGGCGCCGGAGCGGCTCGCGGCGGCCAACGCCCGGATCGACGAGGCCGCGGTGGAGGCCGGCCGGACGCCGCAGGACGTGGTCCGGCTCTACAACGTCCACGCCGGGCGCGGCGGCCTGGCCGGGGGCCCCGCCGACTGGGCCGAGCAGCTCGCCGGGCTCGCCCTCGAGCACGGCATGTCCACCTTCGTGCTGGCCACCGACGACCCGGACGTGGTCCGGCGCCTGGGCCAGGAGGTCGGTCCCCGGCTCCGCGAACTCGTCGAGGCGGCCCGGGGCGGCAGGGCGTCGAGCGGGTCGACCGCCGCCCGGACGGCTGCCGCGGACGCGCGGGCGCAGCGTCTGGAGGAGGCGGTGCCGCCCACCCCGGACGACGGCACCCGCCTGACCGGCGAGCTGGACTGGGACGAGAGCGCCCGGCCGCAGGCGCCGGTGCCGCGCGGCGCCCCCACGTCATACCCTCCCGAGAGCCTGGCGGCTCCGCAGCACCTCGTCGACATCCACGACCACCTGCGCCAGGAGCTCGGTCAGGTCCGCGAGGTGGTCGACCAGGTGCGCACGGGCCACCTGTCGGTCGGGCAGGCCCGGTCGGTGCTCAACACCCTCGCCATGCGGCAGAACAGCTGGACCCTCGGGGCGTTCTGCCAGTCCTACTGCCGGATCGTCACCGGGCACCACACCCTCGAGGACCGGTCGGTGTTCCCGCACCTGCGGGCCGCGGAGCCCTCCGTCGGGCCGGTGCTCGACCGGCTCGAGGCCGAGCACGAGGTCATCGCCGACGTGCTCGACCGGGTGGACCGGGCGCTCGTGGCCATGGTCGGGCAGGACGGCTACGGGCAGGCCGGCCGGGACGCGCTGGAGGAGCTGCAGGCCAGCGTCGACCTGCTCACCGACACGCTGCTCTCGCACCTGTCCTACGAGGAGCGGGAGCTCATCGGGCCGCTGGCCCGGCACGGCTTCCTCTGAGCCCGGGCCCGGTCAGGAGGTCCAGTCGACCTCGAGGCCCGCCCTGGCGCCGAAACGCTCCAGGTGCGAGCCGACGACGCCCGTCATGCGGTCGGCCGCCGGTCCGCAGGAGCCCTGCACGTGCAGGCCGAGCCGGTCGGCGCCGGAGGTGTCCATCAGGCAGGTGGCGGCGCCCTCGTCGAAGGTCATCGAGAGCTCCGGGCCGCCGTCGGTCTCGGTGACGGTCATCTTGCGCCCCAGGTGCGAGGCCAGCTGCTTGGCGTAGCGGGCAGGCGCGTCGGTGGCGACCAGGGCGGTGCGGGTATGCGTCATGAGGTCTCCTCGGTGGCGTGGGGTGTGTGCGGGTCGACCGGTCAGCGACCGGCGCGGACGGACATCTGGGGGTATGCGGTGCCGTCGGCCGCAGCCGCCGGGTCGCCGGTGGCAGGGCCGCCGGGGGCGGCACCCTCCTCCGACCCCAGCAGGGGCGCGGCCGCCACGGGGGCGCCCGGCGTCCAGAAGACGCCCAGCCGCATGCCGTTGAGGTCCTGCACGTGGATGTCCATGTCGAAGACGTCCTGCAGCACCTCGCGGCGCATGATCTGCGCCGGCGGGCCGGCGGCGACCACGCAGCCGTCGCGCATGGCGACGATGTGGTCGGAGTAGGCGGAGGCGAAGTTGATGTCGTGCATGACCACGACGACGGTCTTGCCGAGCTCGTCGACGGCCCGGCGGACCAGCGACATCATCGCGGCCGAGTGCTTCATGTCCAGGTTGTTGAGCGGCTCGTCGAGCAGCAGGTAGTCGGTGTCCTGCGCCAGGACCATCGCGATGAAGGCGCGCTGGCGCTGGCCGCCGGAGAGCTGGTCGAGGTAGCGGTCGCGCAGCGCGTCCAGCTGCAGCCAGTCCAGGGCCTCCTCGACCTTGGCGTGGCACTCCTGGGTGAGCCGTCCGCCGGAGTGCGGGAAGCGGCCGAAGCGCACGAGGTCGAGCACGGTGAGCCGGGCGGCGACCTGGTTGTCCTGGCGCAGCACGGCGAGGCGGCGCGCCACGTCGGCGTCGCGGGCGGTGCTGACCTGCAGGCCGTCGACGGTGACGCCGCCGCTGGTGGGTCGCAGCAGGCGGGAGACGACCGAGAAGAGCGTGGACTTGCCTGCGCCGTTGGGGCCGATGACCGAGGTCAGGCTGCCCTTGGGCAGCTCCAGGCTGACGTCGTCGAGCACCGTCGTGGACCCGTAGCGGTGGGTGACGTGGTCGATGGTGATCACAGCAGGACCGTCCTCATGAGCAGGCGCAGGAAGTAGAGGCCGCCGACCAGGTTGACGACGACGCTCAGGGTGGTGGTCAGGTGGAAGACGTGCACGACGACGAACTGCCCGCCGACGCAGGTCAGGATGCCGACGAGGATCGCCACGGGCACCAGGACCGCGTGCCGGTGCGTGGGCACCAGCTGACGGGCGAGGTTGGCCACGACGAGGCCGAGGAAGAGCATCGGCCCGACCAGCGCGGTGGCCGCCGAGACGAGCAGCGTGATGACGGCGAGCGTGATCCTGACCGTCCGGTGGAAGGCCACGCCGAGGGTCACGGCCGGGTCGTGGCCGAGGGCGACGACGTCGAGGCGGCGGTTGAGCGGCACGAGCGCGGCCACGCAGAGCACGGTGACGATGCCCGCGGTCCACAGCAGCTCGGGGTCGGCCGTGCTGAACGTGGCGAACATGACGTCCTGGAGCGTGAGGAAGTCGTCCGGCGACAGCAGCCGGGAGGCGAGCGAGGTGAGCGAGGCGAAGAACGAGCCGAGCACCACGCCGACGAGCACGAGCATGAGCAGGTTGCGGCTCGAGCGGCGGAAGAGCCAGCTGAAGAGCAGCCAGCCGAAGCCGGTCAGCAGCAGCGCGTCGAGGACGAAGTGCTGGCCCGGCGTCAGTGCGAGGAAGGCCGCCGAGCCGAGGGTGTAGACGATCACCGTCTGGATGAGCATGTAGAGGGCGTCGAAGCCCATCACGCTCGGGGTGAGGATCCGGCTGCCGGCCACGGTCTGGAAGACGAGGCTGGAGGCTCCGGCGGCGGCGCCGGTGATCACCAGCGCCGCGAGCTGGCGGGTGCGCAGGTCCATCGCGTAGGACCAGCTGCCGCGCACGTCATACAGCAGGTATGCGGTGCACGCCGCGGCGACGAGGACGCCCAGGACGAGCAGGACGGCGCGGGTGCGCGTCCGCCGTTGCGCCTCGGTGGCGGGGGTGTCCGCCGAGGTGGGGCGGGAGGGCGCGGGGGCGATCGTGGTCATGACGCGTTCGCCTTCCCCGCGCGCAGGATGAGGACGATGAAGACGGCCGCGCCGACGGCGCCGGCGATGGTGGCGACCGGCAGCTCGTAGGGGTAGCGGACCGTGCGGGCGACGACGTCGCAGAGCAGGACGAAGCCGGCGCCGGCGATCGCGGTCGCGGGCAGGACCCGTCGCAGGTGGTCGCCGAGCAGCAGCGTCACCACGTTGGGGACGATGAGCCCGAGGAAGGGGATCGCGCCGACGACCACGACGACGACGGCCGCCATGACCGAGACGACGATGAGGCCGACGTACATCGTGCGCCGGTAGTGCACGCCCAGGTTGGTGGCCATCGAGCGGCCCATGCCGACGACGGTGAAGCGGTCGGCCCAGACATAGCCGAGGACGCCGGCGGCCAGGACCAGGTAGATGGGCTCGTAGCGGCCCTGCAGGATGCCGGAGAAGGACCCGGTCGT
This sequence comes from uncultured Ornithinimicrobium sp., assembly GCA_964581125.1. Lineage (GTDB taxonomy): Bacteria > Actinomycetota > Actinomycetes > Actinomycetales > Dermatophilaceae > Ornithinicoccus. Next base: position 79,994 of record CAZONQ010000001.1, read on the forward strand.
CCAGACGTCGAGGTACTGGATGAGGTCGCGCTGGTAGGCGATGAAGGTGGTGACCGCGCCGATGACGCCGCCGTACATGAGGCCCACGAGGGCGACGACGATCGGGTCCTGGTGACGGATCCGCTCGAGCAGCTGGAGGAAGACGAGCGTGCCGGCGATCGCGGTGACGATCGCGATCAGCATCTTGACCAGGAGCGAGGAGTCGCCGACGAGGAGCGTGGCCAGCAGGATCCCGAGGACCGCGGCCTCGACCGTGCCGGAGGTCGAGGGGGAGACGAACCGGTTCTGGGTGATCCGCTGCATGATGAGGCCGGCGACCGACAGGGCGGCGCCGGCCAGCAGGACCGCGGCCGTGCGCGGGATGCGGGAGACTGTGAGGATCTGCCACTGCTCGGCCGTGGGGTGGAGCAGGTCGCCGACCGAGACGTCGGCGACGCCGATGCCGAGCGAGAGGTAGGCGGCCAGGACGAGCGCGGCGACCGCGCCGACGACGGGCAGCCGGCGCGCACGGCCCCGCACCCCGGCCGGGGTGGTGGCCGGGGTGCGGGGCGGGGCGGTGCTGGGAGCGGTCACAGGGTCTTCTTGACGTCCTCGACCATCTGGCGCAGCGACGCGGGCGCCGCGTTGGCGATGTACCAGGAGAAGCCGTCGACCTGCGCGATGCGCCCGTCGTTGGCCGCCTTCGTCTGGTCGACGAGGCCGTTGTCGAGCACGTCGAGGGCGGACTCGGCCTCCTCGCCGATGGCCTGCGAGCGGTCCAGGACCAGCAGCACCTCGGGGTCGTACTGGGTGAAGAACTCCTGGCTGATCTCCTGGCCGTGCGCGTCCTCGCTGTCGACGGGGGCGCCGGTGTCGGCGAAGCCGAAGTCCTCGTAGACGATGCCGAAGCGCGAGCCGGGGCCGTAGGCGCTCACGGTGCCGCCGGAGACCTGGACGAACATCGCGGTGTCGCCGGAGGTGCTGACCTGGTCGTGGATCTCCTGGACGCCGGCGCGGGCCTCGTCGATCTGCTGCTGCGCCTCGGCCTCCTTGCCGAAGATCTTGCCCAGGTCGACCACGCGCTCCTCGATGGTGTCCAGCTGGTCGGCCGGGTCCTCCCAGCGGGCGGACATGTCGATGACGTTCGGGGTGATCTTCTTCATCTCCGCGACGATCTCGGGCGTGCCGGAGCGGCTGGCGACGATGACCAGGTCGGGCTCCAGGGCGCTGATGCCCTCGAAGTCGGGCTCCTTGACCGAACCGACGGCGGTCACGTCGGCGAGCGCCGACATGTCGTCCGGCAGGCCTGCGCTGGCGGCCGGGACGCCGTCCAGCTCGACGCCCAGGTCGTTGAGGGTGCGGGCGACGCTCCAGTCGGTGGTGACGACGACCTCCGGGTCGAGGGGCACCTCGACCTCGGCGCCGCTGGCGTCGGTGACGGTGACGGTCTCGCCCGCGGCGCCGCCCTCCTCGGCGTCCGAGGTGGTGCCGCAGGCGGCGAGGGCGAGCGTGCTCGCGAGCGCGGTGGCGAGCAGGGTGATCCGGCGCATGGTCGGGGGTGTCCTCCGAGGTTGTGGTGACTTTGGTGAGGCTCACCTAACCATAGGCCCCGCTCATTATGGAAATCCAGGCGTGTCCCAATTGAGGGAAGCCTACCGGAGCCCTGGCGGGGCGCGACTGTCGGGACAGAGTCGTACACTTGTTCGCATGACGAGCGGACCTCCCGGCTGGCCGGACCGGGTGCCCCCGGCCGGGGTGCCCGGGTGGGAGCAGGCCGCGGTCTCGTGGCTGCTCGACCAGTGCCCGGCCGACTACCGCGCCTACCAGGCGTGGCGCCGCCACCCCGTGGCCCTCGCCTGGGTGGCGCGACGGCACCTCGAGGCGCAGCTGGAGGCGATGCGGGGGGCGTGGCGCGACGTCCGGCCCGAGCTCGGCCCGGTGCTGCCCGCGGGCAGCCTGGGGGACGTCCTGGACTCGCTCACCCGGGAGGGGCTGCGGCTGCGGGCGGCGCACCGCGCGGCCGGCCTGCTCCTGGAGGCGCTGCGGCTGCGGGCGCCCGTCGCCTGAGGGAGCGCGTCGCCCAGGCGTCCTCCAGGATGGTCGCCCTACACTGGCCGGACTCGTCGGGGGCGCTCCCGGCCGACGACGACGCTCGACCCAAGGACGGACCCGTGGCACTCATGCGCACCATCACCGGCCCCAGCGACCTCAAGCGGCTCTCGGGGCGTCAGGTCGACCTGCTGGCGCGGGAGATCCGGGACTACCTCATCGAGTCGGTCTCACGCACCGGCGGCCACCTCGGCCCCAACCTGGGCGTGGTCGAGCTCACCATCGCGCTGCACCGTGTCTTCGACTCCCCACGCGACACGCTGCTCTTCGACACCGGCCACATCGGCTACGTGCACAAGCTGCTCACCGGCCGGCACGACTTCTCCGGGCTGCGCAAGGAGGGCGGGCTGTCCGGCTACCCCAGCCGCGCCGAGTCCGACCACGACGTCATCGAGAACTCCCACGCCTCGACCTCGCTCTCCTGGGCGATCGGGATCGCCAGCGGCCGCAAGCTGCGCGGCGAGACCGACCGCCACACGGTCGCGGTCATCGGCGACGGCGCGCTCACCGGGGGCATGGCCTGGGAGGCGCTCAACAACATCGCCGAGCAGCGCGACCTGCCGCTGGTCATCGTCATCAACGACAACGAGCGCTCCTACGCCGCCACCCGGGGCGGCATGGCCGACTACCTCGCCTCCCTCCGCGCGCTCCCGGAGTACGAGCACGTCCTGTCCTGGGGCAAGCGTCAGCTGCACCGCACGCCGGTGGTCGGCCGCCAGGTCTACGAGACGCTGCACGGCGTCAAGAAGGGCCTGAAGGACATCGTCAGCCCGCAGGGCATGTTCGAGGACCTCGGTCTGAAGTATCTCGGGCCCGTCGACGGCCACGACGTCCAGGCGATGGAGACGGCGCTGCGCCGGGCGCACGACTTCGGCGGCGTCGTGCTCGTCCACGCGATCACCGAGAAGGGCCACGGCTACGACCCGGCCACCGCCGACGAGGCCGACCGCTTCCACGCCGTCGGCAAGATCAACCCCGAGACGGGTCTGCCGCTGGAGCTCTCCGGGCGCAGCTGGACCGACGAGGCCAGCGACGAGCTGGTCCGCCTGGGTCGGGAGCGCACCGACCTCGTCGCGCTCACCGCCTCGATGCTCATCCCGGTCGGGCTGCAGCCCTTCGCCGAGCGCTTCCCCGACCGGGTCTTCGACGTCGGGATCGCCGAGCAGCACGCCGTGACGATGGCGGCGGGCCTGTCCTACGCCGGTCTGCACCCGGTCGTCTGCGTCTACGCGACCTTCCTCAACCGCGCCTTCGACCAGCTCCTCATGGACTGCGCCCTGCACCGCCAGGGCGTCACCTTCGTCCTGGACCGCGCCGGCGTCACCGGCACCGACGGGGCGAGCCACAACGGGATGTGGGACCTGCGCCTGCTCGGCCTCGTGCCCGGAGTCCGCGTCGCCGCCCCCCGCGACGCCGAGCAGGTGGCCCTGGCCATCCGCGAGGCGGTCGAGGTCGACGACGGCCCGACGGTGGTGCGCTTCCCCAAGGGGTCCGCGGGCGCACCGGTCCCGGCGGTCCGCCGGGTCGGCGAGGTCGACGTGCTCCGCGACGCGGAGGGGCCCGGGGCGGACGCACCCGGCGCCGACGACGCGCCGGCCGACCTGCTGATCGTCGGGGTGGGTCCGATGGCCACGACCGCGCTCGAGGTGGCCGACAAGCTCGTCGCCGAGGGCCACCGCGTGAGGGTGGTCGACCCGCGCTGGGTCCTGCCGGTCAGCGCCGACGTCGTCGGCCTGGCCCGGTCCGCCCGCGCGGTCGCCGTCGTCGAGGACGGGCTCGTCGGCGGTGTCGCCGACCGGGTCGCCGAGGCCCTGCGCGTCGACGGCAACGCTGTCCCGGTCCACGCCTACGGCGTCCCCCCGGCCTTCCTCGACCACGGCTCCCGCGAGCAGGTCCTCGAGCGCATCGGCCTCACCGCCGACGCGGTCGCGACCTCCCTGGCCGCCCGCCTGGGCTGAGCGCGATGCCCGACGGCGGCACGCACCGCGTCGCGGTCGTCCTCAACCCGGTCTCCCGCGACGCCGAGGACGCCCTGCGCGCGGTCCGCGCCGCCTGCTCCGCCGCCGGGGCCGGGGAGCCGCTCGTGCTCGGCACCACCGTCGGGCGGCCGGGTGCCCACCAGGCGAGGTATGCCGTGGAGCAGGGCGTCTCCCGCGTGGTCGTCGTCGGGGGGGACGGGACCGTCCGCGTCGTCGCCGGGGCCCTCGGGGGCAGCGGCGTGCCGCTGGGCGTGGTCCCGGTCGGGACCGCCAACCTCTTCGCCCGCAGCGCGCGTCTCCCGCTGCGGGACCGCAGGCGCGCCGCGCACCTGGCCGTGTCCGGGCAGCCACGGCCGACCGACCTGGGCCGGGTCGCCCTGACGGCGGCGGACGGGTCCCGCTCGCAGCACCCGTTCCTCGTCGTCACCGGTCTCGGCCACGACGCCGCGACCCTCGCCGCCGTCACGCCGGCCACCAAGGCGCGGCTGCGGTGGCTGGCCTACTTCCTGCCGGGCCTGCGCCTGCTCGGCGACCGGGGCCACGCGCTGCGGGTGGACCTCGACGGCGCCGAGGTGGGCGCCGGCCCGCTGTGGAGCGTCCTCGCGGTCAACGCCGCCCGGCTGCCCGCCGGGGCCAGGGTCGCCCCGCAGGCGGGCCTCGACGACGGGCTGCTCCACGTGGTGCTGGTCTCGCCGCGGGGGCTGGGCGACTGGGCGGCCGTGGCCCGCGCCGGCGTGGCCCGCACGACGCCCGCCGACCATCCCGCGATCCGGCACCGCTCCGGCCGGGGCCTCGTCGTCACCGCGCCGGAGCCGGTCCTGGCCCAGGTGGACGGCGACGTCGTGCCCGACGTCGTGCGCGCGGAGGTCGCGGTGACCCCGGGAGCGCTGGAGGTGCCGCGGTGAGGCGGGCGCACCGCATACCCTGCTGAGCACACCGGACCACCGACCCAGGGGAGCACCATGGACGCACGCGCCCAGCAGATCACCGACCTCACCGACGGCTGGCGCACCGGGACGCAGGCGGAGGCCAGGGTGCTGGGGATCCTGCGGGAGGTGCCCGAGGGGGAGCTCGACGCGGTGCTGGCCGATCTGGACGTGGACAAGCTGGTCGGTGACGTCGACGACCACGTGTGGGGCCCGCGGCACCGCACCGAGCTGCTCGCGCTGCTGCTCCGGGAGCGGGTCGAGGAGCTGTCGACGGCGTCCCTGGCCGAGGTGCTGTCGGCGCTGCACCGGGGCCCGACGCCGCGCTCGCACCAGGAGGCGATCGTCGACCTCATGGTGTCGCGGACCGGCGTGGCCTTCCACGACCTGAAGTACCGGATCAACGCCACCGGCGACTACCACGACCTGGAGCACCTCGTCTTCGAGGACGTCGACGAGGACCTGCGGGGGCGGCTGCTCGAGCACTTCGCCGCGCAGGCGCTCGTCGACCCGACCTCCGACCTGCGGGTGCTGTGCGACATCGACGACACCGTGCTGTGCGCGCTGCACGACGACCGCTACCCGCGGGGGACGGTCTACCCGGGTGTCGTGCAGCTGCTGCAGGCGCTCGACGACGGGGCGGCCGAGGAGCCCGGGCGCGCGGGGGACCTGACCTTCGTCACGGCGCGGCCGGGCGGTCCGCGGGGGCTGGTGGAGCAGTACACCCGCAACCACCTCTCCGGGCTCGGGCTCCCGCCGCACTCCGTGCTCGGGGGCTCGCTGCTCAACCTGCACGCCAGGGCGGCGATCGCCGAGCGCAAGATCCAGAACATGGAGCGCGACCGCCTCCTCTTCCCGGAGTGCCGGATGGTCTTCGTCGGCGACAGCGGCCAGGCCGACGGGCAGGTCGGGGCGCAGATGCACCTGCGCGCGCCGGAGCACATCGTCGGCACGCTGCTGCACGACGTCACCGGGCTGTCCCGGGAGGAGCGGGCGGCCTACGCCGCGCAGGGGGTGCACGTGTTCAGCACCTACGCCGGCGCAGCCGCGCACGCGCTGCGGCTGGGGCTGGTCAGCGCCGCCCAGGCCAAGGAGGTCGCGGCGGCGACGCGGGCCGGCATCGCCGCGCTGGACCTCGACGAGGGGCGACGCGAGCGGCTCGAGGCTTCGCTGGTCGACGACGAGGCGGCGGTGGAGGCCGCGGCGGCCGGGGCCGGCGCCTGACCGGTGGTTGCCGCGGCCGGGGCTGACGCCTCACCCCGGATGGTTGCGGTGCTGGGAGCGGTGCCTCACCCCGCCGGTTGCGGCGGCCGGGGCTGGTGCACGACCCCGCCGGTTGCGGCCCCTGGCTCATGGTTGAGGATGGGAGCAGCCCGGTCGGGGCCGCCGGCCGGCGACGACAGGAGGATCAGATGGCACTCACCAGCAACGCCAGCGCCACGTGGCAGGGCAACCTCTTCGATGGCTCCGGGACGACCAGGCTGGACAGCTCCGGTCTCGGCACCTTCGACCTGAGCTGGAAGGCACGCACCGAGGAGGGGCAGGGCACGACCAACCCCGAGGAGCTCATCGGCGCCGCGCACGCGGGCTGCTTCTCGATGGCGTTCTCCAACATCCTGGACAAGAACGGCACGCCGGCCACCCAGCTCGACACCCGCGCCGAGGTGACCTTCGACCCGAACGGCCCGGAGATCTCCGGCATCCACCTGACCGTGCGCGGCCAGGTCGAGGGCATCTCCGCCGAGGACTTCCAGCGCCTCGCCGACCAGGCCAAGGCAGGCTGCCCGGTGTCCAAGGCGCTGGCCGGCACCGAGATCACCCTCGCGGCCGAGCTGGCCTGAGCAGTCGGGGAGCCGGTCGCCCGGCCCCGGCGTGTCGTGCACGAGCGCATGGTGCACTGCGGCGTGTCGGTCGTTCTGGCGACCGACACGCCGCAGTGCACGTCCGTGATGCGCGCGACACGCCGAGCGACGCACCCCGGCCGGCAGGGACGGGGGCCAGCGCGACGGGAGCCCGCCCACGGCCGGCCCCTCACATCGCCCGGGCCACCGCCTCGGCGAAGAGCACGTCCGCGTCCGCGTCGTGACCTCGGGCGGCGAACCACGCCGCCACGTTGACGCAGTCCCGGTGGAGCAGCTCGGGGCCGCGGGGGTTGGCGACGACGTCGACCACCTGGGGCAGGTCGATCACGACGACGACCTCGCCGTGCAGCAGCAGGTTGTAGGGGGACAGGTCGCCATGGGCCCACCCCAGCTCGGCCAGGTCGAGCACGACGGTGCGCACCTGCTCCCAGCAGTGGGCCAGCAGCTCCGCGGACGGGCGGGCCTGCGCCAGCCGTGGCGCAGCCTCGGCGTCGGGGGAGCCGACGAACTCCATGAGCAGCTCGGTGCCCTGCACCGACACCGGGTAGGGCACGGCCACGCCCGCCGACCACGCGGTCGTGAGGGCCTCCCACTCGGCGAGGGCCCAGCGGCCGGCGGCGACCTGCCGCCCGTAGGCGCTCCTGCGCTCCAGCGCGCGCTGGTCACGGCTGCGGCGGACGCCGCGGCCCTCGGTGTACACGGCGCTGCGGCGGAAGGCGCTGTGGTCCTGGTCGCGGTAGCGCTTGGCCGCCATCAGGCAGGCCTCGTCGGTCCGCTCCGAGGCGCGCTCGAGCAGGAAGACGTCGGCCTCCTTGCCGGTCTTGAGCACGCCGAGCTCGGTGTCGACGGCCCCGGCGTCCACGACGACCCAGTCGGGTCTCGGGTCCGGGCCGCGTGCGCCCCGCTCGACGTCCCACCAGGTGGTGGGGCGGCGGTCGGCGTCGGTCTCGCCGGGGAGGTCGACGGGGACGTAGTCGAAGGTGAAGAACGGGTCGAGGTCACCCGTGGGGGTCCGGGGGTGCGGAGAGTGCACTGGTGCTCCTGGTCGGAAGGGTGGTGGGTGCGGTCCGGGGACCGCGGGCAGCGTCGGACATCGCACGCTCCTTCCTCTCGGGGCACGGGCGGGTATGCCGTGCACGTGCACCCAGGGTGGCGCGCCTGCCCCGGCGACGGCAACGGGTTTTCCGGTCGCAGGCGTGTGGCACAGTGGCAGGCGTGCCTGTTGACGCCATCTCCACCGACGACGTGCTCACCCTCCTGAAGGAGACCGCGGAGGAGGTCATCAACCCCAGGTTCCGTGCCCTGGAGGAGGGCGATGTCTCGTCCAAGACCCACCCGGGCGACCTCGTCACGGTCGCCGACCAGGAGGCGGAGGCGATCATCACCGCCGCGCTGCGCGACGCCTACCCGGACGCGCTCGTGCTGGGGGAGGAGGCCTACGCGGAGGATGCCGGCCTGCTGGAGGCGTTCCGGGGGGCCGAGCACGCGTTCACCGTCGACCCCGTCGACGGCACCCGCAACTTCGTCCACGGCTCGCCCGACCACGCCGTCATGGTGGGCGAGGTCCGTGACGGGGAGGCGGTCCGCGCCTGGATCTGGCAGCCTCAGCACCGCACCGCCTACGTGGCCGAGCGCGGCGCCGGGCTGTGGCGCGACGGTGTGCGGGTGGCCGGCCTCGGCCCGGCCCCGGCCCGCCCGCAGGAGTGGGACGTGCGCACCTCGGCGCGCAGGCTGGTCGGTGCCGCGCTGGGCCCGGTGGGCCCCCTGGCGCTGACCTGGGTGAGCTGCGGCATCGACTATCCCCAGCTCGCGTCCGGCGGGTGCGAGGCGCTGGTCTACCGGGGCACCATGCCCTGGGACCACGTGCCCGGAGCCCTGGCCGTCTCGGAGGTCGGCGGCTTCGTGGGCACGACGGAGGGGGAGGCCTACGCCCCGGCGAGCCGGCCCGGCGGGATCGTGGCCGCCGCCTCGGCCGAGGTGTATGAGGTCCTGGTGCCGCTGGTCAGGGACGTCGAGCCGTTCGCCCGGCCCGCCTGAGCCCGGGGGCCTACCCCTCGGCGCGCGGCGTCGACGGGGTCGGCACGAGCAGGCGGCCACGCGGGTCCTGGCCGCGCACCTGCTCGCCGCGCAGGTAGGTGCGTCGCACGACGCCGTGCAGGCTCCGCCCGGCGTAGGGGCTGACCGGGTGCCTGTGCAGCAGGCGTCCCGGGTCGACGGTCCACCGCTCGTCCGGGGCGAAGACGACCAGGTCGGCGTCTCGACCGACCTCGACGGCTCCCTTGGACGCCAGCGAGAGGCGGGCCGCCGGGGCCGTCGACATCCAGCCGACGACCCGGTCCAGGGGGATGCCCCGGCGTCGGGCCTCGGTCCACACCACCGACAGCTGCACCTGCACGCCCGCGATCCCGCCCCAGGCACGTCCGAAGTCGCCGCCGTCGACGTCCTTGAGCTCGGGGGTGGCTGGGGAGTGGTCGGAGGCGACGTAGGCGATGGTGCCGTCGAGCAGCCCCGCCCACAGCTGGTCGCGGTTGTCCCGTCCCCGGATGGGTGGGCAGCACTTGAAGGCCGTGCTGCCGTCCGGGACGTCCTCGGCGGTGAGGGTCAGGTAGTGCGGGCAGGTCTCCGCGGTGAGGTCGACCCCGTCGCGCCTGGCGGCCGAGACCAGCGGGAGGACCCGGGCCGAGGACACGTGCAGCAGGTGGCCCCGCGCGCCGGTCGTCCGGAGGGCGTCGACCAGGTCGGCGACGGCGAGCTCCTCGGCCTCGTCGGGGCGGGAGGCGAGGAAGTCGGCGTAGACCCCGCCCCGCGGCGGTGCGGCGTCGGCGATGCAGCCGGCGTCCTCGGCGTGCACGATCATCAGTCCGCCGAAGGAGGCGACCTGGGCGAGGTGCTCGCGCAGCTGGCGCCGGTCCAGCGGCGGGAACTCGTCGACGCCGGAGGGCAGGGTGAAGCACTTGAAGCCGAAGACCCCGGCACGGTCCAGCTCCGGCAGCTGGTCGCGGTTGCCGGGGACGGCGCCGCCCCAGAAGCCCACGTCCACGTGCGCCTGGGCCCAGGCCACGGTGCGCTTGAGCTCCAGCGCCTCGACCGTGACCGTGGAGGGGACCGAGTTGAGCGGCATGTCCACGATCGTGGTGACGCCGCCGGCGGCCGCGGCGCGGGTGGCGCTGGCGAAGCCCTCCCACTCGGTGCGCCCGGGGTCGTTGACGTGGACGTGGGCGTCGACGAGCCCCGGCAGGAGCACCTCGTCGGCGGCCAGGTCGGTCTCGGCGGTGCCCCGCAGCCGGCTGCCCGCGGCGGCCACGGCCGCGATCCGCCCGTCGCGGACACCGACCTCGGCGGCCACCGTGCCGGCGGGGGTGACGACACGTGCCGCCCGCACCACGAGGTCGTAGGGCGCGGGCGGCAGCCCCCGGGGGCCCGGGTCGCGGCGCGCATGCCCGAGCTGGGCGCGCACCTGGTCGGGGGCGTTGACGCCGGCGAGCAGGGTCGGGTCCTCGACGGTCATCGTGGGCTCCGTCCGGTCGTCGGGTCGGGCGGGGTGGCGGTCGCTGACGTCCGGGAGGCGTCCGTGCCCTCCCGCCTGACGTCCTGGCCGGGGGGAGCGGCCGCGAGGCGAGCCCCGACGCGGCGCAGCACCGGCAGCGGGTCGGCCATGCAGCGGTCCGGGTCGGACTCCTCCTCCTGCAGGGTGCGGACGGCGGCAAATCCGGCCTCGAGGGCCTCCGCGCGCCCCAGGTCGTTGGTGCCGCAGACCGCGACGACGGGGAGGCCGTGGCGGCGGGCGGCCTCGAGCACGCCCGCCGGGGCCTTGCCCTCCAGCGTCTGGGCGTCCAGCCGGCCCTCGCCGGTGACGACCAGGTCGGCGCCCTCCAGCGCCTCGTCCAGGCCGACGAGGTCGAGGACGAGACCGACCCCGGAGACGCGGCGGGCGTCCAGCGCCGCCATCGCGGCGAAGCCGACACCGCCGGCCGCCCCGGCCCCGGGCCGGTCCTCCAGGTGGGGCGTGCCGGCCCGGCCGAGGACCTCGGCCCAGCGCGCGAGCGCGGCGTCCGCCCGCGCGACGGTCGCCGGGTCCGCGCCCTTCTGCGGACCGTAGACCGCCGCGGCGCCGCGCGGGCCGCACAGCGGGTTGTCGACGTCGGCGGCCAGGACGACCTCGGCCTCGCCGAGCAGCCGGCGCGCGGGCGCCAGGTCCACGTGGGTGACCTTCTCCAGGCCGGGCAGGCCCGGGGCCACCTCGGCCCCGGCCTCGTCCAGGAGCCGGGCCCCGAGCGCCTGCAGCATCCCGGCGCCCCCGTCCGTGGTCGCCGAGCCGCCCGCCCCGAGGACGACGGTGCGGCACCCGGCCTCGAGCGCGGCGCGCAGGAGCTCTCCGGTGCCGGTGGTGGTGGCGGTGAGCGCACGCCGGGGACCGTCGTCGTGCCGCCCGGGTTGGTCGCTCAGGGCGATCCCGGAGGCGGTGGCCAGCTCGACCAGGCCGGTGGCGCGGTCGGGGGAGCGGGCCCAGACCGCCTCGGTGGGGTCGCCCCAGGGCCCGGTCACGGTGGCCGGCACGGCGGTCCACCCGTGGGCGACCACGGCAGCCACGGTGCCGTCGCCGCCGTCGGCCACCGGGACGGCGACCAGCTCGGCGTCGGGGTCCTGCGCGAGCCAGCCCTCGGCCAGGGCCCCGGCCACCTCGTCGGCGGTCGCCGATCCCTTGAACTTGTCCACGGCGAGCACCACACGCATGGCAGGAGCCTAAGCCTCGATGAGTGCCGTGGCGGTCGGGGCGTCGGCGGCGGTGAGGGCGACGGCCTCGAACTCGGTGACGCTGTCCAGCCCGGCGCCGCCCATGGAGATGTTCGTGACCTTCTCCAGGATCACCTCGACCACCACCGGCACGCGCAGCTCGCGGGCCGTCTCCTGCGCCTGCCGCAGGGCGGGCTCGAGCTCGCCGGGGTCGGTGACCCGGACCGCGCGGCAGCCGAGCGCCTCGGCGACCTTGACGTGGTCCACCCCGTAGCCCTGGGTCTCGGGGGAGTTGATGTTGTCGAAGCCGAGCGACACGTGGTAGTCCATGTCGAACGCCCGCTGGGACTGCCGGATGAGTCCGAGGTAGGAGTTGTTCACCAGGACGTGGACGTAGGGGATCCTGAACTGCGCGCCCACGGCCAGCTCCTCGAGGAGGAACTGGAAGTCGTAGTCGCCGGAGAGCGCCACGACGTCCGCGTCCGGGCGTGCGGTGGCCACCCCGATGGCCGCGGGCATCGTCCAGCCCAGGGGCCCCGCCTGCCCGCAGTTGATCCAGTGCCGGGGGCGGTAGACGTGGAGCAGCTGGGCGCCGGCGATCTGCGACAGGCCGATCGTGGAGACGTAGACCGTCTCCCGGCCGAAGGCGCGGTTCATCTCCTGGTAGACGCGCTGCGGCTTGATCGGCACGTCGTCGAAGTGGGTGCGGCGCTGCAGGGTCGCCTTGCGCTGCTGGCACTCCTTGCCCCAGACCCCGAGGTCAGGCACGTCGAGGGACTCGCGCCGGGCCCTGGCCAGCGGCAGGATCGCGTCGAGGAAGGCACCGGCGTCGGAGACCACGCCGTAGTCGGGCGCGAAGACCCGTCCGATCTGCGTGGGCTCGATGTCGACGTGGACGAACGTGCGACCTCGGGTGTAGACCTCGAGGGCGCCGGTGTGCCGGTTGGCCCACCGGTTGCCGATGCCGAGGACGAAGTCGGACTCCAGGAAGGTCTCGTTGCCGTAGCGGTGCGAGGTCTGCAGCCCCACCATGCCGGCGTGCAACGGGTGGTCGTCGGGGATCGCGCCCCAGCCCATGAGGGTCGGCACGACCGGCACCTGCAGGATCTCGGCCAGCTCGACGAGCCGGTCGGCGGCGTCGGCGTTGATGATCCCGCCGCCCGCGACGATGAGCGGCCGCTCGGCGCGGGCGAGCATGTCCAGGACCCGCGCGGCCTGGGCCTCCGTGGCGGCGGGCACAGCCACGGGGAGGGGCTCGTAGGTGTCGATGTCGAAGTCGATCTCGGCGAGCTGGACGTCGAGGGGCAGGTCGAGGAGCACCGGTCCCCGTCGTCCCTCGCGCATGAGCTTGAACGCCTTCTGGAAGGCGCCGGGCACCTGCGCCCCCTCCTTGACGGTGACCGCCCACTTGGTGACCGGCGCGGCGATCGAGGCGATGTCGACCGCCTGGAAGTCCTCCTTGTCCAGCTTGGCCACCGGCGCCTGGCCGGTGATCGCCAGGATCGGCACGGAGTCGGCCCAGGCGGAGTAGAGGCCGGTGATCATGTCGGTGCCGGCCGGGCCTGAGGTGCCCACGCAGATGCCGATGTTGCCGGGTGCCGCCCGGGTGTAGCCCTCGGCCATGTGCGAGGCGGCCTCGACGTGCCGGGCCAGGACGTGGCGGATCCCGCCGTGCGCGCGGACCGCGGAGTAGAAGGGGTTGATCGCCGCCCCGGGCAGGCCGAAGGCCTGCGTGGCGCCCTCCTTCTGGAGGATGAGGACGGCGGCGTCGACGGCTCGCATCCGGGTCATCTCAGACCTCCTGCCCGTCGCCGGCGGCCCGGCCGGAGAGCCGCTCCACGCCGCGCAGCGGGCCGGAGTGGTCCAGACCGCCGTCGCCCTGCGCCACGGCCGCGGCCATGAGCTGGGCGACCACCGCGCCGAGCGGGACGACGACGCCGGCCTCGCGGGCGGCCGAGGTGACGATGCCGAGGTCCTTGTGGTGCAGGGCGATGCGGAAGCCCGGGTCGAAGGTGCGCCCCAGCATGTTGCCGCGCTTCTGCTCCAGCACCTTCGACCCCGCCAGCCCGCCGCCCAGCACGTCCATGGCGGCCTCGGTGTCGACACCGTAGGCCTCCAGGAAGACGAGGGCCTCGGCGAGCAGCTGGATGTTGCCGGCCACGATGAGCTGGTTGGCGGCCTTGACGGTCTGCCCCGAGCCGCTGGGCCCGACGTGCACGATGGTGCGGCCGACCGCCTCCAGGACCGGGCGGGCGGCCTCGAAGTCCGTGGCCTCGCCACCGACCATGATCGAGAGGACCCCGTCGACGGCGCCCTGCTCGCCCCCGGAGACGGGTGCGTCGAGCGGCCGGAGGCCGGCCTCGCGCGCAGCCTGCGCCAGCGACGCGGCGACGTCGGGGCGGATGGTGGAGGCGTCGATCCAGAGAGCTCCCTCCCGGGCGTGGGCCAGCAGGCCGTCGTCGCCGGTGACGACGGCCTCCACGTCGGGGGAGTCCGGGACCATCGTGATGACCACGTCCGCCCCGGCGACGGCCTCGGCGACCGAGGCGGCTCCGCGGCCGCCCTGGCCCACGAGTGCCTCGACCTTGCCGGGCGAGCGGTTGTAGCCGACGACGTCGTAGCCGGCCTCGACGAGGTTGGCGGCCATCGGGCCGCCCATGATGCCCAGGCCGATGACGGCCACGGTCTGCGTGCTCATGTCTGTCTCCTTGGGTGCGGTGCTCGGGGGGTCCCCTGTTGCGGGGCGGTGGTGAAGGGTCGTGCGGGCAGGTGACGCCGGCGGGTCAGCCCGCGGCCGGGCGCCGGTGCCGGGGCAGCCAGGCGAAGGGGTCCTCGGCGGCGGGGTCCGCGCGGTACTCCAGACCGACCCAGCCGTCGTAGCCGCCTGCGTAGATCTCCTGGAGCCAGCGCTCCAGGGGGAGGTTGCCGGTGCCCGGCGCCCCCCTGCCGGGGTCGTCGGCGACCTGCACGTGGCCCAGGTCGGCCGCGTGCTCGCGCACCACCGCGTCGACGTCGTCGCCGTTGACCGACAGGTGGTAGAGGTCGGCGAGCAGGCGGACGTTGTCGACCCCCTCCCGCCGGGTGCGTGACACGACCGCGAGCGCGTCCCCCGCCGTGCGCAGCGGGTAGGTGGGTGCCCCGCTCACCGGCTCCAGGAGGACCGTGCCGCCGACGCGCCCGGCCGCGCGCGCCGCCAGGGCGAGGTTGTCCACGGCGACCTCGTCGCACCGCTCCGGGTCCGCGCCGTCCGGCCGGAGGCCGTAGAGGGCGTTGAAGGCGCGGCATCCGAGGCGCTCCCCGATCCCGACCATCACGTCGACGTTGTCGCGGAACTCGGAGGCCCGGGCGGGGACGGACACCAGGCCCCGCTCACCGGCGGGCATGTCGCCGGCGAAGAAGTTGAGCCCGGTGAGCTGCACGCCGGCGTCCTGGACGGCGTCGACCAGCGCCTCCACCTCCCGGTCGGAGGGGACCGCGGTGTCGAACGGCCACCACAGCTCCAGGGCAGCGAACCCGGCGTCGGCGACGGCCTGCGGCCGCTGGAGGAGGGGCAGGTCGGTGAGCAGGATCGAGGCGTTGACGGTGTAGCGGGGGACGTGGGGCATGCCTTCTCTTCATCCACGATGCGGAACGTGCATCTTGCACGACGGAAAGATAGGGGGGCGCCGTCGGGGTGTCAAGAGGTCTCCGCCCGGAGGTCACGACCTCCCCTAGACTGGGGCCGTGCCGAAGAACTCTGCAGATCCGACCGTCGGGGCCCTCGGGAAGGGCCAGGTCGACGCCGGCTCCGGGGCCGCCGCGCGCCGGTCGGGCACGGTCCAGTCCGTGGAACGGGCCTTCCAGATCCTGGAAGCGATCGCGGACGCCGGGGGCGAGGCCTCCATCAGCGAGCTGGCCGCGAGCGCGGGCCTGCCGGTGCCCACGATCCACCGGCTGCTGCAGACGCTGCTCTCGCTGGGCTACCTCTACCAGCTGCCGAGCCGTCGCTACGCGCTCGGGCCGCTGCTGGTGCGCCTGGGCGAGAGCGCCTCGGGCCAGCTCGGCGGGGTGGCCCGGCCCGAGCTCGTCTCGCTCGTGCAGGACCTGGGGGAGACCGCGAACCTCGCCATGCTGGACGGCGACCAGATGGCCTACCTCGCGAGCTCCCCGTCGCCGCACGCGATGCGCATGTTCACGGAGGTGGGTCGCCGGGTGCCGGTCCACAGCTCGGGCGTCGGCAAGGCGGTGGCGGCCGAGCTGCCCGAGGAACGGGTGGCCGAGCTCGTCCGCGGCGCGGGGATGCCCGCGGCGACGCCGCACACGCTCACGTCGCTGACCGACCTGCTGGTGGACCTGCGGGGGGTGCGGGAGCGGGGCTTCGCGGTGGACGACCAGGAGCACGAGCTCGGGGTGCGCTGCTACGCGGTGACCGTCCCCGGGGCGCCCCTGCCGATGGCGGTGTCCGTGATCGGGCCCGTGAGCCGCGTCGGCGAGGAGTTCGGCGAGCGCGCGGTGCCGAGGCTCCGGGCCGCGGCCGCCCGCATCGGGGCGCTGCTGGGGTAGCGACGCGCGTCGCGCCCAGCGCGTCTTGCCTTCTCGCATAGCGGATATTAGTATCCGCGACACGGAATACACGAGGAGGTCGTCATGACGCACGCCACCCAGGCAGACCCGACGCTGCCCGCTCCCGGGGCCCCAGCGCCGCGGACCGCGCCCGAGGACGGGACGGCGCCCCGCGCCGGGACGCCCGGCCCGGGCCACTCGATCACCCTGCGCGTCACGGCGCCCGCGGGCCTCACCGCGACGTCGGAGCTCGCCGCGGCGACCGGGGCCGCGGGCGCGGCGGTGACGGCGCTGGACGTCGTGGAGTCCAGGCACGAGGGTCTCGTCGTGGACATCAGCTGCAACACGGTCGACGACGACCACGCAGAGAGGGTGCGGGCCCGGCTGGACGCGCTGGAGGGGGTCCACGTCCGGCACGTGAGCGACCGCACCTTCCTCATCCACCTCGGGGGCAAGCTCTCCGTCGAGCCGAAGGTGGCGCTGCGGACCCGCGACGACCTCTCGCGGGCCTACACGCCCGGGGTGGCGCGCGTGTGCCAGGCGATCGCCCGCGACAAGGACGACGCGCGTCGGCTGACGATGAAGCGCAACACGGTCGCGGTCGTGACCGACGGCACCGCCGTCCTGGGGCTGGGTGACATCGGCCCGGAGGCGGCCCTGCCGGTGATGGAGGGCAAGGCCGCGCTCTTCAAGCAGTTCGCCGGCGTCGACGCCTGGCCGGTCTGCCTGGACACGACCGACACCGAGGAGATCATCCGCACCGTCAAGCTGCTGGCACCGGTCTACGGCGGGGTCAACCTCGAGGACATCGCGGCTCCACGCTGCTTCGAGATCGAGCGCCGGCTGCGCGAGGAGCTGGACGTGCCGGTCTTCCACGACGACCAGCACGGCACGGCCGTCGTCGTCCTGGCCGCCCTCATCAACGCCCTGCGGGTGGTCGGCAAGCCGATGGCCGGCATCAAGATCGTCGTCTCGGGCGTGGGCGCGGCCGGCAACGCGATCATCCAGCTGCTGACCTCGCGCGGGGCCACGCGCATCGTGGCGTTCGGCCGCGAGGGGGCCCTGCACTCCAACGGCAGCTACGCTGACGACCACCGCCGGTGGATCGCCGAGCACACCAACCCGTGCCAGTTCTCCGGCTCGCTCAAGGAGGCGATGGTGGGCGCGGACGTCTTCATCGGCGTCAGCGCCCCCGACCTGCTCACCGCGGAGGACGTGGCGACGATGAACGACGGTGCGGTGGTCCTCGCGCTGGCCAACCCCGAACCCGAGATCCACCCGGACGAGGCCGCACGGCACGCCACGGTGGTGGCCACCGGCCGGTCCGACTTCCCCAACCAGATCAACAACGTGCTGGCCTTCCCGGGCA
>CAZONQ010000002.1:0-69142 GCA_964581125.1 uncultured Ornithinimicrobium sp.
CCGAGGCCAAGCGGCAGGTCTCCACCGCCGAGGGCGGCCCCGGCATCGACCTGCCGGCCGGCCCCTCCGAGGTCCTCGTGGTCGCCGACGCGGGCGCCGACCCGGAGTTCGTCGCGGCCGACCTGCTGAGCCAGGCCGAGCACGGGCCGGACAGCCAGGTCCTGCTCCTCACCGACTCGCGCGAGCTCGCCGAGGCGGTGGCGGCCCAGGTCGAGGAGCAGGTCCAGAGCCTGCCCCGGGCCGACATCGCGCGCAAGGCGCTCGCCGCCAGCCGCCTCGTCGTTACGCCGGACCTCGCGACCGCCCTGGAGGTCTCCAACGACTACGCCCCCGAGCACCTCATCCTCGCCGTGCGCGAGCCGGAGCGCTGGGTCGAGGAGGTCGACCGGGCCGGCTCGGTCTTCCTCGGCGACCACACGCCCGAGACGCTCGGCGACTACTGCTCCGGCACCAACCACGTGCTGCCCACGGCGGGCGCCGCGCGCTTCACCGGAGGCGTCGAGGTGGCCTCCTTCCAGGTCGCGATGAGCGTCCAGCGGGCCACGTCGGCCGGCCTGGCCGAGGTCGGGCCCTGCGCCGTGGTGCTCTCCGAGGCCGAGCAGCTGCACGCCCACCAGCGCGCCGTCACGCGGAGGCTCGCGCGGGCGGGGACGGAGGAGGCCCGGTGAGCGCCTTCCCGACGCAGCTGCTGCGCGAGGACCTGCGCGGCTTCACCGGCTACTCCTCGGCCCGCACCAGCTCGGCCGGCGTGCCCGCGAGCATCTGGCTCAACGCCAACGAGTCCGGCCGGCCCAGCGCGGCGGACCCGGACGGCAGCTCGCGCCGCTACCCGGACCCGCAGCCCGCCGAGCTCGTCGAGGCCCTCGCCGACCTCTGCGCCGCGGCCCCGGAGCAGGTCGTGGTCGGCCGCGGCAGCGACGAGGTCATCGAGCTGCTCGTGCGTGCGCTGTGCCGCCCCGGCGGCGACGGGGTGGTCGTCAGCTCGCCGACCTTCGGGATGTATGCCGTCAGCGCCCGCCTCCACGGCGTCCCCGTCACGGACGTGCCCCAGACCGAGGACGGGCTCGACTGGCGCGTCGACACCGCGGCCCTGGCCCGCGCGGCCCGGGAGCGCGGGGCCCGCCTCGTCTTCGTCGCCTCGCCCGGCAACCCCACCGGTGCCGTCGTCCCGCTGCGCGACCTCGCCGTGCTCGCCGGCGAGCTGGCCGAGCAGGCGGTCGTCGTCGTGGACGAGGCCTACGGCGAGTTCGCCGGGCAGCGCTCGGCGGTCACCCTGCTCGACGACCACCCCAACCTCGTCGTGCTCCGGACCCTGTCCAAGGCGCACGGCCTGGCCGGCGCACGCGTGGGGGCGGGTCTGGCCCACCCCGACCTCGTGCAGGTGCTCCGGCGCGTCCAGGCGCCCTACCCCGTCCCGGTCCCGGTCGCGCGACTGGCGCTCGCCGCTCTCACGCCGGAGTCGCTGGCCGACACCCGGCGGCGCGTCATGGAGACCCTGCGGCTGCGCGACGCGCTCGGCCGCCGGCTCCGGGCCCTCGACGGCGTCCGCGCCGTCTACGCGAGCGAGGCCAACTTCCTGCTGGTGCGGTGCGACGACCCGGACGCGCTGCTCCATACCCTCGCCTCGTCCGGGATCGTGGTGCGCGACCTGCGCCACCTGCCCGGCCTGGACGACGCCCTCCGCATCTCCGTCGGCTCCGCCGAGGAGATGTCCGCCCTCGAGACCGCCCTGGGAGAGACCGCATGACCGCCCGCCCCATCTGCTTCGTCGACCGCGACGGGACGATCGTCCACGAGCCGGAGGACCACCAGGTCGACCGCCTGGACAAGGTCGCCTTCGTCGACGGGGTCGTCCCGGCGCTGCTGCGGATCCAGGACGCCGGCTTCGACCTGGTCATGGTCACCAACCAGGACGGGCTGGGCACCGACTCCTTCCCGCAGGAGGACTTCGACGCCGCGCACGGTCTGATCATGCAGGTGCTCACCAGCCAGGGCGTGCGCTTCCGGGAGGTCGTCGTCGACCCGCACCACGCCGGCCCCGACGCCCCCTGGACGCGCAAGCCCGGGATCGGGCGGGTCGTGCACCTGCTCAAGGACAGGGGCGTGGACTGGGAGCGCTCGTTCATGGTCGGCGACCGGCCCTCCGACAAGGAGTTCGGCGACAACCTCGGCATCCGCACCTTCCTGCTGCCTGCCCGCGACGAGCTGGCCGGCGACCGGCCGACGACGACCTGGCCGCAGATCGCGCACGAGGTGGTGGTCCGCCCGCGCACCGCGCACGTGGAGCGGAACACCTCCGAGACCCGCATCACCGTCGACGTCGACCTCGACGGGACGCCCGGCGGTGACGCCCGGACCGGCGTCGGCTTCTTCGACCACATGCTCGACCAGCTCGCCAAGCACGGAGGCTTCTCCCTCGCCGTGCGCTGCGACGGCGACCTGCACATCGACGAGCACCACACCGTCGAGGACGTCGCGCTCGCCGTCGGCGAGGCGGTCCGCGTGGCGCTCGGCGACAAGCGCGGGATCGGCCGCTACGGCTTCACCGCGCCGATGGACGAGGCGCGGGCCACGGCGGCGGTCGACCTGTCGGGACGCCCCTACTTCCGCTACGAGGGCACCTTCGACCGGCCCAACGTCGGCGAGTTCCCCACCGAGATGGTCGAGCACTTCTGGCGCTCCTTCGCCGACGCGCTGCGGTGCACCCTGCACCTGTCGGTCACCGGCGACAACACCCACCACCAGATCGAGGTGGGCTTCAAGGCGGTGGCCCGCGCCCTGCGGCAGGCCCTGGCCCGCCAGGGCGACGCCACCGAGCTGCCCTCGACCAAGGGGGTGCTGTGACGCGAGCGCCGCGCGTGGCCGTCGTCGACTCCGGCGGAGCCAACATCGGCTCGGTGACCTACGCCCTCGAGCGGCTGGGCGCCGCCCCGCGGCTCACCGCGGACCGGGGAGACGTCCTCGCCGCCGACCGGGTGGTCCTGCCCGGCGTCGGTGCCGCCGCGGCCGGCATGCGGCGCCTGCGGGACAACGGCCTCGACGACGTGCTGCGCGAGGTCGAGGCCCCGCTGCTCGGTGTGTGCCTGGGGATGCAGCTGCTCCTCGAGCGCTCCGAGGAGGACGGGGGCGTGCCGTGCCTGGGCCTCGTCCCGGGCGAGGTGCGCGCCCTGCCACCGGCCCCGGGCGTCCGGGTGCCGCACATGGGGTGGAACACCCTCGACGACCTGGCCGACGACCCGCTCCTGGCCGGCGTCGGGCCGGGGGAGCGAGCCTACTTCGTCCACTCCTTCGCCGCCCCGACCGGGCCGTGCACGCTCGCCTCGACGACGCACGGGACCACCTTCAGCGCGGTCGTGCGCTCCGGGCTGCGCTGGGGCGCGCAGTTCCACCCGGAGCGTTCGGCAGACGTGGGGGCCCGGCTCCTGAGAAACTTCATGGACGAGGTCGACCGATGACGCCCGACCTCCAGACCGAACACGGAAGTGATCTACGCGTGAACAGCCCAGACCCCTTCACCGTCTACCCGGCGATCGACGTGCGCGGGGGTGCCGTCGTCCGGCTCCTGCGCGGCGACTACGACCAGGAGACCCGCTACGAGGGCGACCCGGTCACGGTCGCCGAGGGCTACGCCCGCGCCGGGGCGCGCTGGCTCCACCTCGTCGACCTCGACGCCGCCCGCGAGGGCCGCTACACCCTCGACGAGACCCTCGAGGCGATCGTCGAGCGCACCGGCCTCATGGTGCAGACCGGCGGCGGCGTGCGCAGCGCCGACGACGTCGAGCGGGTGCTCGACGCCGGCGCCTCCCGCGTCGTCGTCGGGTCGCTGGCGGTGCGCGAGCCGGACACCGTCGTCGGGTGGCTCGACCGCTTCGGCCCCGAGCGGATCACCGTCGCGCTCGACACGCTCATCGGCGCCGATGGCACCTGGCAGCTGGCGGTCGACGGGTGGACAGGCATGGACGGCGAGGGCGACCTCGTCAGCTGCCTGCACCGCTACCACGGCTCCGGCCTGCGCCACGTCCTCACCACCGACATCGGGCGCGACGGGACGCTCGGCGGGCCCAACTTCCACCTCTACACGATGCTCACCCGCTCCACGCCCGACCTGCAGCTGCAGGCCTCCGGCGGCGCCCGCAACGTCGACGACGTCCGCGCCGCGCGCCGGACCGGCTGCGCCGGGATCATCCTGGGCAAGGCCCTCCTCGAGGGCCGCCTGTCGCTGTCCGACGCCGTCGCCGAGGAGGGGCTGTGACGCTGGCCCGCCGCATCATCCCCTGCCTCGACGTCCGTGACGGGCGCGTGGTCAAGGGCACCCGCTTCCGCGACCACCGCGACATGGGCGGCATCGTCGAGCTGGCCACGCGCTACGCCGCCGAGGGTGCCGACGAGCTGGTCTTCTACGACATCACCGCCAGCCCCCAGGGTCGCGCGGTCGACGTGGACTGGGTCCGGCAGGTCGCACGGGTCATCGACGTCCCGTTCTGCGTCGCGGGCGGCATCCGGTCGGTGGAGTCCGCCCGCGCCGTCCTGCACGCGGGGGCCGACAAGGTCTCGGTCAACACGCCCGCGACGCAGCGCCCGCAGCTGGTGACCGAGCTCGCCGACGCCTTCGGCACCCAGTGCGTGGTCGTCGGGGTGGACTCGCTGCGCGACGACGACGGGCAGTGGCGCGTCCGCCAGCTCACCGGCGACCCCGACGCCACCCGCGCCCTGGCCGTCCGCACGCTCGACTGGGTCCAGGAGGTGGTCCGGCTGGGCGCCGGGGAGGTGGTCCTCAACTGCATGGGCTCCGACGGCGTCCGCGAGGGTTATGACGTGGAGCAGCTGCGCGCCGTCCGCGCCGTCTGCGCCGTGCCGCTCGTGGCGAGCGGGGGAGCGGGGGCGCCGGAGCACTTCGTCGACGTCTTCCGCGAGGCGGACGTCGACGGGGCCCTCGCGGCGAGCGTCTTCCACTCCGGGCAGGTCGCGGTCCCCGCTCTGAAGCGGGAGCTGGCGGCCGCCGGCGTCGTGGTGCGCGAGGTGCCGGGGGCGGTCGCGTGACCGCGCTGCGCCCCGAGGGCCTGGCGGTCGCCGACGTCGACTTCGCCAAGGCGGGCGGGCTCGTGCCGGGCGTGGTCCAGCACGCCCGCACCGGCCAGGTGCTCATGGTCGGCTTCCTCGACGAGGGCGCGCTGCGGCAGACCCTCGAGACCGGCCTGGCCACGTTCTTCTCCCGCCGCCGGGGCGAGCGGTGGACCAAGGGGGAGACCAGCGGCAACACCCTTGCCGTGGAGGCGGTCGAGGTGGACTGCGACCGCGACACCCTCCTGCTGCACTGCATACCCGCCGGTCCCACCTGCCACACCGGCGACCAGACGTGCTTCGGGGCGGAGGCGCTGCCCGGGTCCTTCGTGCACGAGCTGGACGCGGTCGTCGAGGCGCGGCGGACCGGGATGCCCGAGGGTTCCTACACCACGTCCCTGTTCCGGTCCGGCGTGCGCAGGGTCGCCCAGAAGGTGGGCGAGGAGGGTGTGGAGACCGCGCTCGCGGCGGTCGCCCAGGAGGACGAGGACCTGCTGGGGGAGTCCGCCGACCTGATCTACCACCTCCTCGTGCTGCTCCGCTCGCGCGGGCTCGGCCTGGCCGACGTGGAGCGCGTGCTGCGGGCGCGGCACGGCTGACTTTTCGCGAACGGGAGAGTCGATAGACAACCTTTGACACCTCCGTCGGGGGCATATGGTCTTTCGTAGCGGAGCGTCAGAGAAGTCGCTCCTCGACTCAGGGAGAGATCATGAAGCGGCTCACCACGTCCTTGCCTCGATCTTTCACCGAGCCTCTGGGGGGCGGTGGTGACGGTGTCGCGGTGACCGTCGGGGGCTGATTCTGGCATCGGGGTACGACAAGGTGCCGGAGGTCGCTCCGGGGGCGTCGGGTTCCACGTGCCGAGGGTGGTGCTGGCTGGTCGGGACAAGGACGTGATGGTCAGGGTGGTGCGAGGGCGGCCAGGGCGGTCCAGGTCGCTCACCCTGTCGGGCACCTGCGCTGACCTGGACGCGATCGGACTGCCGTGCCGTTCGGGGGAGGTCGAGGTCGGCGAGCTGCCCACCCATCTGGGCGCGCTGGTCACCTACAACGCACCGGTGCAGGCGGTGGACGTCGAAGTCGTGGACGAGGTGGTGCTGTCGCCGGACCATCCTGCATGGCTGGTCGACGAAGGCGGGGAACCCCTGGACAGGCCAGGGCTCAGCCGGGCCCTGGCTGCCAGGTTCGGACCCGCGGTGGAGCTCGAGAAGGCAGGTGAGTCCTGGATCGTGGGCGCCCGTAGAGATGCCGACGTCAGCCGGTGGGTGCCGCTCTTCGCCGGGCTCGGGCTGCTGGCGTCCTTCGTGGCGCTCGGGATCGACCTGCGTGCCCTGGCGGGGGAGCAGTCCCGGCGACCCGGCCTCCTCACCGCCCTGGTCGGCAGGGAGTCGAGCCTGTGGCGGATGGCCGCCGTCGTGGCGTACCTGCCCATCCTGCTCATCGGCAGCCTCACGTTCGTCGTCCACTGGATCGTCTCGGCACCCAACGTGTCCGTCCTGCCGCCGGCACCCACGCCGGCCGAGGTCCTGCTGCCCCTCGTCGCCGGTGCCTTCCTGCTGGGGGCGACGTTCAGCTGCTGGCTGGTCGGACGCAGCTCGGTCGCGGTTGCCCGCACGTGGGTGGCCCGCGACGAGGCCACCGACTGAACCGGGGGCGGCCACGTCGGCGGCCGACCGCTCAACCGGACGAGCCGCCACCTGGTCCGGCTGCCGGCTCCGTGCGCGAGCCGAGCCCGACCTCGGCGAGCTCGAGGTCGGCGAGGGCGCGCAGGCTCGCCGGGTCGCCCGAGCGGAACGCGCCCACCGGGTCGGCGAAGAGCCCCTGCAGCCGGCGCGGGTGCTGACGCACCAGCGCCCGGAGGGCCAGGAGCTCGACCGACTCTGGGTCGGAGACCTCGCGGCCGAGGGCCGCCGCGCGGCGGACCCACGCGATGCGGACCAGCCCCCAGGCCAGCAGGACGAGCAGGACCGGCGTGCCGGCGGAGAGCAGCGAGACCACCCAGGCGACCGTGCGGACCGACGACTCGAGCCGGTCGCCGGCGGACGCCAGGTCGGTGCCGACCCCGGCGACGCCCTCGAAGGGCCCGTCCAGCTCGTCACCCACGATCGGCACCTTGACCGCGGCGGCCGCGGCGTCCGTCATCCGGTCGTGCAGCGTGCCCCCGGCCCTGCGCAGCGGGTCGGCGGGAGCAGCCAGGGTCATGACGAGCCCGAAGACCCAACGCCCGACGAGGACCCAGAGGACGACCCAGGCGAGCACGAGGAGGTCGGCGAGGACCTGTCGCGCGCGGCGGGCGGGGTGCGTGGCGTAGAGGCGCATGGGTGCAGTCTCGCCGACCCGGCCCGCGAGCCGTCGCCCCGGCGCGGCGAGCCCTGGGATGATCGGGGGCGTGAGCGACGACCGAGCCCCGCGCGCCCCGCGCAGCGCCCTGCGCCGCTCCCGCGACGGCTGGCTCGACCACCTGCGGGTCGAGCGCGGCCGCTCCGAGCACACGCTGCGCGCCTACCGCCGGGACACCGACCGCTACCTGCGCTACCTCGAGGGCCGCGGCGTGCGGGCCCCCGAGGACGTCCGCGAGCGCCACGTCACCGACTTCCTCGCGCACCTGCGAGCCGGCGACGAGGAGCACCGGCCCCTGGCCGCGACGTCGGCGGCCCGCGCGGTCGTGGCGGTCCGGGGCCTGCACCGCTTCCTCGCGGTCGAGGGCGAGGTCAGCGACGACCCGGCCCAGGAGGTCCAGCCGCCGACACCTCCACGGCGACTGCCGAAGGCGCTCCCGGTCGACCAGGTCGAGCGGCTGCTGCAGGCCGCCTCGCTCGGGGACACCCCCGCCGCGCTGCGCGACCGGGCGCTGCTCGAGGTGCTCTACGGCTGCGGCGCCCGCGTCTCCGAGGCGGTCGCGCTCGACCTCGACGACCTCGAGCTCGGCCGCGCCGACGACGGCGGCGGGGGAGTGGTGCGCCTCTTCGGCAAGGGCCGCAAGGAGCGGATCGTCCCGATGGGCCGCTACGCCCGCGACGCGCTGGACGCGTGGATCGTCCGGGGCCGGCCCGGGATGGCCGCCGCAGGACGCGGCACGCCCGCGGTCTTCGTCAACGCCCGCGGGGGGCGGCTGTCCCGCCAGTCCGCGTGGAGCGCGATCAAGAGCGCGGCGGAGCGGGCCGCACTCCAGGGCGACGTCTCACCCCATACCCTCCGGCACTCCTTCGCGACCCACCTGCTGGACGGCGGCGCGGACGTGCGCGTCGTCCAGGAGCTCCTCGGCCACGCGTCGGTGACGACCACGCAGATCTACACGCACGTGTCCACCCAGCACCTGCGCGAGGTCTACGCCCAGGCCCACCCCCGGGCCCGCGCCCGGTGACGCCCGGGCATCATGAGGGCATGAGCGAGGACGCCACGGAGCACATGCCGGACCTGTTCGCCACCGAGCAGGTCGTCACCTGCCGGGACGAGAGGGTGGGCCTGCGGGCCGTGATCGCGATCGACGACACCACCCTGGGACCGGGCTTCGGCGGGGTGCGCTGGCGCCCCTACCCCTCCCAGGCGGCCGCCGTCGCCGAGGCGCAGCGCCTGGCGCAGGCGATGACGCTCAAGCACGCCCTGGCCGAGCTGCCCTACGGCGGCGCCAAGTCGGTCATCCTCGCCGACGGGCCGCTGCCCGCCGAGGGCACGCCCGAGCGGGTCGCCCTCATGCGGCGCTACGGCGAGTTCGTCGCGCGCACCGCCGGCAGCTACGTCCCCGGTGTCGACATGGGCACCACCCTCGGTGACATGCAGTCGGTCCGCGACGTCGGCGCCAAGGCCTACTGCGCCGACGTCGACCCCGGCCCCTACACCGCGACCGGCGTCTACGCCGCGATGCGGGCGGGCGTGCGCCACGCGCTCGGGTCCGGGATGAGCGGCGTGCGGGTCCTCGTCCAGGGTGCCGGGCACGTGGGCGCCAACGTCGCGAGGTATGCCGCACGCGACGGTGCCGAGGTCGTCGTCGCCGACGTGGACGGCGGGCGGGCGCGCTCGGTCGCCGAGGAGGTCGGCGGCACCGTGGGCGACCCGCTCACCGCCGCGACCGACGAGTGCGACGTCTTCGCGCCGTGCGCGGTCGCGCGCGTGATCACCGCCGACAATGCCGGGGCCGTCCGGGCCCGGGTCGTGGCGGGGGCCGCCAACGACACGCTCGACACACCCGAGGTGGCCGACCTCCTGCGCGGCCGGGGCATCACCTACGTCCCCGACTTCATCGCCAACGCCGGGGGCGTGCTCCAGGTGCACGGCGGCGAGGTCGGCTGGTCGGACGAGGAGCTGGCCGCCCAGCTCGAGCGGATCGGCGACCGCGTCACGGAGGTGCTCCAGGAGGCCGACGAGCAGGACGTCAGCTCGGTCGCGGCCGCCCTCGCCCGCGCCGCCCGCCGTCTGGAAGGAGCCCGCGCATGAGCGACCTGCTCGCCCGCACCCGGCACTACTACGAGCGCGTCGACGCCGGCGACGTCCGGGGTGTCCTGGACTGGTTCGCCGACGACGCCGTCTACCACCGCCCGGGATACGCCCCGATGCGCGGCCGGGCGGCGCTGGAGGAGTTCTACGGCGGCGAGCGGGTCATCGAGTCCGGGTCCCACACCCTCGACGACGTCCTCGTCGACGGGGACCGGGTCGCGGTGCGCGGCCGCTTCGAGGGCACCCTCAAGGACGGCTCCAGGGTCACGGTCGGCTTCGCCGACTTCATCACCTACGACGCGGACGGCCGGGCCGCGGAGCGGCGCAGCTTCTTCGAGGTCGCGTCCGTCTGAGGGGTCCCACCTCGACCTCAGGTCGAGGTTGACGGGGTGGGTGCAGGACCGCCCGACCCGTTAGTGTCTCCCCATGATCGGCGGGAGGCCGACCACCACGCGAGCGAGGTTGGAGAACTACGTGAACCGCGAGGCACACGCGACCTACGACCGCCTGCCCGGCACCGAGGACACGGGCGTGGGCCAGGAGGGGCCCACCGGGCGACCCATGCCGGACTTCCCGGTGCCCGCGCCGCTGGCCGGCCACGGCCCGGCGCGCATCATCGCGATGTGCAACCAGAAGGGCGGCGTCGGCAAGACCACGTCGACGATCAACCTCGGCGCGGCCCTGGCGGAGTACGGCCGCAAGGTGCTCATGGTCGACTTCGACCCGCAGGGCGCGCTCTCGGTCGGGCTGGGGGTGCGCACGCACGAGCTGGACGTCACCGTCTACAACCTGCTCGTCGAGCGCGGCCACGACGTCCGCGACGTCATCCAGCCCAGCCGGGTCCCGGGCGTGGACATCCTGCCCGCCAACATCGACCTGTCCGCCGCCGAGGTGCAGCTGGTCGGCGAGGTCGCCCGCGAGCAGATCCTCTCCCGCGTGCTGCGCCCCGTCCTCGACGACTACGACGTGGTCCTCATCGACTGCCAGCCCTCGCTCGGCCTGCTCACCGTCAACGCGCTCACCGCGGCGCACGGCGTCGTCATCCCGCTGGAGACCGAGTTCTTCGCGATGCGCGGCGTGGCGCTGCTCATCGAGACGATCGAGAAGATCACCGACCGGCTCAACCCCCGCCTCCAGATCGACGGCATCCTCGCCACCATGTACGACGGCCGCACGCTGCACTCCCGCGAGGTCGTGCGCAGCGTCGTCGACCACTTCCAGGACCAGGTCTTCCACACGGTCATCAGCCGCACGGTGAAGTTCCCGGACGCCACCCTGGCGGCCGAGCCGATCACCTCCTACGCCAGCACCCACGCCGGCGCCGAGGCCTACCGCCAGCTGGCGCGCGAGCTCATCGCGCGGGGCGGCGCGCCCTGACCGTGGCCACCGCACCGCCCGGGGAGGCCCCGGCGGCGACGGCCGGCGCGGTGACCGACGGCACGGCACCAGCGGACACGACCACGCCGGGCGGCGTCCTCACCCGCACCCACGCCGGCTTCGAGGTGCACCTCGACGTCTTCTCCGGTCCCTTCGAGCTGCTCCTCGGCCTCATCGCCAAGCACCGCCTCGACGTCACCGAGATCGCCCTGGCCCGGGTCACCGACGAGTTCGTCGCCTACCTCCGCGCCGCCCAGGAGTCCGAGGCTGAGTGGGACCTGTCGCAGGCCAGCGAGTTCGTCCTCATCGCCGCCACGCTGCTCGACCTCAAGGCCGCCCGGCTCCTGCCGAGCGCCCGCGAGGACGACGAGGAGGACCTCGCCCTCATCGAGGCGCGCGACCTGCTCTTCGCCCGGCTCCTGCAGTACCGCGCCTTCAAGCAGGTCGCCGACGAGCTGCGCCTGCGGATGGAGGGGGCGGGGCGCATCTTCGCCCGCGACGTCGGGGTGGAGGAGCGCTTCGCCTCCCTCCTGCCCGAGGTCGTGCTCGGCGTCACGCCCGAGCAGCTGGCGATGATCGCCGGCCGCGCGATGATCCCCAAGCCGCCGCCGACCGTCGGCGTCTCCCACCTGCACGCTCCGCAGGTCTCGGTGCGCGAGCAGGCCGCGCTCGTCGTGGCACGGCTCCGCGAGCACGGGACGGCGACCTTCCGCGACCTCGTCGCCGACGCCGACAGCACCCTGGTCATCGTCGCCCGCTTCCTCGCGCTGCTCGAGCTCTTCCGCGACACCGTCGTGGTCCTGGACCAGCAGGAGGCGCTGGGGGAGCTCACCGTGCGGTGGACCGGGCCGGACACCGGCCGGGTCGACGTGGGCCACGAGTTCGACGAGGACGGGGACGTGCACGACATACCCGACACGACGCAGGAGGCGACCGATGGCTGACCAGCCGCCCGAGGAGACGGCGCCCGCCGGGACCACGCCCCACGGGGACGCGCCCGAGGAGGTCGCACCCGACGAGGTCGCGCCCGAGGAGCATCAGGTCGCCTTCGACATCAACGACTTCCCCGGCGGGGCGCGGTCGGCGGTCGAGGCCGTCCTCATGGTGGTCGACGAGCCGGTCACCGAGGAGGAGCTGGCGACCGCCCTCGAGCTGCCCCTCGAGGACGTCGGCCGGGTGCTCGACGAGCTGGCGCAGGACTACGCCGAGACCGAGCGGGGGTTCATGCTCCGCCGGCTGGGCGGCGGGTGGCGGGTCTACACGCGGCCGGAGTACGCCCCCGTGGTCGAGAAGTTCCTCCTCGGCGGGCGTCAGGCGCGGCTCACCCAGGCGGCCCTGGAGACCCTCGCGGTCATCGCCTACCGGCAGCCGATCAGCCGCGCACGCATCGGCGCGATCCGCGGCGTCAACGTCGACGGTGTCGTGCGCACCCTGCTCGCCCGCGGCATGGTGACCGAGGTGGGCCAGGACCCGACCGCCGGCGCGGTGCTCTACGGCACGACCGACCTCTTCCTCCAGCGTCTCGGGCTGGACTCTCTCGACGACCTGCCGGCACTGGCTCCCTACCTGCCCTCGGCCGAGGTGCTGGAGGAGCTCGCCGCGGAAGGACTGGCATGAACGACAGGAAGCGCGACCCCCGCGGCGGAGCCGGCCGCGGTGGCAAGGGCGGCGGCCAGGGCGGACCCCGGGCCGGCAGGGGCGGCGGACCCCGTCGCCGCCAGCAGGACGGCGGGACGGCCGGACCGCGCAGGGCGGGCCGGGGCGGTCCGCCGCGCCGGCGGCGCCCGACGCCCACCGCCCCGGTGGACGTCCACGACCCGGAGGGCGTGCGGCTGCAGAAGCTGCTCGCCGGTGCCGGGTTCGGCAGCCGGCGCGCCTGCGAGAAGCTCATCGAGCAGGGACGCGTCGAGGTCGACGGCACCGTCGTCACCGAGATGGGCGTCCGGGTCGACCCGGCCCGTCAGGTCGTGCGCGTCGACGGCGACCGGGTGGTCGTCGACACCGACAAGGTCTACCTCGCCTTCAACAAGCCGGCCGGCGTGGTGTCGACGATGCAGGACGACGAGGGGCGGCCCTCGCTGGCCGACTACGTCGGGCACCTCTCCCAGCGGCTCTTCCACGTCGGGCGGCTCGACTTCGACACCGAGGGCCTGCTGCTGCTGACCAACGACGGCGAGCTGGCCCACCGGCTGCAGCACCCGGCCTACGGCGTGCCCAAGACCTACGTCGCGCAGGTGCACGGCGTCGTCGCCAGGGACGTGGGCCGTCGGCTCCGGGAGGGCGTCCAGCTGGAGGACGGCGTGGCGCGGGCCGACTCCTTCCGCCTCGTCGACTCGTTGCCCGGGCACTCGATCGTCGAGGTGGTCCTGCACGAGGGCCGCAAGCACATCGTGCGCCGGATGCTCGACGAGGTCGGCTACCCCGTGGAGATGCTGGCCCGCACCCAGGTCGGGCCCGTGCACCTCGGCGAGCTGCGCCCGGGCCGCTACCGGGCCCTCTCGGCCGAGGAGGTGGCCCAGCTCTACCGCGCCGCCGGGCTGTGACCGGTGCGGGACGCCGTCGGCCAGCCGTTAGGCTGGACGGGTGCCTGACACCCCCATCACGATCGCGATCGACGGACCCAGCGGCTCGGGCAAGTCGTCGGTGTCCCGGGCCGTGGCGCGCGAGCTCGGCCTGGCCTACCTCGACACCGGGGCGATGTACCGTGCGCTCACCTGGTGGTGCCTCGAGCAGGGCCTCGACCTGACCGACCAGGCCGCCGTGGCGACCGCCGCCCGCGACCTGGACCTCACCATGTCCACCGACCCCGACGCGCCCGGCGTGTCGGTCGCCGGCACCGACGTCACCTCCGCGATCCGGGAGACGCGGATCTCCAGCCAGGTCTCGGCGGTGGCGACCAACCTCGACGTGCGCGCCGAGCTGCGCCGCCGGCAGCGCGACACCGTGGGGCTGCTGCGCACCACGCACGGGGGAGCGGTCGTGGAGGGCCGCGACATCACGACCGTCGTGGCCCCCGACGCCGAGCACCGCGTCCTGCTGACCGCCTCCGAGGAGGCACGGCTGGCGCGCCGCAGCACCGAGCTGCACGGCAGCAGCGGCGAGGAGGCGCTGGCCGCGACCCGCGACCAGGTCCTGCGCCGCGACCGGGACGACGCGACCGTCAGCGCCTTCTTCGCCCCCGCCGACGGCGTCGTCGGGATCGACACCTCGCACCTGACCTTCGACCAGTCGGTCCGGGCCGTCCTCGACCTCGTCCGGGACGGTGCCGCCGGCGCCGCACCACCGTCCGCCCCCGACCTCCAGGAGCACCGATGAGCCTGCCCACCGACCCCGCCGACAAGCTCGCCGCCTACGCGCACCCCGAGCGCCTCGTGACCACGGCGTGGCTGGCCGAGCACCTCGGGCAGGAGGGGCTGGTCGTGCTCGAGTCCGACGAGGACGTGCTGCTCTACGACACCGGGCACGTCCCCGGCGCGCTCAAGCTGGACTGGCACACCGACCTCAACGACCCGCTGACGCGCGACTACGTCGACGGCGAGCGCTTCGCCCAGGTCATGGGGGAGCGCGGCGTCACCCGCGACACCACGGTCGTCCTCTACGGCGACAAGTCCAACTGGTGGGCCGCCTACGCGCTGTGGGTCATGACCCTCTTCGGCCACGAGGACGTCCGGCTGCTGGACGGCGGCCGCGCCGCCTGGGTCGCCGAGGGCCGGGAGATGACGACCGACGTGCCCGAGGTGACGCCCACGTCATACCCGGTGGTGGACCGCGACGACGCCACGGCACGCGCCTTCAAGGCCGACGTGCTCGAGCACCTTGGCCGCCCGATGGTCGACGTGCGCAGCCCGGGGGAGTACTCCGGCTCGCTGCTCCACATGCCCGACTACCCCCAGGAGGGTGCGATGCGCGGCGGGCACATCCCCGGCGCGCTGTCGGTGCCGTGGGCCCGGGCTGCCAACGACGACGGCACCTTCAAGAGCCGCGAGGAGCTGGAGGCCATCTACCAGGAGGAGCAGGGGCTGTCGCCGACGGACGACGTCGTGGCCTACTGCCGGATCGGTGAGCGCTCCAGCCACACCTGGTTCGTGCTGACGCACCTGCTCGGGTTCGACCGGGTGCGCAACTACGACGGCAGCTGGACCGAGTGGGGCAACTCCGTCGGCGTGCCGGTGGAGCGCTGATGGCAGCCGTCGACGACCGGCAGTCCGACCTTCCGGAGGCGATGGCGGCCCTGGTCGAGGACTTCCACGCCGTGGGCGAGCAGGACCGGCTGCAGCTGCTCCTGGAGCTGAGCGACGAGCTGCCCGGCCCGCCCGAGCGCTACGCGGGCCGCGTCGACCAGATGGAGCGGGTCGACGAGTGCCAGTCGCCGCTCTTCCTCGCCGTCGAGGTCGCCGACGACGCCGCACGGACGGTGCACCTGTTCTTCGACGCGCCCCCGGAGGCCCCCACGACACGGGGTTTCGCCGGGATCCTGCACGAGAGCCTCGACGGACTGCCCGCCGAGGACGTGCTCGCGGTCCCGGACGACGCGCCCTTCCGGTTCGGCCTGTCCGACGCCGTCTCCCCGCTGCGGATGCGGGGCATGGTCGGCATGCTCAGCCGGATCAAGCGTCAGGTACGGCTGCGCCAGCAGGCCGCGGACGTGGCGGCGGGCACGTGAGCGGGCCGACCGGGCAGCACGGGCCGGCCGACGACGTCGAGGTCGAGTGGACCGGCGGCATCGACCCCGACGGGTCCGAGGGTGCGCCCGTGGACGACGCCGAGGACGCGCAGCTCGAGCGGGCGCTGCGTGCCGGTCTGGACCAGTTCGAGCTGTCCGAGGAGGACCTCGCGCTGGTCGAGACCGGCGAGCTCCCGGCCGGGGCGGAGGACGAGGCCGAGCACCGGCCCGTCGTCGCCGTGGTCGGACGCCCCAACGTGGGCAAGTCCAGCCTCGTCAACCGCATCCTCGGGCGCCGCGAGGCCGTGGTGCAGGACGTGCCCGGCGTCACCCGTGACCGCGTCGCCTACGACGCAGAGTGGTCCGGCCGCCGGTTCACCGTCGTCGACACCGGGGGCTGGGAGGTGGACGCGACCGGCATCCACCTGCGGGTGGCCGAGCAGGCCGAGGTGGCCGTCGAGCTCGCGGACGCGGTCCTCTTCGTGGTGGACGCGGTGGTCGGCGCCACCGACACCGACGAACAGGTCGTGCGGCTGCTGCGCCGCTCGGGCAAGCCGGTGATCCTCGTCGCCAACAAGGTCGACGACCAGCGCATGGAGGCCGACGCCGCCATGCTGTGGTCGCTCGGCCTCGGCCAGCCCTGGCCGGTCTCCGCGCTCCACGGCCGGGGCGCGGGCGACGTCCTCGACGCGCTGCTCGACGTGCTGCCCGACCGGACCTCCGTGCCCGGCGCCTACCCGCGCGGCGGGCCGCGCCGCGTGGCCCTGCTGGGCCGGCCCAACGTCGGCAAGTCCTCGCTGCTCAACCGGCTCGCGGGAGAGGAGCGCGTCGTCGTCGACGACGTCGCCGGCACGACGCGGGACCCGGTCGACGAGCTGGT
Organism: uncultured Ornithinimicrobium sp.; assembly: GCA_964581125.1. Lineage (GTDB taxonomy): Bacteria > Actinomycetota > Actinomycetes > Actinomycetales > Dermatophilaceae > Ornithinicoccus. The sequence goes on from CAZONQ010000002.1 coordinate 16,416, forward strand.
CGAGCTCGGCGGCAAGGTATGGCGCTTCGTCGACACCGCGGGCATCCGCCGCCGGGTGCACCAGACCCGGGGCGCCGACTTCTACGCCTCGCTGCGCACCCAGACGGCGCTCGAGAAGGCGGAGGTGGCGATCGTGCTCATCGACGTCTCCGACACGCTCAGCGAGCAGGACGTCCGGGTCGTGCAGCAGGCCGTCGACTCCGGTCGCGCGCTCGTCCTCGCCTTCAACAAGTGGGACACCCTCGACGAGGAGCGCCAGTACTACCTCGAGCGCGAGATCGAGCGCGACCTCGGCCAGGTCAGCTGGGCCCCCCGGGTCAACATCTCCGCGGCCACCGGCCGCCACGTGGCCAAGCTGGTCCCCGCCCTGGAGACCTCGCTGGCGTCGTGGGACCGACGCGTGCCGACCTCCCGGCTCAACGCCTTCCTCGGCGAGGTGGCCGCGGCGCACCCGCACCCGGTGCGCGGGGGCAAGCAGCCGCGGATCCTCTTCGCCACCCAGGCGGACACCCGGCCGCCGAAGTTCGTGGTCTTCGCCTCCGGCTTCATCGAGGCCGGCTACCGGCGCTTCCTCGAGCGACGGCTGCGCGAGGAGTTCGGCTTCGAGGGCTCCCCGGTCGAGATCTCGGTGCGCGTGCGGGAGAAGCGCTCCCGGCGCTGAGGAGACCGCCCCGGACCACCCTCCGCCACCCGTGCACGAGAAGATGACGTGTGCAGGGGACATATCCCCTGCACACGTCACCTTCGGGTGCACAGGTCGGGCCCCGGCGACAGGGTCACGGACGGATTCGGTCCAGCCCCTGTCCATGGGTTATCGTGTTCCTCGCCCTCACGGGCCTCGGGCTGTGGCGCAGCTTGGTAGCGCACTTGACTGGGGGTCAAGGGGTCGCAGGTTCAAATCCTGTCAGCCCGACCGAGAATGCGGCAGAGCCCGTCCCGCCCACCGGGACGGGCTCTCTCGCGTGCGGCACGTCATACCCCGTCCGCGGCCGCCTCGATCTCGGCGATGTCGATCTTGGACTGCCGCAGCATCGCCTCGGTGGCGCGGGCCGCGCGGGCCCGGTCGGGGTCGTTGGTGAGCTCGTCCAGCCGGGCCGGGTAGACCTGCCAGGACAGGCCGAACCGGTCCTTGAGCCAGCCGCACGGGCCGGGCTCGCCACCGTCCGCCAGCAGGGCGTCCCAGAGGCGGTCGGTCTCGGCCTGGTCCTCGGTGCGGAGCACCACCGAGACCGCCTCGGTGAAGGTGAACTCCGGGCCGCCGTTGAGCGCCGTGAACGGGTGCCCGTCCAGCTCGAACTCGACCGTCATCGTCGACCCGACGGGCTTCTCCGAGGGGGTGGGGACGGGATACTGCGTGACCGCGAGGATGCGCGAGCGCGGCACCACCGAGGTGTAGAAGCGCGCAGCCTCCTCCGCCTGGTCGTCGAACCAGAGGCAGGTGCCCAGGGTGGCCATGATTGCGTCCTTCCGTCGGGCCCGCGGGCGCGGGCCGGTACGAGGACAGACCATCCGAGGACGGCGGGTTCATCGGTGTGCCGACCTCTACACTGGCGGGTATGTCGACGGGTACGGGGGATGCGCCTCGGACCAGCCGGGACCGCACCGCCCGGCCGGTCAGCCACCGCCTGCTCACGGTGCCCAACGTGCTCAGCGTGGTGCGGCTCCTCGGGCTTCCGGTCTACCTGTGGCTGCTCGTCGAGGGTCGGGTCCTGTGGGCGGCGGCCCTCCTCGTGCTCTCCGGCGTCACCGACTGGCTCGACGGCACGATCGCGCGCCGCTTCGGCCAGGTGAGCCGGCTCGGGCAGCTGCTCGACCCGATCGCCGACCGTCTCTACATCGCGACGACCCTGCTCAGCCTCGCGTGGTACGACGTCGTCCCCTGGTGGCTCGTCGTGGTCCTCGTCGCCCGCGACGCCTTCATCCTGTCCATGGCGCCCCTCGTGCGGCACCACCGGCTGCCGATCCCGCCGGTCCACTTCGTGGGCAAGGCCGCGACCTTCAACCTGCTCGCCGCCTTCCCCGTGCTCCTCCTCGGGCACGTCGACGGCTGGTGGCGCACCGCGGCGCAGGCCACCGGCTGGTCGCTGGTGTGGTGGGGCACCGTCCTCTACTGGGTCACCGGGCTCGTCTACGCCTGGCAGGTGCGGGCCATGGTCCGTCAGCGCCGCGAGCTCGTGGGCCGGGGGCCGGGGGTATGAGGTTCCCCCGCCTCGGCTCCGCCCAGCGCGACCCCGACCCCGCGGCGTCGATGGCGCTGCTGGGCGAGGTCCTCGACCCGCCGATCGGGCCCGGCTACCACTCCGCGGCGCAGGCGCGCGTCGAGGCCGGCCTGCCCGCGTCCTCGGGCTACCGCACCTGGCTGCTGTTCGTCACCTCGCTCGCCCTCGGGGCCCTCGTCACGGTCGCCGCCGTGACCCTGCGGACGCCCGACCCGGCGGCCGCCGAGACCCGCCGGCAGCTCATCACCCGGATCGAGGCGGCCCAGGACGCCGGGGACGAGGCGGGCGAGCGCGTCGACCAGCTGCGCGGCGAGATCCTTGCGATCGAGCAGCAGAGCGCCCGGGAGGCCGAGGGGCCCGAGGCCGGGCGCGCCATCGCGACGGCGGGCCTCGCCGCGGGGGCCCAGGCCGTGACGGGGCCGGGTGTCGTGCTCACCCTGCAGGACGCGGAGGCGGCGGGGGAGGGGGGCGGTGCGCCCGGGCTGGACACGCCGGCCGAGCGGGTCAACGCCCGCGACCTGCAGCTGGTGGTCAACGGGCTGTGGAGCGCCGGCGCCGAGGCGGTGTCGGTCAACGGTCACCGGCTGACGAGCATGTCCGCGATACGCTTCGCGGGCGAGGCGATCATCGTGGACTTCCGCAGCCTGGCACCTCCCTACGAGGTGCGGGCGATCGGCGATCCCGAGCGCCTCGCCGCCGAGACGTCCTCGGGCGTCACCGGTGCCTACCTCGCCGAGCTGCGCAACCAGCTCGGGATCGGCTCGCAGGTGACCGTGGCCCAGGACGTGACGATCCCGGCGGCCGAGCGGCTGACGACGCGCTACGGTCATGTGCCGGACGAGAGCACGGAGGACGACGCACGATGATCCCGGTCCTGGGCCTGGTCCTGGGCGTGGCGCTCGGGCTCCTGGTCAGCCCCGAGGTGCCGCTGTGGCTGCAGCCCTACCTGCCGATCGCCGTCATCGCGGCCCTCGACGCCGTCTTCGGCGCGACGCGGGCGGCGCTGGAGGGCATCTTCAACGACCGGGTGTTCGTCATCTCCTTCCTCTCCAACGTCGTCGTCGCCGGGCTCATCGTCTTCCTGGGCAACCAGCTCGGCGTCGGCGCGCAGCTGTCGACCGGCGTGGTCGTCGTGCTCGGGCTGCGCATCTTCTCCAACGTCGCCGCGATCCGGCGCCACCTGCTGGGGGCCTGATGGCCGGACCGACGAGGAGGACGTGGCGCCCGTCGTGGCGCGGCGGACGTCCCACCGGCCCGCAGCCGACCCCCGAGCAGGCGCGCCGGCGGCTCCGTGCCGTCGTCGGCCGGCTCCGCCCGGCCCGGGGACAGCTCATCGCCGCCGGCCTGCTGGCGCTGCTCGGGGTCGCCCTCGTGGCCCAGGTCCGCAGCGCCGACGACGCCGGGCTGGGGCAGCTGCGCCAGTCCGAGCTCGTGGCGCTGCTCGACGACGCGTCCGAGCGGGTCGACGCGCTGCAGGACGAGGTCCGCCAGCTCGAGGACGACAAGGAGCGCCTGCAGGGCATCGAGGGCGACGAGGCCGCGGCGCGGGCGGCCCAGGACCGGCTCGACTCCTACGCCATCCTGGCGGGCACCGTGCCGGTCGAGGGGCCGGGCATCGAGGTCTACGTCAACGACCCGGAGGGCGAGGTGACCCAGACGATGCTGCTCGACGCCATCCAGGAGCTGCGCGACGCCGGCGCGGAGGCCATCCAGATCGGGTCCCACCGGGTGGTCGCCTCCAGCTACGTCGGCGTCGACGCCGAGGGCGGGGTCACCCTCGACGGGAGCACGCTCGTGCCGCCCTACCGGATCAGCGCGATCGGCGGCGCCCACACGCTCGCGGGGGCGATGGCCATCCCCGGAGGGTTCTCCGACAGCGTGCGCGGCGTGGGCGGGACCGTCCAGGTGGTGGAGTCGGAGTCGCTGGTCATCGACGCGTTGCACGAGGAGTCGGAGCCTCGTTACGCTCAGCCCGTCCCCTCCGCCCCCGAGCCCTGAGGCGACGACTAAGGTAGCCGTACCCGACCATGGCCGGTCGCCCCGCGGGGGCGCCGCCCGTTCCTTTCCAAGGAGAGCAGGAGAGCGATGAGCAGCCTCGAGTACCCGGACGACCTGCGCTACACCTCCGACCACGAGTGGGTCCGCGACCAGGGCGACGGCGTGGTGCGCGTGGGGATCACGGCCTACGCCCAGGACGCGCTGGGCGACGTCGTCTACGTGTCCCTGCCGGGCGTGGGTGACACCGTCAGCCCCGGCGACGCCGTCGGCGAGGTGGAGTCGACCAAGTCGGTCAGCGACATCTACGCCCCGGTCGCCGGCGAGATCACCGCCGTCAACGAGAGCCTCGACGCCACGCCGGAGCTGCTCAACACCGACAGCTACGGCGAGGGCTGGATGTACGAGGTACGCGTCGAGGACCCCTCCGTCCTCGACGGCCTCCTCGACGCGAGCGGCTACCAGGCCCAGCTCGACTGAGCACCGGGGGTCGACGCACCGCAGCAGCGGGGACGTCGGCACCCTCCACTACAGTGGGGGACCGGAGGTCGCAGCCGCGGCCCCCGGTCCCTTCCGTCCACCGGACACCAAGGATTCACCCGAGGAAGGTCACCCACGTGAGCGACCGCGACCGCGAGCACCACGAGTTCGGCACCGATCCGACCACGGCGAGGATCCCGCACGGCGCGGACGTGCCGCCGGCGGAGTACACCTTCGACGACGAGGTGCCGCGCCTGTCGCCGGAGGACCAGCGCACCGTCGACGCGCTGCGTCCCGGCACGGCGCTGCTCATCGTGCTCCGGGGCCCCAACACCGGGGCGCGCTTCCTCCTCGACGCCGACGAGGTCACGTCCGGGCGGCACCCCAGCAGCGACATCTTCCTCGACGACGTGACGGTCTCGCGCCGGCACGCGGTGTTCGCCCGGCAGGACGACGGCTACGTCGTGCGCGACGTCGGCTCGCTCAACGGCACCTACGTCAACCGGCAGCGGATCGACGAGGCGCTCCTGCACCCCCGTGACGAGGTGCAGATCGGCAAGTTCCGGCTCGTCTACTACCTCGGCCGCTCGTGACGTCGGCCGCGCGCGCCGAGGCGGGGGGCGTCGAGGGCATCTCGATCGGTGCCGTGCTGCGTCAGCTCCAGCCCGACTTCCCCGACCTGACGATCTCCAAGATCCGCTACCTGGAGACCGAGGGCCTCATCTCCCCGGAGCGCCGGTCCTCCGGCTACCGGCACTTCGCCGACTCCGACGTCGCGCGGCTGCGCTTCGTCCTGACCGCGCAGCGCGACCGGTTCTGGCCGCTCAAGGTCATCAAGGAGGCCCTCGACCGGCTCGACCGCGGGCTCGACGTCCCGGGGCTGACCACCACCGGGCCGGAGGTGCCCTCGGCGGAGGACACCACCGCCGAGGCGGCGGGCGCCGTCGTCACCGACCTCAGCGCCGCCGCCCTGCGCCGGCGCCGCGCGATCCGGCTGACCCCGGCCGAGCTGCGCGAGCGCACGGGCCTGGACCGCGCCGGCTACGCCCAGCTCAAGGCCTTCGGTCTGCTGCGCACCGACGCCTCCGGCCGGCACCACGCCGACGACCTCGACGTCGCCACCGCCGCGGCCGCCCTGGCCCGGCACGGGCTCGAGGCACGGCACCTGCGGTCGTTCCGGATCGGGGCCGACCGCGAGCTGGGCCTCGCCCAGCAGATCCTCGAGCCGATGCGGCGGCGCCGGGCCCGCGGAGGCTCCGGGCCGGAGCCCGACGACGTCGAGGCCGAGCTGCTCTCGACGATGCTCGCCCTGCACGTCGCCCTCGTCCGCTCCGGCCTGTCCCGCGGTCACTAGCCCGACCGGGCGGCGGGCGCCGCGGCGGGGTACCGTTGAGGGGTGCGAGAGCTCGACGTCCTGGGCGTCCGGGTCGAGATGCCCACCAACAACCCGATCGTGCTCCTCCGGGAGCGCGAGGGCCAGCGCTACGTGCCCATCTGGATCGGCGCGCCGGAGGCGACGGCCATCGCCTACGCCCAGCAGGGGGTGGAGCCCCCGCGGCCCCTCACGCACGACCTCATGGTCACCCTCATCCGCGAGCTCGGCCACCGCCTCACCGCCGTGCACATCACCGAGCTGCGCGAGCGCACCTTCATCGCCGAGCTGCACCTCGACGGGGGCACCGTCGTCTCCGCACGCCCCAGCGACGCCATCGCCCTCGCGCTGCGGGCCGCCACCCCCATCTTCGCCACCGAGGAGCTGCTCGACGAGGTCGGGATCACGATGGCCGTCGAGGAGGAGGACGAGGTGGAGCGCTTCCGGGAGTTCCTCGACACCGTCTCCGCCGAGGACTTCGAGGGCCCCGGCGACCAGCCCGGCCCGGGACCGGAGGGCTGAGGCGTGCCGCGCGGCAGGCCCACCGGCGCGTCGGTCGTTGACCCCGCGGCACGCGCGGCATACCGTCAGGACGTGCACACGATGCACACGAGTCACAGACGTCACACCCGTGAGGAGGACCGGTGAGCGCAGGCGCCGACGCACCCGGCACGCAGGCAGGTCCCGAGCGGGAGGCACGCCCCGCCCAGGGGGTCCTCTTCACCCAGGACACCCCGGCCATGGACGAGACCATCGGCTACCGCGGCCCGACCGCGTGCGGCGCGGCCGGCGTCACCTACCGCCAGCTCGACTACTGGGCGCGCACCGGGCTGCTCGAGCCGTCGGTGCGCAACCCGAGCGGGTCCGGCACCCAGCGGCTCTACTCCTTCCGGGACATCCTGGTCCTGAAGATCATCAAGCGGCTGCTCGACACCGGCGTCTCCCTGCAGCAGATCCGCGTCGCGGTCACCGCGCTGCGCGAGCGCGGGGTGCAGGACCTGGCCAACATCACCCTCATGAGCGACGGCGCGAGCGTCTACGAGTGCACCAGCGACGACGAGGTCATCGACCTGGTGCGCGGCGGCCAGGGCGTCTTCGGGATCGCCGTGGGCAGCGTCTGGCGCGAGGTCGAGGGCCAGCTCGCCGAGCTGCCCAGCGAGCGGGCCGGCGAGACCGTCCCGGACCACCCCGGCGACGAGCTCTCGGCCCGGCGTCGCGCCCGCCGCTCCTCCTGAGGCGACCCACCCGCGGGGCGGGTGCGGCACCCCATACCTGATAGATTGAGGGGTGCCGACGAGGCCGTGTGGGAGAGACCTCACCGGTCCTGGTGAGGCGCCGAAGGGGCAAACTCCCCGACAAGCTCTCAGGCGCCAGGGACCACGCGGATCAGGCAACTCTGGAACGGCACCGTCGACGGCGCCCGGCAGAGGGGGAGGGCCCGACGCCCCCGTCCCCGAGGAGCCGCAATGAGCACCGACACCGCCCCCGTCCCCGCGTCCGACGTCGACACGGTGGTCACCGACGACGCCGAGGCGCTCGACGCCACGACCCTCGCCGACTTCGTCGGCCGCCACGTCGGCCCCCGCGAGGCGGACGTGGCCCACATGCTGCAGACCCTGGGCTACGACAGCCTCGAGGCCCTCGTGGACGCGGCCGTGCCGACCGACATCCGCGACGACGCCCCGCTGTCCCTCCCGGCGGCCCCGAGCGAGCAGGCGGTCATCGCCGAGCTGCGCGCGCTGGCCTCCCGCAACACCGTCGTGACCTCGATGATCGGCCTGGGCTACTACGGCACGCAGGTCCCGCCGGTGGTCAAGCGCAACATCCTGGAGAACCCTGCCTGGTACACCGCCTACACGCCCTACCAGCCGGAGATCTCGCAGGGCCGCCTGGAGGCGCTCCTCAACTTCCAGACCGTCGTCACCGACCTCACCGGCCTCGACATCGCCGGCTCCTCGATGCTGGACGAGGGGACCGCCGCCGCCGAGGCGATGGCCCTCATGCGCCGGGTGAGCAAGGTCGCCGACGACGCCGTCCTGGTCGTCGACGAGCACCTCCTGCCGCAGACCCTGGCCGTGGTGCGGACCCGGGCCGAGGCGATGGGGTGGGAGGTCGTGGTGACCGACCTCACCGCCGTCGCGGACGAGGACGCGCTGCGGTCCGCCGCGGGCGGCCGCGAGGTCTTCGGGGTCCTGGCGCAGTACCCCGGCGCCGACGGTCAGGTCCGGGACCTGGGCCCGGTCACCGAGGCCGCGCACGCGGCCGGCGCGCTCGTCACCGCGGCCGCCGACCTGCTCGCCCTCACCCTGCTCGCCCCGCCGGCGCGCTGGGGCGTGGACGTCGCGGTCGGGACCACGCAGCGCTTCGGCGTGACGCTCGGCTTCGGCGGCCCGCACGCGGGCTACCTCGCCGTGCGCGGCGGGCTGGAGCGCAACATGCCCGGCCGGCTCGTCGGCCTGTCCAAGGACGCCGACGGGGCCCCGGCCCTGCGCCTGGCGCTCCAGACCCGCGAGCAGCACATCCGTCGCGAGCGGGCCACCTCCAACATCTGCACCGCCCAGGTGCTCCTCGCCGTGATGGCGTCCATGTATGCCGTGTGGCACGGCCCCGAGGGCCTGCGCCGCATCGCGCTGGAGACGCACGCGAAGGCCCGCGCCCTGGCGGCCGCGCTCACCGACGGCGGCCTGGAGCTGGCCGGTGACGCCTACTTCGACACCCTCAGCGTCCGGGTCCCGGGCCGGGCCGCGGACGTGCTCGCCGCGGCCCTGGAGCGCGGGGTCAACCTCTGGCAGGTCGACGCCGACACCGTGCTGCTGTCCACCGACGAGCTGACGACGCTGGCGGACCTGCAGGCCGTGGCCGAGGCCTTCGGCGTCGAGGCGCCCGCCGAGGTCCCCGCGGTCGACGCGCCCGCGTGGGGCGGGCTGGCGCGGCGCGAGGACGAGGAGTTCCTCACCCACCCGGTGTTCAACACCTACCGCAGCGAGACGGCGATGCTGCGCTACATCCGGTCGCTGGCCGACAAGGACTTCGCCCTCGACCGCGGCATGATCCCGCTGGGCTCGTGCACGATGAAGCTCAACGCCACCACGGAGATGGAGTCGGTCACCTGGCCGGAGTTCGCCGACCTGCACCCCTTCGCCCCGCTGGACCAGACGGCGGGAAGCCGCGAGATGATCCGCCAGCTGTGCGACTGGCTGGTGGAGATCACCGGCTACGACGAGGTGTCGATCCAGCCCAACGCCGGCTCCCAGGGCGAGTTCGCCGGCCTGCTGGCGATCCGCCGCTACCACCAGGCCAACGGCGACGAGGCCCGCACGGTGTGCCTCATCCCCTCGAGCGCCCACGGCACCAACGCCGCCAGCGCGGTCATGGCCGGGCTCCGGGTCGTCGTCGTCAAGAGCACGGCCGACGGCGAGATCGACCTGGACGACCTGCGCGCCAAGATCGACAAGCACCGCGAGGAGCTGGCCGCGATCATGGTGACCTACCCCTCGACGCACGGCGTCTACGAGGAAACCATCACCGAGCTGTGCGACCTCGTCCACGAGGCGGGGGGCCAGGTCTACATCGACGGGGCCAACCTCAACGCGCTGCTGGGCATCGCCCGGCCGGGGCAGTTCGGCGGCGACGTCAGCCACCTCAACCTGCACAAGACCTTCACCATCCCGCACGGCGGCGGCGGCCCGGGCGTCGGCCCGATCGGGGTCCGCTCGCACCTGGCGCCCTACCTGCCCAACCACCCGCTCGACCCGGAGGCCGGGCCGGACAGCGGGCCCGGGCCGATCGCCGCGGCGCCCTACGGCTCCGCCGGGATCCTCACGATCCCGTGGGCCTACATCCGGCTCACCGGCGGGTCGGGGCTCACCCGCTCGGGACAGGTCGCCGTGCTCAACGCCAACTACGTCGCCAAGCGCCTCGAGGAGCACTACCCGGTGCTCTACACCGGCGCCGCCGGCCTCGTCGCGCACGAGTGCATCCTCGACCTGCGCCAGCTGACCAAGGAGACGGGCGTGACCGTCGACGACGTCGCCAAGCGGCTCATCGACTACGGCTTCCACGCCCCGACCATGTCGTTCCCGGTCGCGGGGACGCTCATGGTCGAGCCGACCGAGAGCGAGGACCTGGGCGAGCTCGACCGGTTCGTCGACGCGATGATCTCCATCCGCGCCGAGATGGACGAGGCGGCGTCGGCGGGCGTCGAGGGCAGCGTCCTGCGCAACGCCCCGCACACCGCGCTGTCGCTCGCGGGGGAGTGGGGGCACCGCTACGACCGGATGACCGCCGCCTACCCCGACGGCGTCGACCCGGCCCGCAAGTACTGGGCGCCGGTCCGCCGGATCGACGGCGTCTTCGGCGACCGCAACCTGGTCTGCTCCTGCCCCGCGCCGGAGGCCTTCGAGGACTGACCCGCGCGGCGGGGTCGCGCACCGGGCAGGACCCCGCCGGTGCGCGACCCTCGCCACGGACGGCCCGGGTGTGTTTGGATCACCTCATGGGCCAAGAGGTCAGCCACAAGGATTTCACCCGGGAGCACCGGCTCGCGTTCCGCCAGAAGGTGCTCCAGGACCTCGACGTGTTCGAGCGGATGCTGGAGGGCAGCCGGTTCGACTTCACGCGCCCGCAGATGGGCCTGGAGATCGAGCTCAACCTCGTGGACCTGCAGACCCACGGCCCGGCGATGGTCAACAGCGAGGTGCTCGCCGAGATCGGGGAGGACGACTTCCAGACCGAGGTCGGCCGCTACAACATCGAGATGAACGTCCCGCCCCGGCCGATGGCCGGCGACCAGGCCGTGCGCCTGGAGCGGTGGCTGTCCTCGTCCATGCGGCGTGCCGGGGACGCCGCCCGGGCGCACGGCGCGCGCGTGGCCGCGGTCGGCATCATGCCGACCCTCCCGGCCGAGCTCTTCGACGGGCCGTGGCTGTCGGAGGGCGTCCGCTACCAGGCGCTCGAGGACGCACTGCTGCGGGAGCGCGGCGAGGGCTTCGAGCTGGACATCGAGGGCCCGACGGGGGAGCGGGTCAGCAGCTACCACGACGGCATCGGGCCGCTGTCGGGGTGCACCTCCGTGCAGCTGCACCAGCAGGTGACGCCCCAGGACTTCCCGGTCTACTGGAACGCCGCCAGCATCATCTCCAGCCTGCAGGTCGCCATGGGCGCGAACTCCCCCTACCTCTTCGGCCGACGGCTGTGGGCCGAGACCAGGATCCCGCTGTTCACGCAGATGGTGGACACCCGGTCGGTGGAGCTGAAGTACCAGGGCGTGCGCCCGCGCGCCTACTTCGGCAAGGCCTGGATCACCTCGATCTTCGACCTGTTCGAGGAGAACGTCCGGTCCTTCCCGGCCCTGCTGCCGGAGGTGTCCGAGGAGGACGCCGGGGCGATGCTCGACTCGGGGACCGTCCCGCAGCTGTCCGACCTCAAGCTGCACAACGGCACCGTGTGGCGGTGGAACCGGCCGATCTACGACACCAGCCAGGGCGTGCCCCACCTGCGCGTGGAGAACCGCGTCCTGCCGGCCGGGCCGAGCGTCGTCGACATGGTGGCCAACGCGTGCTTCTACTACGGCCTGCTCGAGGCGGCCACCTCCAGCGGCCGCCCGATCTGGACGAAGATGTCCTTCGCCACCGCGGAGGAGAACTTCGACGACGCCGCCCGCCACGGCATCTCGAGCGTGCACACCTGGCCCGGTCTGGGGCGGATCCCGGTCGTCGACCTCGTCGCCGACCACCTGCTCGACGTCGCCGACGACGGCCTCGCCGCGCTCGGGCTGCGCCGGGAGGTCCGCAGCCACTTCCTCTCGGTCATCGAGGGGCGGTGCCGCACGCGCACCAACGGCGCGAGCTGGCAGGTGGCGACCACGGAGGCGTTCGAGGCGGCCGGCTACGACCGGGACGAGGCGCTGCGGCAGATGTTCCGCGCCTACCTCGACCACAGCGAGGACAACCTGCCGGTGCACACCTGGGAGGTGCCCACCGTCGCGCCCGCGAAGGACCGCGACGAGGACGTCGCCTGACCTCTCCTCACGACCCGGCGCGCGTCCTGCACGCCCGTGCCGTCCCCGTGCCCGTGCAGAGCGTGCGCCCGGTCGCAAGGGGGGGTGTGCCCGTGCAGAGCGTGCGCCCGGTCGGGGGAGTGCCCGTGCAGAGCGTGCGCCCGGTCGCAGGGGGGCGTGCCCGTGCAGAGCGTGCGCCCGGTCGGGGGAGTGCCCGTGCAGAGCGTGCGCCCGGTCGTGGGGGGTCAGCGGGTCCGGTTCCAGGCCTCGACGACCGGGTCCTCGTGGTGGTGCCCGAGGACGCCGACCGAGCCCACGGCGAAGGTGAGGTGCTGGCCGAAGCGCGGGGCCTGGCGCAGGTAGACGGCCGCCAGGATGCGCAGCGCGTGGCCGTGGCCCACCAGGCACACGTTGCCCTCGAAGAGGAGCGGCCAGATCCGCTGCAGCACCCGGCTGCCCCGGGCCGCGACCTCCTCGACGGTCTCCCCGGGCGTCTCACCCGGGACCACACCGTGCTCGAAGACCGTCCAGTGGTAGCCGAGCTCCCGGCGGACGTCGGCCGTGGACCGGCCCTCGTAGCCGCCGTAGTCCCACTCGACCAGGTCCGGGTCCAGCACGTCGACCTGCAGACCGGCCAGCTCGGCGGTGCGGCGGGCCCGCTCCAGGGGCGAGGAGCGCACGTGGACGAACTGCATGCCGTCCAGCGCCCGGACGATGTCGCCGGCGGCCTCCTCGCCCTCGGGCAGCAGCGGCAGGTCGGTGAGACCGGTGTGCTGCCCGGAGCGCGACCACTCGGTCTCGCCGTGGCGGACGAGGACGAGGCGGCCCTCGGGGATGGCGGGTCCCGCCATCGGGCGCTGCTCGGACGTGGCGTCGGGGCTGTCGGTCATGACTGGCACACTACGGGCATGGCTGAGGACGCGACCAGATCAGTGACCGTCGACCGGGCCGGGCCGGCCCGCTTCGTGGCCACCAACCCCCGCGGCGGCACGATCTCCTTCGGGTCCGGCGGCGACTCCTCCGACTTCACGCCGGTCGAGCTGCTGCTGGCCGGCGTCGCCGGCTGCTCCGGCATCGACGTGGACCTGCTGACCTCGCGCCTGGCCGAGCCCGAGAGCTTCACGATGACCGCCAGCGCGGACAAGCTGCGCGACGAGCAGGGCAACCACCTCGGGCCGGTGACGGTCACGGTCTCCGTCACCTTCCCCGAGGGCGAGGCCGGCGACGCTGCCCGGTCCCGGCTCCCGGACGCCGTGGCGAGGTCGCGCGACCGGCTGTGCACCGTCTCGCGCACCGTGCAGCTGCCGACCCCGGTGTCCTACGAGATCACCTGACGATGACCTCCGGCCGCCTCCGCCGGAGCCTGGGGGTCCGTGACGCGGTGACCGTCGGCCTCGGCTCGATGGTGGGTGCGGGCGTCTTCGTGGTCTGGGGCCCTGCCGCCGCCGCGGCCGGCGGGTGGGTGCTGCTCTCGCTCGTCCTCGCCGGCGCGGTCGCCACCTGCAACGCGCTGTCCTCGGCGTGGCTCGCCGCCCGGCACCCGGAGGCGGGAGGCACCTACGTCTACGGCCGTGAGCGTCTGGGCCCGGTCTTGGGCTACCTCGCCGGGTGGTGCTTCCTCGTCGGCAAGACCGCCTCCTGCGCGGCCATGGCCATGACGGTGGGCGCCTACCTGGTGCCCGGCGCCGCCCGCGCGGCGGCCGTCGTCGCGGTGGTCCTCGTCACGGGCCTCAACCTCGCGGGCGTGCAGCGCTCGGTGTCGGCCTCCCGCGCCGTCGTCACGGTGGTCGCCTGCGCCCTCCTGGGCGTGGCCGTGGCCTCGGTCCTCCCCGGCGCCGGGGGCCCCTCCTGGCGGGCCGAGGAGGTCCTCGCCGGCCCCGTCGACCCGCTCGGCGTCGTCCGGGCCGCCGGGCTGATCTTCTTCGCCTTCGCCGGATACGCACGGATCGCGACCTTGGGGGAGGAGGTGCGCGACCCGGCGCGGACGATCCCGCGCGCCGTGGTCGCCGCCCTGATGCTCGTGCTGGGCCTCTACGCCGTTGTGGGCACCGTGGTGCTCGGCGTCCTCGGACCGCAGGCCACGGCCACCAGCACCGACCCGGTCGCCCGCGTGGCCGAGCTCGTCTGGTCCCCGGGCTGGGCGTGGGTGGTGCGGGCCGCCGCCGGGCTGGCCGCCGCCGGCGCCCTCCTCAACCTCGTGCTGGGCGTCTCCCGCACGGCGCTGGCGATGGCGCGCGACGGCCACCTGCCCGGGCGGGTCGCCGAGGTCACGGGCGACGGCGTACCGCGCACCGCCGAGCTGGCCGTCGGGGCGGTCGTGCTGGTCGTCGTCCTCGTCGCGGACCTGCGCGGGGCGATCGGGTTCTCCAGCTTCGGCGTGCTGCTCTACTACGCCGTGGCCAACGCCTCGGCGCTCACCCTGCGGGCCGAGCGGACCGCGGCCGCCGTGGTCCCGCTGGTGGGCCTCGTCGGCTGCGTGGTGCTCGCCCTGGCGCTGCCCCCGTCCTCGGTCGTCGGGGGCTCAGCCGTCGTGCTGGCCGGCCTCGCCGCCCTCGCCGTCCGGCGTGGCCACCGGCGCGCTGCCCCCTGACGGACCGCCATGCTCGTCGGCGCCGAGGGGCGCCGTGTGCAGCTGACCGGCCTCCCGCAGCTGCTCCAGGACGGTGTGCGCGCCACGGACCCCGGTGAGGGCGCTCGGGTGGATCGGCTGCCCCGTCCGCAGCACCGAGATGCGTCCCCGCGGCTCCAGGATCGCCACCGCGACCTGCGAGGGGTGGCTCACGCCGGCCTGCCGCAGGGCGCTCCACAGGACCGGCATGGTGAGCCCGTAGCCCCGGACGGTGTCGGCGCGGACCTTGCCCGCGACGGCGAGGACCACGCCCCGCGCCGAGGGGGAGGCCGGTCGGTGCAGCCTGGGCAGCGGCAGCCGGCGCATCATCCGGAAGAACAGCTCGAGGGTCGCCAGCGTGCCGAGCGCGATCAGGCCCCCGGCCAGCGTCGGCATGTGGCCGATCGTCGCGCGCCCCACGATGGCGCCGAGGACCGTGGCGACGGCGAGGTCCACGCTGCGCGGGCTGGAGTAGAGCCGCTGACCCCACAGGCGCAGCAGACCGCCGAAGGCGAAGTAGAGGGTGAGCGTGCTCACCACGACGGCGACCGCGCCGCCCCGGGTGATGCCCAGGTAGTAGGAAAGGTCGAGGTCCATGGCGTCCCATGGTGGCACCGCGTCCGGCCCCGTCCACGGGCACCCGCCCGTGATCGGGTGGCGCCCCGCGGCCGCGGCCACGCACACTGGACCCATGGCAGAGGCGACGACGCGCGCGGGGCGCGAGGAGACGGCATACCGGTGGGGTGTCCTGGGCGAGGACGACGTGCCGGCCTGGACCGACCTGGTCAACCACCTGGCCGAGGTGGACGGGACCGACGAGTTCTACCGCGAGGAGGACCTGGCCGAGGAGCTGGGGATGTCCGGCTTCGAGCCGGCCCGGGACACGGTCGCCGTGTGGGACGGCGCGGAGATGGTCGCCTTCGCCAGCGTCGTCGTGCCGCCGACGACCGACAACGAGGGCAACGGGCGCGGCTACGTCCAGGGCGGCGTCCGGCTGGGGCACCGCGGACGGGGGCTCGGGCGCGAGGTCATGGACCGGATCGAGCCGCGGGCCGCCGAGCTCGTCGCGCAGCGCCACCCGGGGCTGCCGGCGTGGATCCGCTCCGGCGCCGGCCGGGAGGGCTCCTCCGCGGCCAGGATGCTCGCGCACCGCGGCTACCGCGTGGTGCGCTACTACGACGAGCTCGCGCGCCCGCTCGACGGACCCGTCGACGTCCCCGCGACGGAGGGCGTGGAGCTCGTCTCGCCGGGGGACGGGCACGAGGAGGCGACGCGCCTGGCGCACAACGACGCGTTCCGCGACCACTGGGGCTCCGGCGCCTCCGCCCCCGAGGTCTGGCACGACCGCTGGACGGGGCGGGCGGTGCGCAGGGACGTCTCGACCCTGGCGGTCGACCCCGACGGCAGGGTCCTGGCCTACGTGCTCTGCTCGGAGTGGGTGGACCGGGAGCTCTACGTCGACCTCGTCGGGACCGTGCGGGAGGGCCGTGGCCGCGGCCTGGCCAGGGCGGCCCTGCTGCGGACCATCGACCTCGCCACGCGCTCGGGAGCCTACGACGTCATCGACCTCGAGGTGGACTCGGAGAACCCCTCCGGCGCGACGCACCTCTACGAGAGCATCGGCTTCGTGCCCACCCTGCGCACCGTCGCGATGCAGCGGGACCTGACCTCCTGAACGCGCGCCGCCCCGCCGCCCCGTAGGGTCGGCTCCGTGAGCACGCACGGAGACGACCTGCACAGCACGACGGTGGGCGACAGCGGACCGGTCGTCGTCTTCCTGCACGGCCTCTTCGGCCGGGGCCGCAACTTCGGCGGCACCGTGCGGGCGCTCCAGCCCCACGTGCGCGCGCTCCTCGTCGACCTGCCCAACCACGGGGCGTCGCCGTGGACCGACGAGGTGGACTACCGGCAGATGGCCGACGCCGTCGCCGCGCACCTGCGGGCCGGGGTCGCGGCGGACGGCCCGGTGCACGTCGTCGGCCACTCGATGGGCGGCAAGACCGCGATGACGCTCGCGCTCGCGCACCCGGGCCTCGTCGACCGGCTCGTCGTCGTCGACGTCAGCCCGCGCGGCTCCGGCGGGACGAGCGAGTTCGAGCACCTCCTCGGGTCGCTGGCCCGCATCGACCTGGACACCGTGACGAGCCTCGGCGACGCGGACCGCCAGCTCGCCCGGGACGTGCCGCAGGCCTCGCTGCGTGGCTTCCTCCTGCAGAACCTGCGCCGCGACGGCAGCGGCCGGCTGGCCTGGCAGGCCAACCTCGACGTGCTGCGCCGGGACCTGCCGGTCGTCACCGGCGACCTCCCGCACGGGGGAGCGAGCTTCGACGGGCCGGTGCTGTGGGTGTCCGGCAGCGAGTCCGACTACGTCACCGAGGCCGACGAGCCGCTCATGCGCCAGCTCTTCCCCCAGACCCGCCGGATCACGATCAAGAACGCCGACCACTGGGTGCACTCGCGGCAGCCGGAGGTCTTCGCCGAGGTCCTGCGCCGGTTCCTCACCGCCCCCTGACCGGGCGCGTGCGTCATACAGTGGCGCCATGGCCCGTTTCCTGGACATCCACCCGCACGACCCGCAGCCGCGGCTCGTCGAGCAGGTCGCGCAGACCCTGCGCGGGGGAGGGCTGGCGGCCTTCCCGACCGACGCCTGCTACACCCTCGGGGCGCGGCTGGGCGACCCGGACGCCAAGCAGCGGATCGTCGACGCGCGCCACCTGGACGACCGGCACCACTTCACCCTGATGTGCGCCGACTTCGCCCAGCTCGGCCAGCTCGTGCACCTGGACAACCACGTCTTCCGGGCGGTGCGGGCGGCGACGCCGGGGCGCTACACCTTCATCCTGCCGGCCACCAAGGAGGTCCCGCGACGGCTGCTGCACCCGCGCAAGCGCACGGTGGGCGTGCGCATCCCGGACCACCGCATCGCGCGCGCCATCCTCGACGCCATGGGGGAGCCGCTGCTGACGAGCACGCTGCTCCTGCCGGGGCAGGAGGAGCCGCTCACCCTGGGCTGGGAGGTCAAGGAGGCGCTCGACCACGTCGTGGACGTCGTCGTCGACGGCGACCAGACGGGCCAGGAGCCCACCACCGTCGTCGACCTGTCGGAGGGCTACGCCGAGATCCTGCGGCGGGGGTCGGGCGACCCGGCGCCGTTCGAGTGACTCAGTCGACGGGCTGCCAGGTGAGGCGGCCGGCCGCCTCGCCCAGCTCGCCGGTCACCATCTCGCCGACCGCCCGCTCGATGTAGTCGCGGCGCTCCACCGTGGGCGCGTTGGTGGTGAACTCCAGCGCCCCCTCGGCGACGCGGATGCGCACCGAGCCGCCCTCGCGGAAGGGGATGGTGTAGCCGTCCTGCTCGCGCAGCGAGCCACGGTGCAGGTTGGCCTCCTCCATGACGCGCTCGAGGACCCCCTGGGGGTCCGTGACCTCCAACGACGTGGTGCTGCGCTCCTGCGCCCCTTCGGGCGCACCGGGGAACATGTTGGCCATCGCGATCAACTTCCTTGTCGTGGTGGTCGGGACCGGGACCATCATGTCAGAGCACCCCGCCGCACCCGCAGGGTGCACCCGCGCTCAGCGGCGCTCGAGGTCGACGAGCACCTCGTGGTGGGTGGTCTGGGGGAACATGTCGAACAGCCGGGCGCGGCGCACCCGCAAGGACGGCATCGCCGCCAGGTCGCGGGCCAGCGAGCGGGCGTCGCACGAGGAGTAGACGACGCGGCGCACGCCCGACCCCTCCAGCCAGCCGGCGAGGGGACCGACCCCGCGGCGTGGCGGGTTGACGACCACGCAGTCCGGGGCCGGCGAGTCCCTCAGGTATGACGTCGCGTCCCCGACCTCGAAGCGCACCCGGTCCTCGGTCAGGCCGAGCTCGGCGGCGCTGGCCCGGGCGCTCGCGACCGCCTCGGCGGAGGTCTCGACGCCGAGCACGGCCCGGTCGGGGGCGGCCAGGTGCAGGGCGAAGCCGCCGACGCCGCAGTAGAGGTCCCAGAGGGTCCGCGCGCGGTCGGCCGCCTCGTCGACCCAGTCCCTGGCCTGCCGGTAGAGCGCGGCCGCGACCAGGGTGTTGGTCTGGAAGAAGCTGCCGGGCCGCAGGTGCAGGCGCACGTCGTCGACCCGCATGGGCAGGGTGCCGTCGTCGGTGAGGAGCAGCTCCTCGGGGCCCTCCAGCACGGCCTTGTGCTCGGGCTGGAGGTTGACGGAGACGACCCGGGTGCCGGGGAGCGCGTCGCGCAGCCGGGGGAGCAGCTCGCGCGCGCGGGCCAGCTGGCCGGGGGAGCGGAGCACGAAGCGGACCATGAGCTCCTCGTCGGGGGAGGAGGTGACGAGCAGGTGCTTGAGCTCGCCCTGGCGCCGGGGGACGTCGTAGGGGGTCAGTCCGGAGTCGGCCAGCAGGTCGGCCAGGACGAGGACGGCGCGGTGCAGGGCCGGCTCGTAGAGGCCGCACCCGCGCAGGTCGACCCCGCGCCCCTCGGCGTCGAGGATGCCGACGGTCGGCGCGCCCTTGGTGCCCCCGACGACGAGCTTGGCCTTGTTGCGGAAGCCCTGCTCGGGGCCGTGGAAGGGCGGGGCCCAGGCGTCCTCCGGGACGAGGCCGGCCAGGGTGCGGCCGAGCCGGTCGCGGGCGTCGGCCAGCTGCGCCGCGTGGGAAACCCCCATGAGGGAGCAGGAACGGCATACCCCTGCGTCGTAGTAGTCGCAGCGCACCCGCAGATCCTAGGCGCCCGACGGCTCAGGGCCGACCCGCCGTGCGCATGGAGTCCAGCGACCAGCGGCCGGCGCCGGTGAAGGCGAGGGGCAGGCTGAGGGCGACGTAGAGGAGCAGCGGCTCGCCGGTGAGCGCCCCCTCGGGGGTCAGCGGCGTGTAGCCCAGGGCGAGCGGCACGGTGAAGGCCCAGACGGTGGCCGACGTGGCCGCGAGGAGGAAGGCGGCGGGACGGGTGAACAGGCCCACCGCGACGAGGACGGGCAGGGCGACCTGGCCGAGCATGAGCAGCCAGGCGAAGAACTCCGGGGCCTGCGCGCCGACCGGGTTGTCGGCGACGCGGTCCACGAGCGCCGGCACGTCGACCGCCTTGTGCAGGCCGTGCGCGAGGAGCGGGAGCCCGCCGAGACGGAGCAGCAGCAGGCCGAAGTCCAGTCCGCGGCTGTGCACCTCGCCGTCGGCCGGGCCCTCCCAGGCGTCGTAGACGCTGCGGTGGTAGGTCTCCTCGCCGTCGGGGACCTCGCCCTGCTGGCTCATCGCCCGGCTAGCGCCCCAGCGCGCCGCGCAGCAGCTCGGCGTCCTCGGCCAGCTCGGCGGGGGAGCGCTCGAGCGTCCGCGTCATGTCGAAGTCCTCCGGGCCCGAGGCCGGGAAGACGTGCACGTGGGCGTGCGGCACCTCGAAACCCTGGATGATGACCCCGGCGCGGACGCCGTCGAAGACCTCCACCTGCGCGCGGCCGATCCGGGCCGCGACGTCCATGAGGTGGGCGACGGTGGCTTGGTCCAGGTCGGTCCACCGGTCGATCTCGGCGCGGGGGACGACGAGGGCGTGGCCGCGGGTGAGCGGGGAGATGTCGAGGAAGGCCGCGCAGACGTCGTCGGTCCAGACGACCTCCCCGGGGATCTCGCCCTCGATGATCTTCGTGAACAGCGTCGCCATGGGGGCAGCCTACGGCAGGGCGGCCGCGGCGTAGGCTGCTCACGCAGCCGGACGAGAGGAGCGCGGGGTGCGCGGAGAGTACAAGGTGCGCGGGGGCAAGCTGGTCTCCGTCGACGTCGACACGGACGGGGACGCCATCACGGGGGCCCGGGTCTTCGGCGACTTCTTCCTCGAGCCGGACGACGCCCTCGAGGACATCGGCGCGGCGCTCGTGGGCCGTCCGGTCGACAGCACCGCCGCCGACCTCGCCGCTGCGGTCACGGAGCGGCTGGAGGCACGGCCCGAGCCGGTGCGCCTCATCGGCTTCGACGCGCGCGCGGTGGCCGTGGCGGTGCGGCGCGCCCTGGGCCGGGCGACGAGCTGGGAGGAGCTGACCTTCGACGTCATCCCCCCGGTCGTGCTGCCTCCCGTGATGCACGTGGCCCTCGACGAGGTGCTGCCCCACGAGGTCGCCTCCGGCGCGCGGCCGCCGCTGCTGCGGATCTGGGACTGGGACTCGCCCCTCGTGGTCATCGGCTCCTTCCAGTCGGTGCGCAACGAGATCGACCCTGAGGGAGCCGCCCGGCACGGCATCGGCGTGGTCCGCCGCATCACCGGCGGCGGCGCGATGTTCATGGAGGCGGGCAACTGCATCACCTACTCCCTGGTCGTGCCCAGCTCGCTGGTGGAGGGGCTCAGCTTCGAGCAGGCCTACGCCTACCTCGACGACTGGGTGATGGGGGCGCTGGCCGAGATCGGGGTGCAGGCGCGCTACGTGCCGCTCAACGACATCGCCTCCGAGCAGGGCAAGATCGGCGGGGCGGCGCAGCGCCGGTTCGCCGACGGCGTCGTGCTGCACCACGTGACGATGGCCTACGACATCGACGCGGAGAAGATGGGGGAGGTGCTGCGGATCGGCAAGGAGAAGCTCTCCGACAAGGGGACGCGCAGCGCGGCCAAGCGGGTGGACCCGATGCGCTCGCAGACCGGGATGAGCAGGGAGGCGATCATCGAGGCCTTCCTCGACCACTTCCGTGGCCGCTACGCCACGCAGGACTCCACCTACACCGAGGCCGAGCTCGCCGCGGCGCGCGAGCTGGTCGAGACCAAGTTCGGCACGGCGGAGTGGACCGGGCGGGTGCCCTGACACGGCCTCGACCCCGCCGGGGCCGAGGCCGGCCGGCGGAGTCGAGAGCTGGTCGCGGCCTCAGCCGCAGTCGACGGCCGCGGCGGCCTCGACGTAGGTGACGACCATCTGCTCGGGCAGCGTCGAGCCGGCCCCGAAGTACTCCAGGCCCTTGCCGTTGGCGCCGTTGGGGTTCGTCCGGCCCGTGCCCTTGGGGTCGCCGATCGTCATCTTGTCGAAGATCTTGATGCCGACCGGCAGGCCGGCCTCCTCGAGCGCGGCGTAGCCGGCGTCACGGGCCGCGTCGCACTCGGTCGTGAAGCCGGCCAGCTCGGCGGCGCCGTCCTCGGCGGACGCGACGAACCAGTTGGGCGAGGACGGGCCGTTGAGGCTGTACATCGGGATGAAGCAGTGGTGCGCGAGCGCGGGGCCGGCGCCCAGCGCGACCGCGGCGACGGCTGCGGTGCCGGCGAGCCCGGCACGACGCACGAGCGTGGATCGAGACATGGTTTCCTCCTGCTGCGGTTGACGGTCCCGGTCGGGGCCGTCCACCACTGAACCGGCCCCGGCGCCGACCGGCATCGTCCGCACGGGTGAAGCGCGTCATCCTCCGGGATGTATCTGGCGGACCGTCCCGGGGCCGAGGACGGGCGAGGTGACGAAGATCTCGCCGCGGTGGGTGACCGCGACCCCGCCCGGCAGCATGAGCTCTCCGGCGCCCAGCTCGGTGCGCGTCCCGTCGGGGGCCAGCCGGACGAGCGAGCCCTCCGGGCTGCGTCCCAGCTGCAGGCCGATCCAGCCCTCCTTGGTCAGCTCCAGGACGTAGAGGGACCCGTCAGGGCCGGCCTCGAGGTCCACCACCGAGGTGAAGCCGTCGGCCACGAGGCGGCAGTCACCCTCCTGCGGCCGCTCGGGGTCGCAGACGGCGTCGACCGAGCCGGGCTCGACCCGCCAGACCTGCGAGGTCCCCGGCTCCGCGGGGAAGCCGCGCAGCTCACCGACGTACCAGGTGCCGTCGGACCCGACGGTGACGGCGGTCGGCACGGCCTCGGACAGGACCGCCGTCCCGGCGGGCGGCACGGTCAGGGGGTGGCCGAGCGGGTCCGTCACGACGGGCGGCAGTCCGTCCGGCACCGTCACCTCGCGCGGCCTGAGGCGGGCGGCCGTGACGATCTGCCCGTCGGGGGAGACGCGGAGCAGGTCGTTGCCGGCCGCGTCCACGACCAGTGCTCCGCCGCCCGGGAGCGCGGCGACGCCGAACGGGTTCGACTCCTCGGGGGTCAGCTCGACGTTCCACGGGTCGGGGTCGAGGTGCTGGTATGCCGTGATGTCGGCCAGCGGGACGGCGCCCCGGCCCGGGTTCCACCGGTAGAGCGTGCCGGCGCCCGTCCCGGGCGGACCGCCCGCCGTGAGCAGGTAGGTCTGCCCGCGTCCGGTCATCGAGACCGCGGACGCGATGTAGGTCGCGGGCAGCTGGGCCAGCGTGGACAGCCTCCCGGCGTGGTGCCCCCGCCGCGTCAGCTCGTCGACCGAGCCGTCCGCCTGGGTGACGACCAGACGCCCTCCGGGGCCCGCTTCCAGGCCTCTCGGACCGGACAGACCGGTGACGACCGGGCCCACCTCCCCGGCGCCGTGACCCGCAGCCGTCGTGACCAGGCCGCACAGCGCGGCCACCAGCACGGCAGCCACCTTCCTCGTGGGTGCCCGCATGATCGTCTCCCTGCCTCTCGTCGGTGGGCACGAGTGTTCCCGCGGGGCCTTTCAGCGGTCTGTCAGCGCACGGTCGGCCTCGGGGTACGGTGCGGGCAGGTGACAGGGCGGGAGGGGGCGGACGTCGGGGAGAGCGGCACCCGGGCGGACGGCATACCGGAGCCGATCAGGTATGACGTGCACCTGCGGGACCGTGTCGCCGGGACCGATGGCTCACACCGGCGACCCAGCGGCCTCAGCGCGAGTGCCGGAGGCCGGACGTGCCCTCGGGCGAGGAGAGCGGAGCGCCCCGCCTCGGAGGGGTGAGGCAGTCGGGGCAGCGGCCTCTCCAGGTCAGGAACCAGGACAAGTTGACATAATGTGACTTATCGGCGTTACGCCGGCACCAGCTCCAGGACGGCCCCGAGGTCCTCGACGTGCGCGTTGTGACCGAGGCCCGCGAGGGTCACCGGTGCGTCCACCAGCGCCGCCAGCTCCTCGTGGGACACCATCGTGTCGTGCTCGCCGCGCGCCAGGACCACAGGACAACCGGCGTGCGCGACGAGCTGCCGCATGTCGAACGCACCCACGTCGAACGTCCTCGGGTCCTGCGCCAGCCTCCAGCCGCCGCCCGCCAGCTGCTGGATCCCTGCCTCCACGACCGGGTCGTCGGCGGTGACGAGCCCGCCCAGTCCGGAGACCTTCAGGAAACGCTCGGTGGCTTCCTCAAGCGTCGGCACGACCTTGGGCGGCCGACGCGCCAGCCCGGCGACGCGCTCCAGCTCCTCCGCCGACCACCGGACCTTGACGCCCAGACCGACGACGCTGCGCACGCGGGCCGGAGCCATCGCCGCCAGGACCAGCGCGACCACGCCGCCCATCGAGTGCCCGACGACGTCCACCGGGTCCTCGGGCAGCTGGTCCAGGACCGCCCGCGCGTGCCGTTCGTACGTGTAGGGCGGGTCCCAGGCTGCCGAACCGTGGCCCGGCAGGTCCGGCGCGAGCCCAGCAGCCCGCCAGACCTCTCCCACCCCTCCCAGCCCGTGCAGGAGCAAGGTTGACATAACGTGACTCCCTGCTGACGTCGTCGTTCTAGCCGTGATCCTAGACAACACCGGGCGCTCAGCGCCTGGTCCCGTACCTCGTCAGGACCACACCGCCGGGAAACGTCCGGGTCTCCAGCAGGTCGAGCTGCACGCGGCCGTCCAGCGCCGTGAAGAACGGCGTGCCGCCTCCCACCAGGACCGGCGCGGTCGCCAGGACGAGCTCGTCGACCAGCCCGGCGCGCATCGCCGCGCCGGCCAGCGTCGCGCCGCCGATGTCCATGTCGCCGCCGTCCTCGGCCTTGAGCCTCCTGATCTCGGCGACGGCGTCGCCTGCCACCAGCCGGGTGTTCCAGTCGACGGTGCCGACCGTCGAGGAGAACACCACCTTGGGCATCGCCCTCCAGCGGCGGGCGTACTCCGCCTCGGCCGGGGTTACCCCGGGCTGCCGGTCGACGGTCGGCCAGTGCGAGCTCATCGTCTCCCACAACCGTCGGCCGTAGAGCGAGAGCTCGGTCGCGGCCACCCGGTCGGACCACCACCCGAAGAGCTCGTCGCTCGGCACGCTCCAGCCCAGGTCGTCCCCCGGCGCGGCGACATAGCCGTCGAGGCTCACGTTCATGCCGTAGACCAGTCTGCGCACGGCACCAGCCTCCTCGTGGACCCGACCCCGGTCAACAGGACCGCCAGGCCCGGTCGTGAGGGGTCAGGCAGCTCCACCTGGCTCCCGGTCCGGCCCCGGATGATCGGGGTCACCGACCAGGCCCGGTCGTTCCCGAGCGTCAGGTCTGCTGCACGTCCAGTCCCAGCATCCGCGCCAGGCTGCGCAGCTCGCGCTGCACGCCCTCGCGCCGCGTGCGGCTGAACGGCTCGTCCTCGTGCACCGCGTGCACGACCAGGCGCCCGGCGCGGTGGTCGGCGGTGGCGTCCACCTTGCCCACCAGGCGGTCGCCGTCCAGCACCGGCAGCGCGAAGTAGCCCCAGCGACGCTTCGCCGCCGGCTTGTACATCTCCAGCGCGTAGTCGAACTCGAACAGCTCCACCATCCGCTTGCGGTCGAAGAGGAGCCGGTCCAGCGGCGAGACGAGGGCCACCCGCCCCCTCCACGGCAGGTCGAGGTATGAGGTGTCCACCCGCCACGTGCCCCGCACCCCCTCGACGACGGCCTCCTCCCCCGCCGCCCCGACGTCCTGGGCCTCGACGGGGCACTGCGGACCCTTGGCGCGGGCGATCCCGAGCGCCGCCAGCCGCCTGCGGTCCCGCTCCACCCTCGCCTGCGCCGCCGGCACGGCCTCCACGTCGGGATGGACCCGCTCCGCCAGGTCCCAGCAGCGCTCCCCGCCCTCGCGGCTGGCCACCGCGACGTCGCCGGCGGCCTCCATGAGGTCGAGCATGAGGACGACGTTCTTGCCCTCGTTCCACCCGCTGGAGCGCCAGGGCACCTGCGTGGTGTCCGGCAGCGCGCGGGCCGGCAGCGGACCGTCGGCCCGCAGCCGCTCCAGGATGTCCCGGCGGCAGCCCCGGTTGGCCTCGAGCCACCGCTCGTTGGCCTCGCGCCACGCCGGCGCCCCCGGCTCGGCGCCCGGCCACGCGGCCATGTCGGCGGCGTAGAGCGCCACGTCCTCGGCGGGACGCAGGAAACCGCGCACCTCGACCAGGCGTCCGTCGCCGACGAGCCGGTCCAGGTCCTGGGGGTGGTATGCCGTGCCCAGCCGGCTCCAGCACACCAGGTCGGCGTTGGTCGCCACGCGGTCGGTCAGGTCCACCTGGACGCAGCTGAGGTGGCGCAGGGTCTCGAGCAGGTCGGTCGGCCGCGGCGACGCCAGCAGCTGGGCGCGCACGGCCACCCGCCGCGCGTCGCGACGGCTGAGCTCCAGCGTCACGGGCCGGCCACCTGCCCACGCGCGCCGCGCAGCAGGCCGGGCCGGACGACGAGCCCGGCCCGCACCAGGCCCGCCCGGACCCGCTCGCGCAGCGCCGGCTCCGCGAGCCTGCGGTGCGTCAGCCGGTCCCCCAGGCCCGGGAGTCTCCGCGCGATCCAGGCGAGCACGGTGGCCTGGTCCCCCAGCGGCAGCGGGGTGCCCCGCTCCCCCACGACGCCGTGCACCGAGGCATACACCTGGGCACCGCGCACCACCGTCTCCTCCCCCGGGCCCACGACCGCAGCCCGGCAGGCCATGCCCTCCGGCAGGGCGACCCGGCGGTAGTTCGGCTCCGTCGCGTCCAGGGCCGCCAGCTGCCCGGGGTCGAACCAGCCGACCGTCACGCGCTGCTCCCCCGGGCCTCGCGCCGGCGCCGCGGCGACGTAGCCCCGCGTGCTCACGTGGGCCGAGTGACCCACGGCCAGGCCGTCCACGGCGCCGACGGACACCGGCAGCCCGCGCTCCAGGGCGGGTCCGAGCTTGCGCGCGAGGACCGTCGGCGAGGCGTTGGACCCGACGGCGACGACCGGGACCCGGCGGTCCAGGTCCTCGCCGACGTCTCCCGCCTGCAGCCCGGCCGGGGTGAGCCGGCCGCGGCGCGCCGGCAGTCCGCTCGTCCAGGGATAGGTGCTCGGGTCCAGGTGCATCTCGCCTCCGCCTACCGAGTATGCCGTGTCCACACCCCCCACGTCCTGCCCGTCCCCGTCCACAGGACGGGTCCTGTCCGTGGCGCAGCGCCGCCCCGGTGCGCAGGATGACGGTCATGAACGCACGAGGGGCGCAGAGGAGCGGGCCGGTCGAGGGGCCGGTCAACGAGGTCCGGCTCGTCGGCCGGGTGAGCGGGGAGCCGACCGTCCGGCAGATGCCGAGCGGCGACGAGCTGGTGCAGTTCCGCCTGGTCGTGCCGCGTGCGCCGGGACGCGGCGGCGGCCGCGAGACCCGGACCGTGGTCGACACGATCGACGTCGCCTGCTGGTCGAGCCGGGTCCGGCGCACCGCGGTCCGGCTCCCGGACGGCCAGGGCGTCGAGGTGCACGGCAGCCTGCACCGGCGCTTCTTCGCCGCGGCGGGCGGGCGGGCGTCGCGCTACGAGGTGGAGGCCGGCACGCTGCGCCGGGTGGAGCTGCCGTGAGCCGCCCGGACCGCGACGCGCGGGCGGCTCACCGCGTCACAGGACCGCGCGCACCACCGGCACCCGGCGCAGCGTCACGACCACCACCGTGGTGACGACCGCCACGACCCCGGCCCGCACCAGGAGCACGGGCCACGCGGCGACCGGTCCGCCGAGCAGACCCGTGTCGAGCCCGACGAGCAGGACCAGGTAGTGCAGCCCGAAGATCCCGAGCGTGGCGCTGCCCACGGGGCCAGCGAGCCGCATCGCCGCCGGTCCCGCGAGGGCGCCGAGCGCTCCCCCGGGCCGGACGAGGGTCTGCGCCAGGAGCAGCACGAGGACCGAGAGCAGCCCCACCGACGGGCTGTAGTAGTGGGCGCCGAGCCACTCCTCCAGCCAGGCGGGCGCCGCGGGGTTGCGCCACTGCCAGCTCAGCAGGCCGCACAGCCCCACGACCGCGAGGACGGCCACGGGGACCCAGCGGCCGGGCAGCCGGACGCCACGGAGCGCCCGGCCCATGAGGTAGGGGCCGAGGTAGGGCAGCCACCAGGTCCAGGCGACGTGGCTGAGCCCGACCCGGCCGCCGTCCGGGCCGAGCGGCCAGGTCGACAGGACGGGCACGGCATAGGCGACGAGCGCCGCGACCACGACCTCGCGGCGGGAGGCCCGTGCGAGCCAGGGCACGAGGACGGGTGTGAGGAGGGAGAGCCCCAGGACGATCCAGAAGAAGTAGAGGTGCGGGGCCACGTCGCCGACGAGGACCTTCACGACGGCGGACCGCGGCCCCTCCCACCAGCCGTCACGGGTCAGCGCCATGTAGAGCACGTAGACGAGGTTCCACACCACGACCGCCGGGACCAGGCGCCACGCGCGTCTGCGCAGGTAGTGCCCGCTCCCCCGGAACCGCGACGGGTCCAGCGAGAGCGCCCCGGAGAGCATGACGAACACCGGGACGGCCCAGACGAACGAGAGGTCCAGCACCCGTGCCACCCACCCGTCGACGGTCGTCGTCGAGCCGGGCCCGGCCGCGGTGGCGCCCACGGTGTGGATGAGGACCACGCCGAGGATCGCGACGACCCGCAGCCACGTCACCCAGGCCAGCCGGTCCGCGCGGTCGCTCATGGGCGCCACTGTGCCACGGGCCGCCTACGCTGGGGCCATGACCACGCTGACGCCACGCACCCACGCCGCCGGCCGGTCCCGCCTGGTCGCCTACGACCACGGCGCGCAGCTGGCGACGTGGACCGTCGACGGGATCAGCCGGGTGTGGGCCTCCGACCACGCGGTCCTCGACGGGTCGGCACCGGTCCGCGGGGGCGTCCCGGTGTGCTTCCCGTGGTTCGCCGCCGGCCTCTCCGGGGACCTGCGCCCGCCGCACGGCGTGGTGCGCACGGCCGTCTGGCGACCGGTCGCGGCCGCCGGGGCCGAGGTGTGGGCGTGGGAGATCACCTCCGACGACGTCGAGGGCTCCCCCGGTGCCGAGCACGTCCCGGGACCCTTCCGCCTGCGCCACGCCGTCTCCCTCGACGAGGAGACCGAGGAGCTCACCGTCGCCCTGCGGGTCACCAACACCGGCGAGCGGGACTACCGCGCCGAGGTGGCGCTCCACACCTACCTCGGCGTCGAGGACGTCCGCGACGTGGCCGTCCTCGGCCTCGAGGGCGCGGACTACCTCGACAAGGTCACCGGTCGCCGCGAGGTCCAGGAGGGCGTCCTCGAGCTCGCCGGCGAGACCGACCGGGTCTACGACCGCAGCGGCCCCGTCGTCGTGGAGGACCGCGCCGCCCTGCTCCACCACGAGCTGCGGCCCTCCGGCGCCACCCAGACGGTCGTGTGGAACCCATGGGCCGACCGGGCCGCCGCCATGGCCGACCTCGGCGACGACGAGTGGCTGCGCTTCCTCTGCGTCGAGACCGCGGCGACCGGCGACCGTGCGCTCACCGTCCCCTCCGGGGCCACCGCGACGGTCTCCTGCGCGTTGCGGCAGCACCACTCCCCCGCCTCATGACAGGCTTGACCCCGTGACAGACACCTCCTCCGACGAGAGGCAGCCCGGCGACCTCGGCCAGGACGTGCCCACCGGCGACGGCACCACCCCGACCGGCGCGGCACCCGGCGGAACCACCCCCGGCGGCACCGGTGGCACCGGGGACGGGACCGTCGACCGCGGCGCCCTCATCCTCCAGGGCCTGCGGGGCGCGGCCTCGTGGGCGTGGCGCCTGCTGCTGGTCGCCGCGGCGATCGCGCTGTTCTTCTACATCGTCGGCAAGCTGTGGGTGGGGGTCCTCCCCCTCATCCTCGCGCTCATCGTCACCACGGTGCTGTGGCCGCCGGTCGCCTGGCTGCGTCGGCACCGCTGGCCGGCCGGCCTGGGCGCCGGCGTCGTGCTCCTCCTGGCGCTGGCCGTCTTCGTCGGCAGCCTGGCCGCGATCGCGCCCAGCGTGGTCAACCAGGGCCAGATCATCGTGCGGCAGGCCGGCCAGGGCCTGCGGATGGTGCACGAGTGGCTCTCCGGTCCCCCGCTCAACCTCGAGAACGAGCAGGTCGACGAGTACGTCGACCAGGCCACCCGCTGGCTGCAGCAGCAGGCCAGCGACATCGCCTCCGGCGTGATCAGCGGCGTGTCCACGGCGGGCGGCGTCATCGTCACGCTGGCCATGGTGCTCGTCCTGACCTTCTTCTTCCTCAAGGACGGCGACCGCTTCCTGCCGTGGCTGCGCCGCTCCGTCGGCCCCACCGCGGGCATGCACCTGACCGAGTCGCTCTCCCGCATGTGGGTGACCCTGGGCGGGTTCATCCGGGCCCAGGCGCTCGTCTCGCTGGTCGACGCCTTCTTCATCGGCCTGGGCCTGCTGCTGCTCGGGGTGCCGATGGCCTTCGCGCTGGCCCTCATCACGTTCTTCGCCGGCTTCATCCCGATCGTCGGCGCCGTCACCGCCGGCGCCCTCGCCGTGCTCGTGGCGCTGGTCTCCTCCGGCTTCATGACGGCCGTGTGGGTCCTCGTCATCGTGCTCGCCGTCCAGCAGCTCGAGGGCAACGTCCTCACCCCGATCCTGCAGAGCCGCAGCATGGACCTGCACCCCGTGGTCATCCTGCTCGCGGTCGCCGCCGGCGGCACCCGCTGGGGCATCGTGGGGGCCTTCCTCGCCGTGCCCGTCACGGCCACCGCGGTGAGCCTCATGCGCTACGCCAGCGAGCAGCTCGACCTGCGCACCGGCAAGGTGCGGGCGGAGGACGTCCGCGCGCTCACCGACCATGGGCGCCAGGCCGCCCTGCTCGCCCAGGACGAGGCGCCCGTCCTCCAGATGCGCGCCCGCCGGGCCCAGGACCGGGTCGAGCACGAGCGGGGCGCCGCCCGCGCAGCCACGGCCGCCTCCGCGCAGGGCCAGACGCTCCGCGAGCGGGTGATGGGCCCGGTGGGGATGGTCCTGCAGCGCCGGCGGCAGCACGACGAGCACGACGGGCACGACGAGCACGACGACGCCGCCGCCCGGGGGCCGGCCGGGGACACGCCGGAGGCCGGGACGCGGCAGCCCGACGAGCGGGCCGGCCGCACCCCGACCTCCTGAGACGGCAGGGCCGGACGGCCCTCAGCGGTCGGTCGCGTCCTTCCAGGCGTCCTTGGCCTTCTCGCCGGCCTGCTTGACGTTGGCCTCGACCTGCTCGCCGACGCCCTCCGCCTCCATGCGCTCGTTGTCGGTGGCGTCGCCGAGGTGCTCCTTGACCTTGCCCTTGGCCTCCTCGGCCGCGTTCTGGATCTTGTCACCCATACCCATGGGTCTCTCCTTCTCGTCGGGCGGTTGATCGGACGCCTCCCACCCTGTGCCGAGGATCGCCGTGCCGCAACCGCACGCGACGCCGCCGGTGTGCGACGCTTCGGCCATGACCACGACGAACGGCGTGCTGCGGGCCGACCCCGCCCTCGAGCGCACCCGCGCCCACCAGCGCGCCTGGGGCTGGTACGACTGGGCCAACTCGGCCTACGTCACCACCACCGGCACCGTCCTCATCAGCCCCTACCTGACGTCGCTCGCCCGCGCCGACGCGTGCCCGGACCTGACCGCCGGCGAGAGCTGCGACGCGACGCTGCACGTGCTCGGCGTCCCGGTGGCCGTCGGCTCCGTGGCCCCCTACACGATCACGGTCGCCACGATCGTCTCGGCGCTCGTGCTCCTCTTCGTCGGCGCGATCGCCGACCGCCACCCGCGCCCGACGTGGCTGCTGGGCGGGCTGGCCTGGGCCGGCGCCACCGCCGCCTCGCTCATGTTCTTCCTCCAGGGCAGCAACTGGCAGCTGGGCGTGCTCCTCGTGGTGGTCGCCAACCTCTGCCTGGGCGCCTCCACCGTCGTCTACGACGCGCTGCTCAACCGCGTCGCCCACCCCGACGACCGCGACAAGGTGTCCTCCCGGGCCTGGGCGCTGGGCTACCTCGGCGGCGGCCTGCTGCTCGCCCTCAACCTGGTCCTCCTGCAGACCTACGAGAGCCTCGGCCTGACCTACGTCATGGCGATCCGCGTCTCCCTGCTGTCCGCCGGCCTGTGGTGGGCGGTCTTCACGCTCATCCCGGTCATCGGGCTGCGCCGGATCCGCGGCACCACGGCCACCCCCGTGGAGCGCAGCGCCGGCGTCGTCGGCGGCACGCTCCGCCAGCTGCGCGACACCTTCGGCGAGCTGCGCCGCTACCCCCACACGCTCACCTTCCTGCTGGCCTACCTCTTCTTCAACGACGGCATCCAGACCGTCATCGCCTCGGCCGCGCTCTACGGCACCGAGGCGCTGGGCTTCGACACCGCCCAGATGACGATCACGATCCTCGTGGTCCAGTTCGTCGCCTTCTTCGGCGCGCTCTTCTTCGGCTTCGTCGCCGGCCGCTTCGGTGCCAAGCGCACCGTCCTGGGCGGCATCGTCATGTGGACCCTCGTCGTCGCCTTCGCCTACACCGTCCCCCGCGGGGCGTTCACGGTGTGGCTGGTCTGCGCCGTGCTCATCGGCACGGTGATGGGCGGCACGCAGGCGCTGTCCCGCTCCCTCTACTCCCAGCTCATCCCCCGCGGGCGCGAGTCGGAGTTCTTCAGCTTCTACCAGGCCATGGAGCGCGGCACGAGCTGGTTCGGCACCCTCGCCTTCGGCCTCACCTACCAGCTCACCGGGTCCTACCGGCCGGCGATCCTGGTGACGATCTTCTTCTTCGTCGTCGGCGGGCTGATCCTCACCCGGGTGCGCATGCGCGAGGGCATCGAGCAGGCCGGCAACGAGCAGCCGCGCGTCGTCTGAGGCAGCGCTCCCCCGGGCAGCGCGACGGCCCCGGACCGTGGTGTCCGGGGCCGTCGCGTGAGGTATGCGGTGCGGTCAGGCGGTGCGCTTGCGGCTCGACTTGGTGCCGCGCTGGGTGCGCAGCAGGTCCAGGCGCTCCTCGAGCAGCTCCTCGAGCTCGGGGATGGAGCGGCGCTCCAGCAGCATGTCCCAGTGGGTGCGCTGGGGCTTGGTCGGCTTGGTCTCCGGCTCGGGGCCGTCGACGAGCTTGGCGTCCAGACCGCAGCGGCACTCCCACAGCGAGGGGATCTCGGCCTCGACCGAGAAGGGCAGCTCGCTGATGTGGCCGTCCGGGCAGACGTAGCGGGTGATGCGACGCTCGCTGAACGTCACGCCCTCGTCGCTCTCGAAAGACAGCCAGCTCAGGTTCGTTCCGCGGAGGGACCTCTCAGCCATGTGCACTCCAATCGTGTCGCTGACACGGAGAATCGTTCGGTCGGTCTGTGATGTGACTCACGGTTGCAACGTCCTCCGCGGCCACGGTGTTCCCGAGCACGCGCGCCGAAAGAGGACCGCCGGGCGGCGGCGCGCAGCACTGGGGTATCTATCCATGGTAGCGACAACGGCCGCGCCGGGCCAGCCGAGCAGGTCAGGGCCGGGGACGGACGCCTCAGCGGTCGAGCGGCGGGGGCCCTGCGGGCCCCGGCCAGGTGCCCGGCGCGGGCTCCTCGGAGACGACCTCGCCCTCGATCACCTGGCCCTGGCCGGGAGCCCTGCGCGGCCGGCCCGGCACGTCCCCCGGCACCCCGGCGACGGTCCGCAGGCGCAGCGCCTGCTGGGCCACGACGACCTGGAGCAGCCGCCGGGCCAGCGGGCGGGTGAAGGGCAGGACGAGCACGAGGCCGAGGACGTCGCTGACGAAGCCGGGCAGGATGAGCAGGAAGGCCCCGGCGGTGACGAGGATCGCGTCGGTCGCCTCGTCGGCCGGCATCTTCCCGGACTCGACGGCCCGCCGCAGCGCGCCGAAGGTGCGCCCGGTCTCGCGGCGGGACAGCCAGGTGCCCAGCACCGCCATGCCGAGCAGCAGCACGACCGTCCAGCCGAGGCCGATCGACTTCCCGACCGCGACGAGGACGACGATCTCGACGAGGGGCAGCAGGATGAGCGCCGCGAGGAGCCACCGCAGCCAGCTGCGGCGGCGCGGTCGGGCGGTGGGGCCGGCGGTCATCGTCATCTCGCTCCTTACAGGTGGTGCCACCCGGAGGAACGCCGCAGCCGGCCCAGACGTTCCCGCAGCTGGCGCGCCCGCCGCTGCACACCCCATACCCCGACCCGCACGGCGGCCTCGCGCACGATGGCGTCGTCCATCTTGGAGGTGCCCACCTCGCGCTCCACGAAGGCGACCGGGACCTCGACGACGGTGAGCCCGCGGTCGACGGCGCGGAGCGTGAGGTCGACCTGGAAGCAGTAGCCCTGCGAGGCGACGTCGTGGGTGTCCATGGCGCGCAGCGCCGCCAGCCGGTAGACGCGGAAGCCGGCGGTCGCGTCGCGCACGTCGATGCCGAGCGCGAGCCGGGCGTAGGTGTTGGCGCCGACCGAGAGCGCCCGCCGGTGCAGCGGCCAGTTGTGGACCGAGCCGCCGGGGACCCACCGCGACCCCACGACGACGTCGGCGTCGGCCGCGGCGACGAGGAGCGAGGGCAGCTGCTCGGGCTGGTGCGAGCCGTCGGCGTCGATCTCCACCACCGCGTCGTAGCCGCGCTCGTCGGCCCACCGGAAGCCGGCGAGGTAGGCCGGGCCGAGCCCCTGCTTGCCCGGCCGGTGCAACACGTGCACCTGCGGGTCCGCCGCCGCGAGGCGGTCGGCGAGCTCGCCGGTGCCGTCGGGGCTGTTGTCGTCGAGCACGAGGACGTCCGCCTCGGGCACGGCGGCGCGGATGCGGCCGACGATCATCTCCAGGTTGCCCACCTCGTTGTAGGTGGGCACGCAGACGCAGACGCGCTCGACCGGCGCGCGGTGGGTCGGGGTCACCGGGGCAGCCTACGTCCCGTCCGGGACCCGGTCGGACGCAGCAGCCCGAGCAGCACGACGAGGGCGGCGGCCGGCACCACCCACGGCCCCGTCGTCACCGCGAGGGTCCGGGCGGTGCGCAGCGGCAGGTCGCCGACCAGGGTCGCCTCGGTGAACAGCTCGGTCCGCTCGTGCACGGCGCCGTCCGGCGTGACGAGCCCGGAGACGCCGACGTTGCTGATGTGGACGACGGAGCGGCCGTACTCGACGGCACGCACCCGTGAGGTGGCCAGGTGCTGCACGGACTGGTCGCCGTCGCCGAACCAGGCGTTGCTCGTCGGCACGACCAGCAGCTCCGCCCCGCCGACGACCACGTCGCGGACGGCCGGGTCGACGACGACCTCGAAGCAGATCGCCAGGCCCAGGTCGACCTCACCCCCGTCGCGCAGCGGCACCGGCATGACGCCCGGCTCGTCGCCGGCGGCGAAGTCGACGATGCGGTCCACCCACGGGCTCAGGTGGCGCATGAGCGGGCGCAGCGGCATGACCTCGCCGAAGGGCGCGAGGTAGATCTTGCTGTAGGTCTCGTCCAGCCCGGTGCCGGGCAGGTAGCTGAAGACCATGTTCCAGGGCGGGCCGTCGGGGTCGCCCTGCCGCGAGGTGCCACCGAGCACCACCGGGGCGTCCACGTCGTCGACGGCCTCCATGATCCGCGCGGTCGCCGCCGCGCCCTGCCGGGGGCTGAGCGGGTCGAGGTCGGTCGCACCCTCGGGCCACAGCACGACGTCGGGGTATGGGGTCTCCCCCGACCGCACGTCCGCCGCCAGGGCGTGGGTCCGGTCGGTGTAGCGCTGCAGCATCGTCCCCGGAGGCGCGGTGAGCGTGCGGGTGAAGCCCTCCGGGATGTCGCCCTGGACCGCGGCCACGGTGACGCTCTCCCCCGCCGTGGGCCGCGGGACCAGCAGCGGGGCCAGGACGAGGGCGAGCGCGGCGGCGACGGCGGCCAGGGCACGGCCCGGGTGCGCGCGGCGGCGCTCGAGGAGCCGCTGGGCGGCGACGGCGAGCAGGCCGCCGACGAGGGCCACGAGGAAGCCCAGGCCCGGCACGGCGACGAGGCTGACGGCCCCGAGCATCGGTGAGTCCGCCTGGCTGAAGGCGACCCGCGCCCAGGGGAAGCCGCCGAACGGGGTGACCGAGCGGGCGTACTCCATGAGCACCCAGGCGGCGGCGCCGACGACCGGGCGGACCGCACCCCCGCGCTGCAGGACGGTGAGGAGCACCCCCAGGGCGGCCGGGTAGAGGGCCGAGGCGGCGCTCATCGCCAGCCACGGCGCGGGCCCGGCGTAGGTGCTGGCCCAGGTGAACATCGGGGTGTACCACGCCAGGCCGAGGAGGAAGCCGCCCAGCGTGCCCGCCCACCAGCGCGCTCCGGCGGTGGCCAGCGCCAGCGCACCGCAGCCGACCGGGGCCAGCCACCAGACGTCGTGGCCCGGGAACGCCAGCAGCAGCGCCGCCCCGCCGAGCAGCGCGAGGAGGAGGCGGTGGGGCAGCACGGGGGTCAGCCTACGTGGCGAGGGACCCGCCCCGGACGCGGCCGGGCCCCGCCACCTTTGGGGCCGGGCCCGGGACGGCTGGCAGCCGGTCACGGTCCCGTTGTCTACTCGGTGGGCGGGGCCCTGGCTCCCCCACCACGTCGGCGACGTGCCACGGGGACGCACCGAAACTATGCGGCCGGCGGTCGGGTGTCAACCGGCGGCTGACCTGCACGGATGTGCATCCTCGCAGGTCATCGCACCTGCGCGGGCGGGCAACCGGGCCCCGGACGGGAGCTTTCCCCGGCGTGTCGGGCGCGACACGCCGGGGAGCTCAGGCCCCCGAGGGCGGGACGACGACCGTGCCGCGGGCGCGGGTGGCCACGACCGGCGGGTCGAGGACGTCGGCGGCCGACGCCCCGCGGGCCCCGTCGGCGGCCCCGCGCGCGGTGACCCGCACCTCGAAGTCCATCTCCCGGCTCCGCGAGCCGACCCGCACGAGGGTGGCGCTGACCTCGAGGCAGTCCCCGGCGCGGACCGGGGCGAGGAACTGCACGTCGCTGTAGGAGGCGAAGAGGCCCTCGTCGCCGTCGGTGCGGATGCACAGCTCGGTGGCGACGTCGCCGAAGAGCGCCAGGCTGTAGGCGCCGTCGACGAGGTCGCCGGCGTAGTGCGCGTGGGAGTAGGGCACGTAGCGGGCGTGGGTCACGCCCATGCCGACGGCGGCCGGCCTGGTGGCGGGGTCGTGGGTGGTCATGCCGGGGTCCTCTCTGCGGTCTGCTCCGTGGTAAGGGCGTGGACGAGGTAGGAGGCGACCTCGGCGGGCGTGGTGCCCTTGCCGAAGATCCGGTCGACGCCGAGCGTGCCCGCCGAGCCCTCCTCGAAGCGCGGGCCCCCGACGACCAGCAGCGGCACCTCGCCGGCCGGGTAGGCCTCGCGGAAGGCCGCCGACATCTGCGTGGTGTTGTGGATGTGCGCGTCCCGCTGGGTCACCACCTGGGAGACGAGGACGGCGTCGGCCTGCTCCTCCCGGGCGCGCTCGACCAGCTCGGGGACGAGCACCTGGGCGCCGAGGTTGACGACCTGGATCTCGGAGTAGTACTCCAGGCCCTTCTCGCCGGCGAAGCCCTTGATGTTGAGGATCGCGTCGATCCCGACGGTGTGCGCGTCGGTGCCGATGCAGGCCCCGACCACGACGAGGGGGCGGCGCAGCCGCTTCTTGATCGCGGCGTTGACGTCCTTGGGGGTCAGCAGCGGGAAGTCGCGCTCGACGACGTGCACGGCGGACAGGTCGACCAGGTGGGTGACGCTGCCGTAGACGACGAAGAAGGTGTGCGCCGGGCCGACCGCCTTGGCGTGGACGAGGAGCGCGGGCGACATCCCCATCTTGCCGGCCAGCTGCAGGGCCGCGCCCTCGGCGCGCTTGTCGTGCCGCACCGGCAGCGTGAAGGAGACCTGCACCATGCCGTCGCCGGTGGTGTCGCCGTAGGGGCGGATGACGGTGGGCTGCTCGGTCATCGGGTGCCCTCCTCGAGCAGGGTGATGGCGGGGTTGTCGTAGTCGTCGGCGCGGCGCGCCACGCCGTCCAGGCCCTTGCCCTGGTCCTTGGGGCGCTTCATCAGCCCGAAGGTGCCGTCGCCGATCGCCTCGAGCAGCGGCGCTGAGCCCTTGGGCGCTTTCTCGGCGGTGATCCGCTCCAGCAGGTCGACCGCCTCGGAGAGGACCTGCCGGGCGCGGGTCTGGATGAAGCCGTCCGGCGGCGGCCGGAAGTCCTCGGTGAGCCCGCCGGCGGCGCGCTGGACGTAGCGCACGTTCTGCAGCGCCAGGTCGCGGTCGGACAGCCACGGGGTCACCACGGCCTCGGTCATCATCCCGACGAGCAGGATGGACTGGCCGGTCATCGCGCCGGCCAGGTTGAAGAACCCGTCGAGCAGGTAGCCCATGAAGACGTCGCCGGTCATGTGCTTGGTCGGCGGCATCCACTTCAGCGGCGCGTCCGGGAAGAGCTGGCGGGCCAGCAGCGCGTGGGCCAGCTCCATCCGGAAGGACTCGGGGACCTCGGGGTTGATCTCGAAGGCGTGCCCCAGGCCCATGAGCTCGTCGGGCAGGCCGGCCTCGCGGGCGAAGTACTCGTTCATCAGCTGGCTGACGGTGACGGTGTGAGCGGCCTCGACGGCGTCCGCGGTGGTGAGGTAGTTGTCCTCGCCGGTGTTGATGATGATGCCGGCCCGGGCGTGGACCTGGCGGGAGAAGCGCTGGTCGACGAAGGTGCGGACCGGGTTGATGTCGCGGAAGAGGATGCCGTACATCGAGTCGTTGAGCATCATGTCGAGCCGCTCCAGGCCCGCCAGCGCCGCGATCTCGGGCATGCACAGGCCGGAGGCGTAGTTGGTCAGGCGCACGTAGCGGCCCAGCTCCTTGCTCACCTCGTCCAGCGCCGCGCGCATGAGCCGGAAGTTCTCCTGGGTGGCGTAGGTCCCGGCGAAGCCCTCGCGGGTGGCGCCCTCGGGCACGTAGTCCAGCAGCGACTGCCCGGTCGAGCGGATGACGGCGATGACGTCGGCCCCCGCGCGGGCGGCGGCCTGGGCCTGCGGGATGTCCTCGTAGATGTCGCCGGTGGCGACGATGAGGTAGACCCACGGGCGGTGCGGCGGGTCGCCCAGCCGGCCGACGAGCTTGTCGCGGGCGGCGCGCTGCCGGTCGATCCGCCGGATGCCCGGCCGCACGGCGGCCATCGCCGCGCGGCGAGCCCCCGTCAGCTCCCCCCTCCTCTCCGGTATGCGGAAGCTCACCGACCCGGTCGACGCCTTCTGGGCGAGGGTGAGCAGGTCGGGCGCCTCCTCGCGGCGCAGCGCGTCCCACACCGGGGTGGTGACGCCGTGCTCGATGCCGACCTGCTCGCGCACGGCGTCGACGAGGTGGTTGACCCACGGCACCCGCTCGTGGTCGGCGCCGGCCAGCCCCGCCAGGCGCAGGGTGGCGCGCTCGACCGACACGGTGGTGTGGCTGCGGGCGATGTCGACGACCGGCCTGCCCAGCCGCCGGGCCAGGGTGCGCGCCTTGCGCACGACCGAGGGGTCGAGCTCCAGCCGCGGGGGCGGGGCGACGGTGGTGGGGCTCACTCAGGCTCCTTCTCGCTGGTATGCGGTCACGCCGGCGACGACGGTGCGTCGCGCGACGGGCAGGGGACGGTCGGGCGCGTCGAGGACGGGCAGGCCGGTGGCCGGGTCGGTCTCGACCGGCCCGCCCGCGCCGTCGTCCCAGACGACGTAGGTGGCGGGACCGCCGACGCGCAGCCGGCCCCCGTCGAGGCCGGCCAGCTCGTAGCCGCCGCGGGTGTGGGCGGCGAAGGCCTCGGCGACCGTGAGGCGCTGCGCGGGGTTGTGGTGCCAGACGGCCGCGCGGACCGCGGCCCAGGGACCGAGCGGCGTGATCGGGCTGTCCGAGCCGAGCGCGACCCGCACGCCGGCGTCGACCATGTCGCGCAGCGGCACCGAGGCCAGGGCACGCTCCGTGCCGAGACGGGTGGCGTACATCCCGTCGGCCCCGCCCCAGAGGGCGTCGAACATCGGCTGCACGCTGGCCCAGACGCCGAGCTCGGCCATGGTCGCCAGGACGCCGGCGTCGGGCAGCTCCACGTGCTCCCAGCGGTGCCGGGCGGCCCGCAGGGCGTCCCGTCCGACGACGTCCGCGGCCGCGCGGAAGCCCGCGGCCATCGTGCGCAGCGCCGCGTCGCCGATGACGTGGCCGCCGGCCTGGACGCCCGCGCGCGTGCACGCGACGGCGTGGTCGCGGATCTCCTCGACGGTGAGGTAGGCCCAGCCGTGCTCGTCGGTGCCCTCGTAGGGGGCGGTGACGTGGGCGGTGAACGAGCCGAAGGAGCCGTCCGCGCACAGGTCGCCGGCCAGGCCGAGGACGCCGAGGTAGCCGGCCAGCTCGGCCACGGCGTCCGCGTCGTCGCCGACCTCGCCCCAGTAGGTGACGACGTCGGGGACGTCCGGCGCCTGCCCGGCCTCGAGGACCGAGCGCAGGTCGTCGTGGCTCGTCAGGTGCGGGGCGCCGGTCTCGTGCAGGAGCGTGACGCCGTGCCGGGCGGCGCTGGCCAGGGCGAGGCCGACGTGGCGCTCGCGGTCGGCGTGGGTGAGCGAGGAGGTGAACGCGTTGGTGACCGCGGCGAAGGCCTCACGGCTGGCGACGCCGGCGCCGTCCCAGCCGTCGAGGTCGGCCACCCGGGCGATCGTGGCCATCGCGGTGGACACGCAGGCCGAGTGGGCGTCGACGCGGGGCATGTAGACGACGCCGCCGTAGGAGGCGCGGTCCAGCTCGGCCGAGGTCACCGGGCGCTGCTCGGCCCAGCGGGTCTCGTCCCAGGAGTGGGCGTAGATGGGTCGGCCCCGGACCCGTCGGGCGGCCTGCTCCACGAGCTGCAGCGCCTCGGCGGCGGACGTGGTGCCGGAGAGGTCGACGCCGTCCAGGCCCTGCCCGGTCATCGTCAGGTGGACGTGCGCGTCGCAGAAGCCGGGCAGGACGAGGGCGCCGCGCAGGTCCTCGACCTCGTCGGCGTCGGGCCCGTCGCCGCCGTCGCTGTCGCCGATCCACGCGATCGTGCCGTCCGCCCGGTCGACGAGGAGGGCGCTGGCCGGCGGCCCGTCGGGGACGTGGACGGTGCCGCCGCGCAGGAGAAGGGTGCTCACGCCTGCCCAGTGTGCTCGGCCGCGAGGCGGGACTCAAAGAGGCTGCGGACGGCCGTGTCGCGGCGCAGCAGGGACAGGGCGTAGTCGGCGTGGCCGGGGGTGTAGCCGTTGCCCACCAGCATGGTGACGTCGGCCGCCAGGCCCTCGGCGCCGAGGGCGGCCGCGCTGAAGCTCGTGGCCATGGAGAAGTAGACGACGGTGCCGCCCTGGGCGGTGATCATGATCGCCGGCTGCTCCGCGCCGGCGACGTCGACGCAGACGACGGTGACGTCGACCGGGCCACCGGCCCCGCGCACCGCCTCCTCCAGCGCCAGCGGCGCGCGCGCGTCGGCGACGACCACCTCGTCGGCCAGGCCGGTGCCGCGCAGCAGCTCGGCCTCGGCCTCGACGGGGACGACCGCGACCACGCGGCCGGCGCCCGCGTCGCGGGCGGCCGCGAGCGAGAGCGAGCCGGACTTGCCTGCTCCCCCGAGGACGGCGACCGACGGGGCGCGGCCGCCGCGGCCCTGGACCGCATACTCCTGCACGACCTTGCGCACGAGCGCGGGGGCGCCGCAGACGTCCATGACCATGAGCGAGAGCTCGGGGTCGAGGTCGTCGGGCAGGACCGCGGCGATCGAGCGGCCGAAGAGGATCGCGTGGCCCTGCGCGGGGACCCGCTCCCCCAGGCCGTCCCAGCGCTCCAGGCCGTCGGTGACCGCCAGCGGCGTCAGCGAGAGGGAGACGAGCGTGGCGACGCGGTCGCCGACCTGCAGGCCGAGCGCGCTCCGCGGGCCGACCTCGGCCACGGTGCCGATGAGCATGCCGCCGGAGCCGGTGACCGGGTTCTGCATCTTGCCGCGCTCGGCGACGATCGCCAGGACCTCCTCACGCACGGCCGCACCGTCGACGACGCCGTCGGTCGTGTGCTTCTCGCGGAGCTGGCGGTAGGAGGCGGCGTCCAGGTTGAGGACCTCCACGTCGACCCGCACCTCGTCCGGCGCCAGCTGCGGGCTGGGGTCGAGGCGGCGGGCGGTCTGGGGCAGCGTGACGGAGGCCCCGGAGGGCTCCAGGACGCGGTGCACCCCGAACGGCGAGGAGGCGGTCATACCTGTCATCTGTCCTTTCACGACACGCTGAGACAAGACATCTTCCGGTGATGGGTCGCTTTGGCCGGAAGATGTCCTTATCATGGCACGCATGAGCGTCGAGATCGAGCAGCCCTACGTCTACCAGCACCGCGAGCTCGTCGAGCCCGACTGGACCCGCTTCCCCGGCTGGCGGGACGTGACCGCCGAGCAGTGGGAGGACGTGCAGTGGCAGCGCGTCAACTGCGTGAAGAACCTCAGACAGCTGCGCGCGCTCATGGGCGACCTGCTCACCGAGGAGTTCTACGCGGACCTGGAGAAGGACCAGCAGCTGCGCGCGACGATGTCGATGCTCGTGCCTCCGCAGATGATGAACACGATGGTCTCCGAGGTCACCTGGGCCGACGGACGGATGCCGGCGGCCGGCGAGGAGTTCACCAGGGCGTTCTACGCCGACCCGGTGCGGCGCTACATGCTCCCGGTCTTCTCCGACCGGCGCACCGACTGGGCCTCCCACCCCTACGCCACCCGTGACTCCCTCCACGAGCACGACATGTGGGTGGCCGAGGGCCTGACGCACCGCTACCCGACCAAGGTGCTGGCCGAGATGCTGCCGACCTGCCCGCAGTACTGCGGCCACTGCACCCGCATGGACCTCGTGGGCAACTCGACGCCGCAGGTCACCAAGCTCAAGCTGGCGGGCAAGCCGGTCGACCGGCACACCGCGATCCTGGACTACCTGCGCGCCAACCCCGGCGTGCGCGACGTGGTCGTCTCCGGCGGCGACGTGGCCAACATGCCGTGGAAGAACCTCGAGGCCTGGCTGGACCGGCTGCTGGAGATCGAGTCGATCCGCGACGTGCGGCTGGCGACCAAGGCGCTCATGGGGATGCCGCAGCACTGGCTGGCGCCGGACACCGTCGAGGGCGTGGCCCGGATCTCGAAGAAGGCCCGTGAGCGCGGGGTCGGCCTGGCCATCCACACCCACGTCAACGCCGCGCAGTCGGTCACCCCGCTGGTGGCCAGGGCCTCGCGCACGATGCTCGACGCCGGCCTGCGGGACGTGCGCAACCAGGGCGTGCTGATGCGGGGCGTCAACGACACCACGAAGCAGCTGCTCGACCTGTGCTTCGCGCTCGCCGACGACGCGATGATCACGCCGTACTACTTCTACATGTGCGACATGATCCCGTTCAGCGAGCACTGGCGGGTCTCGCTGGCGCACGCGCAGCACCTGCAGCACTCGATGCTCGGCTACCTGCCCGGCTTCTCCACCCCGCGCATCGTCTGCGACGTGCCGTTCGTCGGCAAGCGCTGGGTGCACCAGGTGGACACCTACGACACCGAGCGCGGCATCTCCTACTGGAGCAAGAACTACCGCACCTCGATCGAGGGCGAGGACGTGGACGTGACCAGCGCCGAGTACGTCTACTACGACCCGATCGACACCCTGCCCGCCTCCGGCCAGGAGTGGTGGCGTCAGCACACCGTGGAGACCGCCGAGGCGGACGAGGCCGCGGCGGTGGAGCAGGCGGCCGCGTCCCGCAGGGCGTCCGTCGACCAGCTGGCCTGACGCCGGGGTGGGCGGGCCGCGCCGGCGAGCTCACGCCATACCCCCTGTCGCACGGGGCGTGTAGATTCACGCCCCGTGACGACGACCCCAGCGCACCCCGCCGACGGCCACGACCTCATCCGCGTGCAGGGCGCGCGGGAGAACAACCTGCAGGACGTCAGCGTCGAGCTGCCCAAGCGGCGGCTGACCGCCTTCACCGGCGTGTCCGGCTCCGGCAAGAGCTCGCTGGTCTTCGCCACGATCGCCGCCGAGTCGCAGCGGATGATCAACGAGACCTACTCGACCTTCGTGCAGGGCTTCATGCCCACGCTCGCGCGGCCCGACGTGGACCTGCTCGAGGGGCTGACCACCGCGATCATCGTCGACCAGGAGCGGATGGGCGCCAACATCCGCTCCACGGTCGGCACCGCGACCGACGTCAACGCGATGCTGCGGATCCTCTTCAGCCGGCTGGGCGAGCCGCACGTCGGCAGCGCCAAGGCGTTCTCGTTCAACGTCGCCTCGATCTCCGGGGCGGGTGCGGTGACGATCGAGAAGGCCGGCGA
This sequence comes from uncultured Ornithinimicrobium sp., assembly GCA_964581125.1. Lineage (GTDB taxonomy): Bacteria > Actinomycetota > Actinomycetes > Actinomycetales > Dermatophilaceae > Ornithinicoccus. Next base: position 60,277 of record CAZONQ010000002.1, read on the forward strand.
GAAGGTCAAGGAGCGGCGCGAGTTCAGCATCGCCGGCGGCATGTGCCCGCGGTGCGAGGGCACCGGCAACGTCACCGACTTCGACTGGAGCGCGATCTACGACGAGGAGAAGTCGCTGCGCGAGGGCGCGCTGACGATCCCCGGCTACAGCATGGACGGGTGGTACGGCCGGGTCTACCTGGGCAGCGGCTTCTTCGACCCGGACAAGCCGATCAAGCGCTACACCAAGAAGGAGCGCGCCGACCTGCTCTTCAAGGAGCCCACCAAGATCAAGGTGGACGGGATCAACATCACCTACGAGGGCGTCATCCCCAGGATCCACAAGTCGATGCTGTCCAAGGACCGGGAGGCGATGCAGCCGCACATCCGGGCGTTCGTGGACCGGGCGGTGACCTTCGCCACCTGTCCCGAGTGCGACGGGACGCGGCTCAACGAGGCGGCGCGCTCGTCGAAGATCCGGGGGATCTCGATCGCCGACGCGTGCGCGATGCAGATCAGCGACCTCGCGGAGTGGGTGCGCGAGCTGGACGAGCCGTCGGTGGCGCCGCTGCTGCAGGGGCTGCGGGAGACGCTGGACTCCTTCGTGCAGATCGGGCTGGGCTACCTGTCGCTGGACCGGCCGGCGGGGACCCTGTCCGGCGGCGAGGCGCAGCGGACGAAGATGATCCGGCACCTCGGGTCGTCCCTGACCGACGTCACCTACGTCTTCGACGAGCCGTCGATCGGGCTGCACCCGCACGACATCCAGCGGATGAACGCCCTGCTCCTGCGGCTGCGCGACAAGGGCAACACGGTGCTCGTCGTCGAGCACAAGCCGGAGATGATCGCGGTCGCCGACCACGTCGTCGATCTGGGTCCCGGCGCCGGGACCGGCGGCGGGCAGGTCGTCTACGAGGGGTCGGTCGAGGGGCTGCGGACCAGCGGCACGCTCACCGGGCGGCACCTGGACGACCGGGCGCGGCTCAAGGACGACGTGCGCACCCGCACCGGCGTGCTCGAGATCCGCGGGGCGGACACCAACAACCTGCAGGACGTCGACGTGGACGTGCCGACCGGCGTGCTCACCGTGGTCACCGGTGTGGCCGGCAGCGGCAAGAGCTCGCTGATCCACGGCTCGCTGGCCAAGGAGGACGGCGTCGTCGTCATCGACCAGGGCGCGATCAAGGGATCGCGCCGGTCCAACCCGGCGACCTACACCGGCCTGCTCGACCCGATCCGCAAGGCCTTCGCCAAGGCCAACGGGGTCAAGCCGGCGCTCTTCAGCCCCAACTCCGACGGCGCGTGCCCGACGTGCAAGGGCGCGGGCGTGGTCTACATGGACCTGGCCATGATGGCCGGGGTGGCCACGACCTGCGACGAGTGCGAGGGGCGGCGCTTCCAGGCGGCGGTGCTCGAGTACACCCTCGGCGGCAAGGACATCAGCGAGGTCCTCGCCATGCCGGTGGCGGAGGCGGAGGACTTCTTCGCCGAGGGCGAGGCCCGGATCCCGGCGGCGCACAAGATCCTCGTCCGCCTCGAGGACGTGGGGCTGGGCTACGTCACGCTCGGCCAGCCGCTGACGACGCTCTCCGGAGGCGAGCGGCAGCGGCTCAAGCTGGCCGCGCAGATGGGCGAGAAGGGCGAGGTCTACATCCTCGACGAGCCGACGACCGGCCTGCACCTGGCCGACGTGGAGAACCTCCTCGCGCTGCTCGACCGCCTCGTCGACGGCGGCCGCTCGGTCATCGTCATCGAGCACCACCAGGCGGTGATGGCGCACGCGGACTGGGTCATCGACCTCGGCCCCGGCGCCGGGCACGAGGGTGGCCGCGTCGTCTTCGAGGGCACCCCGGCCGAGCTCGTCGCCTCTGCGGGGACGCTGACGGGGCAGCACCTGGCCGACTACGTCGGCGCGCTCGAGCGGGTCTAGCTGCCCGGCCGGTCACGGCGGTCACGGCGGCCGCAGCGGGCCGGGCCGGTCACGGCGCTCGCGGCTTCCGCGACTACGCCCGCCGCGCGATCGGTGCGGTGCTCCCCCGCACCAAGGCCAGCAGGTCGCCCGGCGCCAGCTCGACGTCGAGGCCGCGCTTGCCGCCGCTGACGAGGATGGTCGCGTGCTCGTGCGCCGAGGCGTCGAGGACGGTCGGCAGCGCCTTCTTCTGCCCGACGGGGCTGATGCCGCCGACGACGTAGCCGGTCACGCGCTCGGCCACCGCAGGCTCGGCCATCGTCGCCTTCTTGGCGCCGAGCGCGGCGGCGACGGCCTTGAGGTCCAGGAGCGTGTCGACGGGCACGACGCCCACGCCCAGACCCTTGTCGGTGTCGACCAGAAGGGTCTTGAAGACGCGGGCGGGCTCGACGCCGAGCGCCTCGGCGGCCTCGAGCCCGAAGCTCGCGGCGGTGGGGTCGTGCGCGTAGGAGCGCACCTCATACCTGATGCCCGCGCGGTCCAGGGCCACGGTCGCGGGGGTGCCGCCGGTCGTCCTCTTCCTGGCCACGGCGTCAGAGCGTGTAGTCCTCGGCCGGCAGCGCGCCGAGCCGGTCCTCCCACGGCGTGGAGAGCACGATCGTGGTGACGGTCGAGCACTCCCCCTGCTGGCGGATGCGGGCGAGCAGCTCCTCGAGGTCCTGCGGCCGGCCGACGCGGATGAGGAGGATGTAGTACTCGTCCCCCGCGACCGACCAGCACGCGACGATCTCCTCGATGTCGGAGAGCCGCTCGGGGATGTCGTCGTCCGCCGACGGGTCGAACGGCGTGACCGACATGAGCGCCGTCATCGGCAGCCCGACCGCCGGGTAGTCGATGACCGCCCGGTAGCCCTTGATGATCCCCCGCTCCTCCAGCCGCTTGACCCGCTGGTGGACGGCCGAGGTGGACAGGCCCACCTGCCGCCCCAGGTCGGCGAAGGAGATGCGTCCGTCGTGCGCCAGGACCTGGACGATGTGGCGGTCGAGTGCCTCCATGGGGGACAGCGTAGTTCGCCCGCCTCCCGCCCTGCCGCGACCGTCCTCCGCCGACGCCACGGGCGCATGGTAGAAATAACGCATATCCGGCCGGGCACAACCTCATGGAGGACCGATGGGCAGCGAGGACGACCTGCGGCAGACGCTGGCCGCGACCACGGCCGTCCTGGTCAGGACCTTGCGGGCGCTCGGCCAGCACGGTCAGCCCGAGGCGGCCAACCGGTTGGCCGCGAAGGCCTACTGGGCGCTGCGACCCACGAGTCCCGACGACGCCGAGCGGATCAACGGCGCGATGCACTACCTCGCCCGGCTGGAGGACGAGCTCGCCGACCGCGCCACGGCCTCGACCGGCCCCGAGAGCACCACCCCACCCACCCACAAGGAGGAAGCATGACCGACGACCAGATCCTCGACGTCCGCGAGGAGATCCCGCGCCGCCGCCACGAGCTGATCGAGCAGACCTACCACGACCTGGCGCCCGGCACCGGCTTCGTGCTCGTCAACGACCACGACCCCAAGCCGCTGCGCTACCAGTTCGAGGCGGAGTGGCCCGGCCAGTTCACGTGGGACTACCTCGAGAGCGGGCCGGAGGTCTGGCGCGTGCGGATCGGCCGTCCCCAGAAGCAGGCCTGAGAGCTCCCGCGCACCACACCTGTGCAGGAACGGTGTGTCACACCGGTCGCTGCGGCGACGGATGTGACACACCGTCCCTGCACAAGGGTGAGAGGCGTCGGGGTCCTCAGGCGCCGACAGCGTCTCCGCGGCGCAGCGACACGGCACAGCCCACCGCGGTGAGCACCAGCCCGGGCACGAACCAGACCGGCAGCGGCGCGGGCGCCTGCCACACGGCATACCCCATCACCAGGAGCGAGACGAGACCGGCCACCCGCCACCGCCCCGAGCAGAGCGCCACCGCGAAAGCCGCGAGCACGACCACCGTCGGCAGCGCGAGCCGCAGCACTGCGCCGACGTCGATGCCAGGGTCGCGCTCGAGCGGGTTCTCCCCCACCGCGGTGGTCCACAGCGGCCCGAAGAGCAGCACGACGGCGGCCGCCAGCGTGACGAGGGCACCGACCCACGCCAGACGGTCCAGGAGCCGGTCGCGCAGCACGGCGCCACGCTAGCAGGGCCTAGTCTTGGGCCTCATGAGCGAAACCGCGGACACCGGCGCCCAACGGCTCCTCCTCCTCGACAGCGCGAGCCTCTACTTCCGCGCCTTCTTCGGGGTCAAGGACCTGCGCGAGGCGCCGGACGGCACCCCGACCAACGCCGTCCGCGGCTTCCTCGACATGATCGGCACGCTCGTCACCCGCTTCTCGCCCACGCACCTCGTCGCGTGCTGGGACAACGACTGGCGGCCCGACTTCCGCGTGCAGGCCATCCCCTCCTACAAGGCGCACCGCCTCGTGCCGGGCACGCAGGACAAGGAGGAGGCGCCGCCCGAGCTCGAGGCCCAGGTGCCGATCATCCGCCGGGCCCTCGACTCCTTCGGCATCCCGGTGCTGGGTTCGGACGGCTACGAGGCCGACGACGTCATCGGCACGCTCACGCACCGGCACCGCGGCCGCGGACCGGTCGCGGTCGTCACCGGCGACCGCGACCTCTTCCAGCTCGTCGACGACGCCGCCGACGTCACCGTCGTCTACACCGCCCGCGCCGGGGTCCGGGACGCCGAGGTGATCCGCGAGGCCGACCTGCAGGAGCGGTATGGGGTGTCCACCGGTCCGCAGTACGCCGACATGGCGACGCTCCGGGGGGACACGAGCGACGGGCTGCCCGGCGTGAAGGGCATCGGTGACAAGACGGCGGCCCAGCTCATCACCACCTACGGCTCGCTGGCGGGCCTGCGCGAGGCCGTCGCCTCCGGCGACCCGGCGATCAAGGGCGCCCGCCGCGCCAACCTGGAGGCGGCGGCGGCCTACCTCGACGTCGCGCCCGAGGTCGTCCTCGTCGCCAGGGACGCGCCGCTGCCCGACGTCCCGCTGACGGTCCCGCGCGAGCTGGCCGACCCCGAGACCCTCCAGCAGCTGGTGGACGCCTACGACCTCGGCAGCCCGGTCGGCCGCCTCCTCAAGGCCCTCGACCTGCGCCCCGCCTGAGCATGGGCGCCGACACGACCGCCCGCGTGGGCCTGCGCGCGCTGGTCCTGTCCACCCTCGCGTTCGTCGCCGCCTGGGTGTGGGCCTGGGCCGTGCTGCCCTCCGACGGCGTGGTCCACCACGTCGGCCTGGACGGCCCCGACGCCTTCGGCTCGCGCCCCGGCATCCTGCTGCCGCTGGCGCTCCTGGGTCCGGTCATGATGATCGGCCTGCGCTGGGTCGTCGCGGCGATGATCCGTGGCGGCGACGGCGCGACGCTCAACTACCCGCACAAGGACTACTGGTTCGCGTCCGAGCGGCGCGACGCCTTCCGCCGCCGGGTGGTCGGCGAGCTCGACCTCTTCTGGGCGGCGACCCTGACCCTGCTCACGGTCGGCATCCTCGACGTCGTCCGTCTCACCGAGGACCACAGCGCCGGGTCGATGATGTTCCCGGCCCTGGGCGTCTACGTCGTCGTCACCGCGTGGTGGTGCTGGTGGATCTACCGCCGCGCGCAGCCGCCGCGCCCCTAGCACCGCCCCGAGGGATCAGCGGCGCCGCGGCTCGTTGGGCGGCCACTCGCCGTCGTCGGACCCGTCGTCGTAGCGGTAGAGCAGGTTCTGCAGCTCGACGAGCACCCGCTCCACCGCCGGCACGTCGTGCAGGACCATCCCGGCCTTCTCGGTCGCGTCGGAGACCACGAGGGTCCCGCAGCCCAGCACCCGGTCGAGCACGTCCTTCTCGATCGCCACGTCGTTGACCCGGTGCAGCGGGATGTCGCGCCCGGTGCGCGTGAGGATGCCCGCGCGGTGCGCGATCCGCCGCGTCGTCACGACGTAGGCCTCGGTCCGCCACCGCAGCACCGGCACGACCACCCACAGCACGACGGCCACCGCGGCGAGCACGCCCACCACGACGCCGGCGACGGTCGCCCACGGCTGGTCGCGGGTGAACCACCACGCCAGCAGCACGACCGCCACCGTCAGCAGGAGCACGAGCACCGGCCGGACGAGGACCTTCCAGTGGGTGCGGAGGGTCATGACGACCTCCTCGCCCTCGGTCAGCTGGCTGGACCGCAGCGCCATCTCTCACACCACCCTCTCGAAGACCGCGGCCAGGCCCTGCCCGCCGCCGATGCACATCGTCTCCAGCGCGTAGCGGCCCTCCCGCCGGCGCAGCTCGTGGGCCAGCGTCGCGAGGATCCGCGCACCGGTCGCCCCCACCGGGTGCCCCAGCGAGATCCCCGACCCGTTGGGGTTGAGCCGGTCCCACGTCGCCGGGTCGGTCATCCCCCACTCGGTCAGCACGGCCAGGGCCTGCGCGGCGAAGGCCTCGTTGAGCTCGATGAGGTCGAGGTCGTCCATGGTCAGCCCCGCCCGCTCCAGCGCCCTCGCGGACGCCGGCACCGGCCCGATCCCCATGGTCTCCGGCGCCACGCCGGCCACCGCCCACGAGCGCAGGGCCAGCATCGGCTCCAGCCCCTTGCGGGCCGCGTGCTCGCGGGTGGTGACCACGCACAGCGCGGCGGCGTCGTTCTGCCCGCTGGCGTTGCCCGCCGTCACCGTCGCGTCCGGGTCCTGCCGCCCCATGATCGGCCGCAGCCCGGCGAGCACCTCGACCGTGGTGTCCGGGCGGACGTGCTCGTCGGTGTCCACGACGACCGTCCCCCGGCGGGTGGTGACCTCGACGGGGACCAGCTCCTCGGCATACCTCCCCTCCGCCTGCGCGGCGGCGGCCGCCCGGTGCGACCGGACCGCCAGCTCGTCCTGCGCCTCGCGCGAGATGCCGTAGTCGCGGCGCAGGTTCTCCGCGGTCTCGATCATCCCCCCGGGTATGGGGTGCCGCTCGCCCCCGGCGGTCGCCCGCGCCCGCCCCAGCCGGTCGGCCAGCTGCACGTCCGCGCGCACCCCCTGCCGCAGCAGCGCGTAGTGCTCGACCTGGCTCATCGACTCCGCTCCCCCGGCGACGACGAGGTCGGCCGCCCCGCTGGCCACCTGGGACGCGGCGGTCAGCACGGCCTGGAGCCCGGAGCCGCACCGCCGGTCCAGCTGCATCCCGGGCGCCGAGTCCAGCCCGGTGTTGAGCGCCAGGATCCGGCCGAGCGCCGGGATCTCGCCGCTCGGGTTGGCGTTGCCGACGATCACGTCGTCGACGTCCCCGTCCTGCAGGCCGGTGCGCTCGAGCAGCACGGCGAGCAGCTGGGTGCCGAGGTCGGCGGCGCTCAGCGGGGCGAGGCTGCCCAGGAAACCTCCCACCGGTGTGCGCAGGGGCGAGCAGATCACGACGTCGGACATGCCAGGCAGCCTAGCGCCGCCCGCCGACGGGTCAGTCGATGCGGTCCGCCGCGACCACCCCGCGCAGGATCGCGTCGGTCGCCCGCCGCGCCGCCCGCGCGACCGGCGGGTCGGCGGCCTGCGCGACCTGGCCGAGCAGGTCCACGACCTGCTTGCACCGCCGCACGAAGTCGCCGGCCGACATCCCGCCGTCGCGCAGCACCTCCTCCAGCCCGCGGCCGGAGGCCCACCGGTGCACCATCCAGGCGATCCCCGCGTCCAGCTCACGGTCGCCCTCGAGCGCGTGCGTGCTCTTGAGGGCCGTCACCTCCCGCCAGATCGCGCCCATCTCGCCGAGCACCTCCTCGACGTCGACGGTCGGGATGCGCGGGTCGGTGAGGTCGTCGCCGCGCGCCTCGTGCACCAGCGACGACACGACGGCGGCGAGGTCGGCCGGCTGCAGCCGCGTCCACGTGCCGCGCCGCAGCGCCTCGGCCGCGACGAGGTCAAGCTCGGTGTAGATCCGCCGCAAGCGTTGCCCCTCGGCCGTCACCTCCTGCCCGTCCGGCGTCAGGTAGCCCAGCTCCGCCAGCAGGTCGCAGATCCGCTCGAAGGTCTTGGCGACGGTGTTGGTCCGCTCCGACACCCGCCGCTGGAGGTCGTCGGTCTCCTTGCGCAGCTGCCACCAGCGCTCGGACCACCGCGCGTGCTCCTCGCGATCGGGGCACGCGTGGCACGGGTGGGCCTTGAGCCGCGCGCGCAGCTCCTCGACCTGGGCCTCCGTGCCCTCGGGGTATGCCGTGCGCCCGCCTCCGCGCGACGACCCGCCCCCGCGCCCGGGGACGGGCTCGCGGACCTTGGTCCGCATCGTCGCGGCGAGGTCCTTGCGGGCCCGCGGGCTGCGCGGGTTGAAGTTGCCCGGCACGCGCAGGGTGCCGACGACGACCGGCACGTCCTTGAAGCCGGCGACCGTGAGCTGCTGCAGGCTGCCGTTGGAGGTGAGGACGGTCCGCTCGAAGGCGTCCCGGTTGCCGCGCGTCGGCAGGACCACGCCCATCGTCCCCTTGCGCCCGGCGTCGAGCCGGACGACGTCGCCGACCGACAGCTCCTCGAGCGCCTGGCCGATGTCGGCGCGGCGCTGGGACTGGCGGCGGCGCGCCTGCTTCTTCTCCAGGGTGGCCAGCTCGTGGCGCATCCGGCCGTAGTCCCGGAAGTCGCCCCGGTCGCAGGCCATCGCCTCGGCGTAGCCGTCGAGCGCCACCTTGTTGTCCCGGACCCGGGTCGTCAGCCCCACCACCGACCGGTCGGCCTGGAACTGGGCGAAGCTGCTCTGCAGCAGCTCGTGGGCACGGTCGCGGCCGTACTGCGCGACGAGGTTGACGGCCATGTTGGAGCTCGGCCGGAAGGAGCTGCGCAGCGGGTAGGTGCGCGTCGACGCGAGCCCGGCCACCTCGGCGGGGTCGACGCCCTTGCGCCACAGGACCACGGCGTGGCCCTCGACGTCGATGCCCCGGCGTCCGGCGCGGCCGGTGAGCTGGGTGTACTCCGCCGGGGTGATCGGCGCGTGCGTCT
>CAZONQ010000003.1:0-62314 GCA_964581125.1 uncultured Ornithinimicrobium sp.
ATGGTACTGCACCGGAGACGGTGTGGGAGAGTAGGACACCGCCGGACCCAACTTCACGATTGTGCCCCCGGCCGAGGAGACTCGGCACGGGGGCACAGTCATGCCCGGACCGGGCGCTCTGGCAGACTGACGCGATGTCCGTCCGGATCTTCGAGCCCCTGACCCTGCGCGGCCTCACCGTCGACGGCCGCGTCTGGGTCTCGCCCATGTGCCAGTACAGCTGCCGACCCTCCGAGCCTGGGTTCGTCAACGACTGGCACCTGGCGCACCTCACCTCGTTCGCGGTGGGCGGTGCTCCGATGGTCATGACCGAGGCGACGGCGGTGACCAACACGGGGAGGATCTCCCCGTGGGACGCCGGCCTCTGGGAGGACCAGCACGTCGCTGGGTGGGCCCGGGTCGTGGAGCAGGTGCACCAGGTCGGCTCCCGGATCGGCGTCCAGCTGGCGCACGCCGGCCGCAAGGGGTCGGTCTACGCGCCCTTCCACGACCGGTCCGGCTCCGTCGCCCGTGCCGACGGAGGCTGGGAGACCGTGGGGCCGGGCCCGCAGGCTTTCGGCGACCATGCCTCTCCCCGGTCGCTGAGCACCGAGGAGGTCGGCGAGCTCGTCGGCGCCTTCGCGGCGGCCGCGAGGAGGTCCGTCACCGCCGGGTTCGACGCGGTGGAGATCCACGCCGCGCACGGATACCTGCTGCACCAGTTCCTCAGTCCGCTCGTCAACCACCGCGAGGACGCCTACGGCGGGGACGACGAGGGCCGGCGGCGTCTCACCTACGAGGTCGTGGACGCCGTGCGGGCGGTGCTCCCGGACCGTGTCCCGGTGCTCGTGCGGGTGTCGGCCACCGACTGGAGCGACGAGGCGCCGGGCGGCATCGAGGGCGACCTCGATCGCACCGTGGAGCTGGCGCGCGGTCTGGAGGCGCGCGGAGCAGACCTCGTGGACGTGTCCACCGGCGGCAACCTGGCCCAGCCCCGGATCCCGGTCGGGCCGGGCTACCAGACCCGGTTCGCGCAGCGGGTGCGCCAGGCCGTGGGCGTCCCGGTGGCCACGGTCGGCATGATCACGCAGCCGCGGCAGGCCGAGCACGTGCTGGCCAGCGGCCAGGCGGACGTGGTCTCGCTGGCGCGCGCGGCGCTCGCGGATCCCCACTGGTGGCACCGGGCAGCCCACCAGCTCGGGCACGAGCTGCCCTGGCCGCCGCAGTACCGACGGATCCTCGACCGGCACGTGTTCTGACCGGACTGCTGCAAGAATTTGCAGGTTCCTGTTGCCTGGCCGACAGGGTGGGGCTAGTCTTCCTCTCGCCCCGTCCGACGCCCACCAGGAGTCGCAATGTCGCGTCCCGCCCTCGCCGGTGCCCTGAGCGCCGCCCTGCTCGCCACGACCGCTGCCGCCGCGCCGGTGGCGCTCGACGTGGCGGCGGCCCCCGCGGCCGGCGCCGCCACCCGCACCGTGACGCTGGTGGGGGACCTGCAGACCGAGCTGGGCTGCGCCGAGGACTGGTCGCCCGCCTGCGGGGCGAGCGCGCTCGAGCCGGTCGAGGGACGTCCGGACGTCTACGCCGGAGTCTTCGACGTCCCGGCCGGGCAGTGGCAGTTCAAGGTCGCCCTCGACGGCGGCTGGGCCGAGTCCCATCCGGCGCAGAACCGTCCCCTCGTCCTCGAGGGGCCCGCCGCGCTGGAGTTCTCCTTCGACGACGTGACCGACGCCGTGGCGGTCGCGCCCGCGGAGCTCGAGGGCCCCGCGGGCGAGGCCGACGAGGCCCTGGCCGGGGAGAGCCTGCGGGCCCCGGTCACCCGGGAGCAGTTCTACTTCGTCATGGCCGACCGGTTCGCCAACGGCGACCCGACCAACGACAGGGGCGGCCTGCCGGGCGACCGGCTCGCCCACGGCTTCGACCCGACGCACAAGGGCTTCTACCACGGGGGCGACCTCGCCGGGATCCTGGAGCGGCTCGACTACATCCAGGGGCTGGGCACGACCGCCATCTGGCTGACGCCGAGCTTCAAGAACCGCCCGGTCCAGGGTGAGGGCGCCGACGCGACCGCCGGCTACCACGGCTACTGGGTCACCGACTTCACCCAGATCGACCCGCACCTGGGCACCAACGCCGAGATGAAGGAGCTCGTCGACGCGGCGCACGCCCGGGGGATGAAGGTCTACTTCGACATCATCACCAACCACACCGCCGACGTCATCGACGCGGCCGACGGCAGCCACGGCTACGTCGACAAGGCGACCGAGCCCTACCGGGACGCCGCCGGCCAGGCCTTCGACGACCGTGACTACCTCGGCAAGCCCTTCCCCCTGCTCGACCCCGCGACGTCCTTCCCGCACCCGCCGGTCTTCCGCTCGGAGGCCGACGCCACGGCGAAGGTCCCCGCCTGGCTCAACGACCCGACGATGTACCACAACCGCGGCAACACCACCTGGGCCGGCGAGTCCAGCACCTACGGCGACTTCGAGGGGCTGGACGACCTCTTCACCGAGCGCACCGAGGTCGTCGACGGCATGGTCGAGATCTACTCGACGTGGGCGGCGATGGGCATCGACGGGTTCCGCATCGACACCGTCAAGCACGTCAACCTGGAGTTCTGGCAGGAGTTCAGCCCGCGCGTGCTCGAGGCCGCGCGACGGCACGACGACGACTTCTTCATGTTCGGCGAGGTCTTCGACGGCGACCCGGCCTACCTGTCCACGTTCACGACCGAGGGTGGGCTGCAGGCGGTCATCGATTTCGGCTTCCAGGGCCGGGCGGTGGACTTCGCCAAGGGGGCCGCCACGACCGGGCTGCGCACGTTCTACGCCCAGGACGACTACTACACGGACACCGACTCCAACGCCTACCAGCTGCCCACCTTCACCGGCAACCACGACATGGGCCGGGCGGCGATGATGCTCGCGCAGGACTTCTCGGGGGAGGAGCTCCTCCAGCGCGTCGAGCTCACCAACGCGCTCATGTTCCTCACCCGCGGGCAGCCCGTGGTCTACTACGGCGACGAGCAGGGCTTCGCCGGCAGCGGTGGCGACAAGGACGCACGCCAGGACATGTTCGCCACCCAGGTCGAGCAGTACGCCACCGAGCCGGTGGTCGGCGCCCCGTCGGGGGCGCGCGACCGCTACGACACCACCCACCCCCTCTACCGGCAGATCGCGGCGCTCAGCGAGCTCGTGCGCGAGCACCCCGCGCTCGCGGACGGCGCGCAGGTCCACCGCTACGCCAGCGACGACGCCGGCGTCTACGCCTTCTCCCGGATCGACGCCGACGAGCAGGTCGAGTACGTCGTCGTGGCCAACAACTCCACCACCGCCCAGACGGTCCGGGTCCCCACCTACAGCGCCAGGACGCGGTTCACGGCCGTCTACGGCGACGCGGGCACGGTCCGGACCGGCACCGACGCCCGGCTCGCCGTCGAGGTCCCGCCGCTGGCGGTCCAGGTCTACCGGGCGGGCAGGGCGCTGCGCCCGCGCCAGGAGGCGCCTGCGGTCTACCTCGACTCGCCCTCCGCGGGCGCCGTCGTGGGCGGTCGGGCCGAGATCGGCGCCTCGGTGCCGGAGGACGTCTTCGCCCAGGTCACCTTCGCCTACCGTCCGGTGGGCACCACGGGCTGGACGGTCCTGGGCACGGACGACAACGCCCCCTACCGCGTCTTCCACGACGTGTCCGGTATGCCGTACGGCACGCTCCTCGAGTACCGCGCGGTCCTCGAGGACGCCTCGGGCAACCTCTCGGCGTCCTCGACCTACGGCGTCGTGGGTGAGAGGTCCACGCCGCCCGGCGGCGGTGGCGGCGACGGTCCGGTCGGCCCGGTGGAGCAGCCGGGGGCGGTGTCGGTGCCCGGCTCGCACAACACCGAGATGGGCTGCCCCGAGGACTGGGCGCCCGCCTGCGCCGAGGCCCAGCTGTCGTTGGACGCCAGGGACCTGGTGTGGAAGGGCACGTGGGCCGCCGGCTCGCTGCCCGCGGGCCGCTACGACTACAAGGCCGCCGTCGACGGCAGCTGGGACGAGAACTACGGCGCCGGGGGCGCCCCCGGCGGCGCGAACATCCCCTACACCACCGACGGCGGCCCGGTCAGCTTCTACTACGACCACGCCCGCCACTACGTGACCTCCGACGCCGAGGGCCCGGTCGTCACCGCGCCCGGGTCGATGCAGGACGAGCTCGGCTGTCCCGGAGACTGGGACCCCTCGTGCATGCTGCCGTGGCTCGTCGACCCGGACGGTGACGGCACCTACACCTTCTCCACCACCGCGCTGCCGGCCGGCACCTACGAGGTGAAGGTGGCCCACGGCCTGTCCTGGGACGAGAACTACGGGGAGGGCGGCGCCCGCGACGGCGGCAACGTCGGCTTCTCCGTGCCCGGCGCCGGCGTGCTCGTGACGTTCAGCTACGACCTGGCCACGCACGTCCTCACCGTGACCACCTCCGAGGCGGGGGTCGCTCCGGACCTCACCTCGGCCAAGGCGCACTGGCTGACGCCGGACCTGCTGGCCTGGCCGGCCGACGGCGTGGAGCGGCCCGAGCTGGCCGACTGGCGGCTGCACTGGTCGCCGGACGGCGGCCTCGCCGTGGACGCCGAGGACGTCACCGGCGGCAGCTCGGCGCCGCTCACCTACGACCCGGCCGGCCTCCCGGCCGACGTCCTCGAGGACTTCCCCCACCTCGAGGGCTACCTCGCGCTGCGCACGGACGCCGCGACGGCACGGTCCGCCGGGCAGGTCCTGCAGGGCCAGGTGGCCGTGGCGCGCTACGACGACCTCGGCCGGCTGCGGGACGCCACCGGCGTCCAGGTGCCCGGGGTGCTCGACGCGCTCTACGCCGAGCGGGCCGCGGACGCCGAGCTCGGTGTCTCCTGGCGCGGGCCCAACCCCACGCTCACGCTGTGGGCGCCGACCGCCCAGGACGTCGACCTTCTGCTGTGGCCCGAGGGAGGGTCCGGCGAGCCGGAGCGCGTGGCCATGAGGCGTGCCGGCGACGGCACCTGGTCGGCGAAGGGCAAGCGGTCCTGGACGGGTAGGGAGTACCTCTACGAGGTCCACGTCTTCGCCCCCTCGACGGGCCGGGTGGAGACCAACCGCGTGACCGACCCCTACTCCGTCGCGCTCACCCTCGACTCCACCCGCTCGGTGCTCGTCGACCTCGACGACCCGCGGTGGTCGCCGGACGTCTGGGAGGACGCGGAGGCCCCGACCCTGGAGGACGAGGTCGACCAGACCATCTACGAGCTGCACGTGCGCGACTTCTCGATGTCGGACCCGGACGTCCCGGAGGACCTGCGCGGCTCCTACCTGGCCTTCGCCGAGGACGGCTACGGCACGCGCCACCTGCGCGAGCTCGCCGGGGCCGGGCTCAACACCGTCCACCTGCTGCCGACCTTCGACATCGCCTCGATCGAGGAGGACCCGGCGCGGCGGACGACGCCGGGCTGCGACCTCGCCGCATACCCCCCGGACAGCGAGGAGCAGCAGGCGTGCGTGATGGCGCAGGCGGACACCGACGCGTTCAACTGGGGCTACGACCCGTGGCACTTCATGGCGCCGGAGGGTTCCTACGCCTCGACCGCGGAGGCGGCGCACGGCGGCCGGCGGGTCGCGGAGTTCCGCACGATGGTCGGCGGTCTGCACGAGGACGGCCTGCGGGTCGTCCTGGACCAGGTGTTCAACCACACGGCCGCCTCGGGGCAGGACCCGAGGTCCGTGCTCGACCGCGTCGTCCCCGGCTACTACCACCGGCTCGACGCCACGGGCGAGGTGGAGACCTCCACCTGCTGCCAGAACGTCGCGACCGAGCACGCGATGGCCGAGAAGCTCATGGTCGACGCGGTCGTGCTGTGGGCCCGCGACTACAAGGTCGACGGCTTCCGCTTCGACCTCATGGGCCACCACAGCCGGGACACCATGGAGGCCGTGCGCGCCGCGCTCGACGAGCTCACGCTGCGGGAGGACGGCGTCGACGGCAGCGCGGTCACGCTCTACGGCGAGGGCTGGAACTTCGGCGAGGTCGCGGACGACGCCCGTTTCTACCAGGCGGTCCAGGGCCAGCTCGACGGCACCTCGATCGGCACGTTCAACGACCGCCTCCGGGACGGCGTCCGCGGCGGCGGCCCCTTCGACGAGGACCCGCGCGCGGAGCGCGGCTTCGCCACCGGCGGCAGCAGCGCCAACGACACCGACCTGGTCCAGCTGGGGCTGGCGGGCAACCTGCGCGACCTCGTCCTGCGCAGCCAGGAGACCGGCGAGGTGGTGACCGGCGCGGAGATCTCCTACAACGGTGCCCCCGCCGGCTACGCCGAGGAGCCGGACGAGGTGGTCAACTACGTCGACGCCCACGACAACGAGACGCTCTTCGACGCGCTCACCCTCAAGCTCCCGCAGGACACCCCGATGGACCAGCGCGTCCGGCTCAACACCGTCGCGCTCGCCACCACGGCCCTGTCCCAGTCGGTCAGCTTCTGGCACGCCGGGGCGGACCTGCTCCGCAGCAAGAGCCTGGACCGCAACTCCTACAACAGCGGCGACTGGTTCAACGTCCTGGACCTCACCCGGACCGACAACGGCTTCGGCCGTGGCCTGCCGCCGGCGGCCGACAACAAGGACAAGTGGGACCTCCTGCGCCCGTTGCTGGCCGACCCGGCCCTCCGGCCGACGCCCGAGGAGATCGAGCACGCGACGCAGATGGCGCAGGACCTGCTGCGGCTGCGCTTCTCCACCGAGCTCTTCCGCCTCGGGGAGGCGGACCTCGTCGAGCAGAAGGTCTCCTTCCCGGTCTCGGGCACCGACCTCGGCGACCCGCAGGTCATCGTCATGCGGGTCGACGACACCGTCGGACCGGACGTCGACCCCGCGCTCGACGGCCTCGTGGTCGTCTTCAACGCCGGCGCGGAGCCGGTCGACCAGGTCCTCCCCGGTCTCGAGGGCGACCAGCTCGAGCTCTCGCCGGTGCAGGCCGGCGGAGCCGACGACGTCGTGCGCACGGCGAGCTGGGACACCGCGACCGGCACGGCGCACGTCCCGGCGCGGACGGTGGCGGTGTTCGTCCAGCCGTGAGGGACCTGCACCGCGCCCAGGCGCACTGGCTGACCCGCGACCTGCTGGCGGTGCCGGTGCACGCGCTGCCCCCGGGCGTCCAGGCCGAGGACCTGCGCTGGTCGCTCGGGGTCGCGCCCGACGGCGGGCTGGACCCGCACGCGCCGCAGCCGCAGGAGGAGCTGCACCTGCACCTCGGCGACGGCGCGCTGCCGCACCCGGTGGCGGACGCCTACCCGCACCTGGCGGCGTGCCACCCGCTGCGGCTGGCGGAGGAGGACGCGCGCCGGGCGGAGGAGGTCCTCACCGGGCAGGTGGTGCTGCTCGGCCGGTCCGACGACGCACTGCGCGTCGCGACCTCGCTGCAGGTCGCGGGCGTCCTCGACGACCTCTACGCCGAGCGCGCGCGGACCCGCTCCTACGGCCCGGTCTGGGCGCCGGACGCCGCCGGCGTCCGCGTCCCGACGGTCACCGTCTGGGCCCCCACCGCCCAGCACGTCGACCTGCTCCTCGAGGAGGACCGGGGCGCCCCGACGGCGGTGCCGATGACCCGGCACGACGACGGCGCCTGGTCGGTCACGGGCGAGGCCGCGTGGACCGGCCGGAGCTACCTGATCAGGCTGCTGCACGTCATACCCCGCACGGGGGTCAAGCAGCAGGTGCGCACCACCGACCCCTGGTCGGTCGGCCTGACGCTCGGGTCCACGCACTCGGTCCTCGTCGACCTCGAGGATCCCTCCTGGCAGCCCGAGGTATGGCGTTCGGCTCCCGCCCCGCAGCCGGTCCGGGCCGTCGACCAGGCCGTCTACGAGCTGCACGTGCGCGACTTCTCCCGCGACGACGAGGAGGTGCCCGAGCCGCTCCGGGGCACCTACCTGGCCTTCGGCCACGACGGCGCCGGCCGGAGGCACCTGCGCGACCTGGCCGACGCGGGCCTGACCACGGTCCACCTGCTGCCGGTCTTCGACCTGACGTCGGTCGAGGAGGACCCCGCCCTGCGCGAGTCCCCCGACCCGGCCGAGCTGGCCCGGCTCAGCGAGCAGGACCCGGCCGGTGTGCGCCAGCAGGAGCTCGTCCGCGCGTGCGCCGACCGCGACGCGTTCAACTGGGGCTACGACCCCTGGCACTTCATGGTCCCCGAGGGCTCCTACACCACGACGGCGGCCGACGCGCACGGCGGACGACGCGTCGCGCAGTGCCGGGCGATGGTCGGCGAGCTGCACCGGCTGGGGCTGCGGGTGGTGCTGGACCAGGTCTACAACCACACCACCGACTCGGGGCTGCACCGCACCTCCGTGCTGGACCGGGTCGTGCCGGGCTACTACCACCGGCTCGACGGGGAGGGCTGGGTGGAGACCTCCACCTGCTGCCAGAACCTGGCGACCGAGCACGCGATGGCCGAGAAGCTCATGGTCGACTCCTGCGTGCTGTGGGTGCGGCACTACCGCGTCGACGGCTTTCGCTTCGACCTCATGGGGCACCACAGCCGGGACACCATGGAGGCCGTGCGCGCCGCCCTCGACGCGCTGACCCCCGAGGAGGACGGCGTCGACGGGAGCGCCGTGCACCTCTACGGCGAGGGGTGGGACTTCGGCGAGGTGGCCGGCAACGCCCGCTTCCGCCAGGCCGTGCAGGGCCAGCTCGACGGGACCGGGATCGGGACCTTCAACGACCGCCTGCGCGACGCGGTGCGCGGGGGCACGGTGCACGCCGACGACCCGCGCGCGGGGCAGGGGTTCGCCACCGGCGGCACGGACCCGGCGCACACCGACCTGCTCCAGGTCGGCCTGGCCGGCGGGCTGCGGGACCTGGTCCTCCGCTCGCAGCGCACGGGCGAGCAGGTCACGGGGGAGCAGGTGCCCTACGGCGCCGGTCCGGGCGGCTACGCCAGCTCGCCGGAGGAGGTCGTCAGCTACGTCGACGCCCACGACAACGAGACGCTGTGGGACACCCTGCTGCTCAAGCTGGACCCGTCGACGCCCATGGAGCGGCGCCTGCGCCACAACACGCTCGCGCTCGCGGCCGTGACGCTCTCCCAGGGGGTCTCCTTCTGGCACGCCGGGGCCGAGCTGCTGCGCAGCAAGAGCCTGGACCGCAACAGCTACGACAGCGGCGACTGGTTCAACCGCTACGACGTCACGGGCCGGGACAACGGCTTCGGCCGCGGGCTGCCGCCGGCGCCGGACAACGGCGACCGCTGGACCCTGATGGCGCCCCTGCTCGCCGACCGGTCGCTGCGCCCGTCCGCCGAGGAGGTCGCGCTGGCGCGGGACTGCGCGCTCGACCTGCTGCGCCTGCGGCGCGACCTGCCGCTGCTGCGGCTGGGCACCGCGCGCCGCGTCCTGGATAAGGTGAGCTTCCCCGTGTCGGGCACCGCGCACGGCCGCCCCGACGTCGTGGTGATGCTGGTCGACGACGACGCGGGGCAGGAGCGGGTCGACCCCGGGCGCTCCGGCGTCCTGGTCGTGCTCAACGCCTCCGCGGACCCGGTCGGCCAGCCCGTGCCGGACCTCCGCGGCCAGCGGTGGGGGCTCTCGGCCGTGCAGCGCCACGGCGCCGACCCGGTCGTGCGCGCGACGACGTGGGACGCGCAGGCCGCGGTGGTGACGGTGCCCGGCATCACGGCGGCGGTGCTGGTGCGGCCCCGCCCGGCTCAGCCGCCGCGCCCCACCGGCAGCGCGCAGGTGTAGACCACGACGCGCCTGGCCTGCGGGTTGCCCTGCCCCACCCGGCGGTAGCGCTCCAGCACCTCGAGCAGCTCGGCCCGCATCGCCGTGGCCTGCTCGGTCGTCACCTGCACGGTGTGGTCCTCCAGCCCGAAGACCTCCTGCCAGGTCGGGTCCCACGACCCGCGCTCGCGCAACCAGCCCTGGGCCCGGTCGCCGAAGTGGGCCAGGTAGTCCAGCGCCAGCCAGTCGATCGCCTGGGCGTCGTCCTCGTCGACCGGTGCGTCCACGGCGCCCGGGAGCCCGCCCGGGGCGGCGGCCGCACGCCATACCCTCCGACGACCGGTGCCCGTGCGCGTGTCCTCCACCAGGCCGACCGCCTCCAGGCGGCGCAGGTGGTAGGACGTGGCGCCGGTGTTGGTCCCCAGCGCGGCCGCCAGCTCGGTCGCGGTCGCCTCGCCGTGGACGCGCAGCTCGGCGAGCAGCCGGCTGCGGACGGGGTGGGCGAGGGTGCGCAGCGCGCCGGGGGCGTCGGTCATGCGACCATGCTAGCGATCATGCACAGATGTTGTGCACGCTTTCGCTGCATCTGCTGGCCGACTGGCCTTCGCGAGCGGCTGACCTGCGGTTTCGTCCGTTTTTGGGCAGGCGTCGTCCGCCGGTAGACTTGTGGAGTTGCCCATCCATCCGACTACGAAGGTTTGCACCGTGCGTACCTACACCCCGAAGGCCGGCGAGATCACCCGCGCCTGGCACGTCATCGACGCCACGGACGTCGTCCTGGGCCGCCTGGCGTCCCAGGCCGCGATCCTGCTGCGCGGCAAGCACAAGACCGTCTTCGCCCCGCACGTGGACACCGGTGACTTCGTCATCATCGTCAACGCCGAGAAGGTCGCCCTCACTGGCGCCAAGCTGGAGAAGAAGAAGGCCTACCGCCACTCCGGCTACCCGGGCGGCCTGCGCGCCGAGAGCTACGAGCAGATGCTGGAGAAGCACCCCACCCGCGCGGTGGAGAAGGCGATCCGCGGCATGCTGCCCAAGAACGCCCTCGGTCGCCAGATGCTCTCCAAGCTGAAGGTCTACGCCGGCGACAGCCACCCGCACGCGGCCCAGAAGCCCGTCCCGTTCGAGATCTCCCAGGTCGCGCAGTAAGGAACTTGTGACAGACATGACCGACAACGACTTCGCTCCCGAGCAGGACGACTTCGACGAGAACGCCGTCTCGCAGTACACCTCCGAGTCGGCCGCGCCCGTCGAGGCCGCCGCCCGTCCGTCCGCCTCCGCCCCCGGCGCCGGCACCGGCCGCCGCAAGCAGGCCATCGCCCGCGTGCGCATCGTGCCCGGCAGCGGCGAGTGGAAGATCAACGGCCGCACCCTGGAGGAGTACTTCCCCAACAAGGTGCACCAGCAGATCGTCAACGAGCCGCTCGTCGCCCTCGAGCTCGACGGCGCCTACGACGTGCTCGTGCGCGTGCACGGCGGCGGCCCCTCCGGCCAGGCCGGCGCGGTCCGCCTCGGCGTGGCCCGCTCGCTCAACGGCGTCGACCCCGAGCTCAACCGTCCGACCCTGAAGAAGGCCGGTCTGCTCACCCGCGACGCCCGCGTCCCCGAGCGCAAGAAGGCCGGCCTCAAGAAGGCCCGCAAGGCGCCGCAGTACAGCAAGCGCTGACCGCGCCGCGCCGGCGCCGCCGCGCCGGCGTGCCGACCGGAGACCGGTGGGAGCAGGTGCTCCCGCCGGTCTCCGGCCGTCTACGGCATACTCACTAGGGCGCGCGGGCAAGGCCCCGCGGCGCCGCCCGCACGACGCACCACCGAGACGACGCGCGTCCGCCAGGACGCAGGAGGCGAGACAGCATGGCACGACTCTTCGGCACCGACGGGGTGCGCGGGCTGGCCAACAAGGACATCACCGCGGAGCTGGCCCTCGAGCTCTCCGTCGCGGTCGCCCACGAGCTCGGCGGCCAGGGCGCCTTCGGCGGCCACCGGGCCACCGCGGTCGTCGGCCGCGACCCGCGGGCCTCCGGGGAGTTCCTCATGGCGGCGGTCTCGGCGGGGCTCGCCTCGGCCGGGGTGGACGTGCTGGACGCCGGCGTGCTCCCGACGCCGGCGATCGCCTACCTGACCCAGCGGATGAACGCCGAGATGGGCGCCATGCTCTCGGCCTCCCACAACGCGATGCCCGACAACGGGCTGAAGTTCTTCGCCCGCGGCGGCCACAAGCTCGCCGACGACATCGAGGACCGGATCTCCGAGCGGGTCGGCAACGACTGGGAGCGCCCCACCGGCGCCGGCGTGGGCCGGATCAGGCCCTTCCCCCGCGGGGCGGAGTTCTACATCGACCACCTGCTCCGCGCGGTCCCGGGCCGCCTCGACGGCCTGCGGGTCGTCATCGACGCCGCGCACGGCGCCGCCTCCGTGGTCGGCCCGGAGGTCTTCCGGCGCGCCGGCGCGACCGTCGACGTCATCGGCGGCGAGCCGGACGGGCTCAACATCAACGACGGCTACGGCTCCACCCACCTCGAGGAGCTCCAGGAGGCCGTGCGCCTGCGGGGCGCCGACATGGGCGTGGCCTTCGACGGCGACGCCGACCGCTGCCTGGCCGTGGACGCCAACGGCGAGCAGGTCGACGGTGACCAGATCATGGCCATCCTGGCGCTCTCGCTCCACGAGGACGGCAACCTCGTCGACGACACGCTCGTGGCGACCGTGATGAGCAACCTCGGCCTCATCCAGGCGATGGAGCGCGAGGGCATCCGGGTCGTGCAGACCGCCGTGGGCGACCGCTACGTGCTCGAGGAGATGCGTGCCCGGGGCTACTCCCTCGGCGGCGAGCAGTCCGGCCACGTCATCATGCTCGAGCACGGCACGACCGGCGACGGCGTCCTCACCGCGCTGGCCCTCGCCCAGCGGGTCGTCTCCAGCGGGACGCCCCTGCACCGTCTGGCCTCGGTCATGACCCGCCTGCCGCAGGTGCTCGTCAACGTCAAGGGCGTCGACAAGGACCGGGTCGACACCGACGAGGCCGTCCGCGCGGAGGTCGCGGCCGCCGGGGCGGAGCTGGACGGCTCCGGCCGCGTGCTGCTGCGCAAGTCGGGGACCGAGCCGCTCGTCCGGGTCATGGTCGAGGCGGACACCCACGAGCGGGCGCAGGGCTATGCCGAGCGCCTCGCCGCGGTCGTCCGGGACCGGCTGGCGCTCTAGGGTCCCCCGGGTCCGGCGTCCGCCGTCGCCTCGGCGTCGGCCGCCCCGGCCTCTCCCGCCCCGGCGTCGGCCGCCCCGGCGTCGGCCTCCGCGAGCTCGGCGGCGATGTCGGCCACGAACTGCTCGATGTCCTCGACCCCGTTGACGGGGCCGCCCGCGAGCAGCCCGTCGGCGCCCAGGAGCACCGCGGCGGGGCTCGCGCCGGCGCCCAGCGCGTCGTAGACCGTCGAGCCCGGGTCCCACCACAGGCCCTCGAGGCCGGCGAGCCGCGGCTCGTCCCACGGCCGCTGCGTGTGGACGAGCTGGACCTCGAGGGCGGGGAGCTGCCCGCGCCAGCGCGGCAGCCGCTCGACGGCCTCGACCGTGGTGCCGCACCAGCAGTTGGCCAGCACCAGCAGCTGGGCCCGCTGGCGCGCGAGCTGGTGCAGGCTGCGGACGCCCAGGTCGGCGTCGAGCAGCACGCCGCGGGGGATGGGGGAGCGCACGTAGTCCAGCTCGTCCTGCTCCTCGGCGGGGGCCGCCCCCCGGTCCTCCGTGCGGTCCCGGGCCCGGCGGGACCGCACGAGGGGGCGGGCGTGGCCGGCCGGCGAGCCGAGCACCAGCACCGCGACCGTCGCCAGGGCGACCGCGAGCAGCAGCCACAGCCAGTCGGCCAGGCCGTAGCGGCCCACGAGCGCGCCGGCGGCCGAGCCGCGCAGCGCGACCCAGCCAGCGACCAGGGCGAGGACCAGGAGGAGGACGTTGCGGCACACCGTCCGGGCGTTGATGCGGTGGTCGCCCACCCGGCCGAAGCAGCCGCACGTGGGTCGCGGGTCGAAGGTCATCGCCCGGGCGACCACGACGAGGAAGACGGTGAAGAGCCCCAGCGCGAGGACGGCGCCGACGGCGTAGGTCCAGCGCCAGGGGGTGACCAGCAGCGCCGCGGTGAGCAGCTCGACGAGGGGCAGCGAGCGCGGGACCACCGCAGCCCCGAGGAACGAGGGCAGCCGCAGCAGCCGGATCATGCTGGCGGTCGCCTGCGGGTCGCCGAGCTTGGCGACGCCGCTGAGCACGAGGACCGCTGCGAGCGTCAGCGGTGCGAGGGAGAGCGCGGTGGGCATGAGCCGAGGATACGGCAGGGTGCGTGACGCATCATGGATCAGACGAGCTGCCGCAGCAGCCCGCTGTCCACGTCGTAGAGGAAGCCCCCCACGTGCGCCCGCCCGTGGATGAGCGGGTGGCTCGTGACGCGGCGCACGTCCTCGACGAGGGCCGCCGCCTGGTCGGGCACGACGTGGAAGTGCTGCCACCACGCGTCCTGCCCGGAGACCTCGGTGATCGTGGCGCGCAGCTCGTCCTCGCTCATCTTGCCCATGGCGCAGCGGGTGTGCGGCACGACGAGGATCCGGTCGACGTTGAGCAGGTGGACGCTGAGCACGAGCGCCTCGAGGGCGGCGTCGGTGATGCGCCCGCCGGGGTTGCGGAAGATCTTGGCGTCGCCGTGGGTGAGGCCGACCATGTGCAGCGGCTCGATCCGCGAGTCCATGCAGGTCACGATCGCCACGCCCGCCTTGGCGATGCCGTCGAAGCCGTCGAGGTCGTTCTCCGCGGCGTAGCGCGCGTTGGCCTCCAGCAGGTCGGCGAACGCGCCGGGCTCGGGGGCGGGGGAGGGCGGGGTGGTCACGGCTGGACCTCTCGTGCGGGGACGGTGCTGCTCCGCAGGGTAGACCCGTGGCTCAGGCGAGGTCGGCCCGGGTCGGCGCCGCGGCTCCGGCCCGGCCCACGGTCCACGAGGCGCACGCCACCGCCCGGCGGAGGGCCCCCTGGACGTCCTCGAGGTCGGCCCGGCGGAGCCGCTGGCGCGCCTCGGGCGAGCCGAGCAGGCCTGCGTCGAGCAGGCCGCTGAGCAGACCCGCCATGAAGGAGTCGCCGGCCCCCACGGTGTCGACGACGTCGACGGGGCCCGGCTCGAGCTCGACCGTGACGTCCGGCCCGGCCAGGTGCGCGACCGCGCCCTGCGCCCCGCGGGTGACGACGACGACCGCCGGGCTGAGCCGGCCCCACAGGGCAGCCACCTCGTCGGTGCCCACGTCCGGGCCGTAGAGCCACTCCACGTCCTCGGCGGAGGCCTTGACGACGTCGCTGCGGCCCACGCACTCCTCGATCCGGGCCCGCACCGCGTGCGGGTCGCCCATGACGGTCGGCCGGCAGTTGGGGTCGTAGGAGACGGTGGCGCCCGCCCGGGCCCGGGACATGGTCTCCACCACGGTGGAGGCGCCCGGCTCGAGGGTGGCCGCGACCGACCCGGTGTGCAGGTGGCCGACCCCGTGCAGGTCCTGCGGCCCGACGTGCCACAGCAGGTCGAAGGTGTAGGTGGCGCTGCCGTCCTCGCCCAGGTGCGCCGTCGCCGTGGACGTCCTGGGCGCGCCCGTGGACCCGGGGGTGAGGACGACGTCGGCGTCGAGCAGGGCCTCCCGCACCCGGCGGCCGTGGTCGTCGTCCCCGAGGTATGCGGTGAGGCGGCTGTCGTGGTCGAGCGACGCCAGCCCCACGGCCACGTTGGCGGGGGAGCCGCCGACGTGGGTGGCCGAGGCGCCGCCGCCGTGCGGCACGACCACGTCGACGAGGGCCTCGCCCACGGTGAGCACCGCGGACTGGTGGGGACCGCGTGCGCTGGCGTGCTCCATACCTGGCTCCTAGTGGTGCGCGTCCGGGGACAGCGGGTCGGCGATCCGGGCGACCTTGTCGAGCCGGTGGTGGGAGATGATCTCGCGGATCGTGCCCGACTTGGAGCGCATGACCAGGGAGTTGGTCTTGGCCGAGCCGGAGCCGTAGCGCACGCCGGTGAGCAGCTCGCCGGTCGTGATGCCGGTGGCGACGAAGAAGCAGTTGTCGCCCGTGACGAGGTCGTCCGTCGACAGCACGCGGTCGAGGTCGTGCCCCGCGTCGATCGCCTGCTGGCGCTCCTCGTCGTCCTTGGGCCAGAGCCTGCCCTGGATGACGCCGCCCATCGCCTTCATCGCGCAGGCGGTGATGATGCCCTCGGGCGTGCCGCCGATGCCGATGAGCATGTCGACCGACGACTCCTCGCGGGCCGCGGCGATCGCGGCCGCGACGTCGCCGTCGGTGATGAAGCGCAGGCGGGCGCCGGCCTCGCGGACCTCGGCGGTGTAGCGCTCGTGCCGCGGGCGGTCGAGCATGATGACGGTGAGGTCGTCGACGAAGCGCTTCTTGGCCTTGGCGATGCGGCGCAGGTTCTCCCGGATGGGCAGGCGGATGTCGACGCGGTCGGCGACGTCGTGACCGACGACGAGCTTGTCCATGTAGAAGACGGCGGACGGGTCGTACATCGTGCCGCGCTCGGAGACCGCCATCACCGCGATCGAGTTGTCCATGCCCTTGGCGGTGGGCGTCGTGCCGTCGATCGGGTCCACGGCGACGTCCACCTGGGGGCCGGACCCGTCGCCGACCTGCTCGCCGTTGAAGAGCATCGGCGCCTCGTCCTTCTCGCCCTCGCCGATGACGACGACCCCGTCCATCGCGACCGACGAGATGACCTTGCGCATGGCCTCGACGGCGGCGTTGTCGGCGAGGTTCTTGTCGCCGCGCCCGACCCACCGGCCCGCCGCCAGGGCGGCCGCCTCCGTGACGCGCACCAGCTCCATCGCCAGGTTGCGGTCGGGGAGCACCTGCTCGGTGCTCGGGCGGGGAGCGGGATGGGGCGTGGTCATGGACGGGACTCCTTCGTCGGCGCTGCGGTGCTGCTGCCGAGCCTATCGGTCCGGGGTCGGGCCGGCAGCAGGGTGGATGCGACCATGGAGGGGTGAGCGACACCCCTCCCGTGAGCAGCGGGCCCGACCGTCGGCAGCGCCGGCTGGCGTCCTACTCCGTCCAGAACATGGTGTGGTCGGTCCTCGCGGTCGGTGCCCTCGTGCTGGCCTGGTGGGCGCTGACGCTCAACCCCTCCGAGTCGCAGCGCCGTCCGCCGGAGGTGGAGCAGACCGCCGCCTACGTCGTCGAGCAGGCGCCCTGGCCGGTGTGGGTGCCGGACCCCGGCGAGGGCTGGACCCCGACGGTCGTGGCCTACGAGCCGGTCGAGGAGGTGCAGACCTGGGCCATCTCCTTCGTCTCGCCGCAGGGGGAGTATGTCGCGCTGCACCAGGCCGCGGACGTCACGGACGCGTGGCGCACCGCCGTGCTCGGCTCCGCGCAGCCGGTCGGCGAGGCCGCCCTGGGCGGTCCCGCGGGCGAGCAGGTCTGGCAGGAGCTGGCTGGGGAGCCGGAGGGCAACGCCGAGCACGCCTACGTGCTCGGTCCGGAGGTCACCGGCGGCTCGACCGTCGTCCTGCACGGCACGGCCGACCGGGTGGAGTTCGAGGAGTTCCTCGCGACGGTCGAGGCGCGCGACTAACCGGCTGGCTCCTCGGAGCCGTTGACGTCGTCGTCCGTGTCGGCCGTCCCCGTGCCCGCCGTCTCGCCGGCCGGACCGCCGGCACGGTCGAGCGTCTCCTGCGCGGCGTCCAGCTTGGCCTGGCAGTGCGCGGCCAGCTGCTCGCCCCGCTCCCACAGCAGCATGGCTTCCTCGAGCGGCACCTTGCCCGACTCGATCCGGGCGACCAGGGCGACGAGCTCGTCGCGGGCCTGCTCGTAGGTCAGCTCGCTCACCGGCACGGTGTCACCAGGCGTCTGGGTCATCCCGCCAGACTAACGGCCGTCGACGACATGCCGGACGGCGCGGCGCGGGCTACGTTGGTCGGCGGGAACACAGTCCCGAGGACAAGGAGAGGTCATGAGCGACCAGCCGCAGCAGTTCAGCGCCGACCAGGCGGGGGAGGTGCTCGACAAGGCGGGCGACTACGCCAGGGAGAACCCCGAGCAGGCGCGCGACCTCATCGACAAGGTCGAGGACCTCGTCGACGAGCGCACGGGTGGCAGGTTCTCCGCAGCCGTCGACAAGGCGGGGGACTGGGTGGAGGACCAGCTCGGGCTGCCCGACGAGACCGCGACGTCGCCCGAGCCGGAGCCGTCGCCCGAGCCGGAGCCGTCGCAGCCGTCGCCCGAGCCGGAGCCGGAGCCGTCGCCGCAGGAGCCCACGCGTCCCAGCGAGCCCGCTCCCGCCCCCGACGGGCCGCCCCGGCCCAGCGACCCCGGCCGGACGGACCCGACCCCCGCGCCGGAGCAGCCGACCCCCGACCCGGCCCCCGCCCCCGACGGACCCACGCCCCTGGACGACGGTCGGGGCTGACCGGTCAGTCGGCGGCCACGACGGGCCGCACGGCGAAGTCGCCGCGAGCGACGGTGACACGGAGCACCTCGTCGCCGTCGACCTCCTCGCGGTCGCGGACGATGGCGCCGTCGCGGTGCCGCACCACGGCATACCCCCGCTCGAGCGTGTGCTGCGGGGACACGGCGCGCAGGTGCCTCAGCAGACCGTCCGTGCGGTCCATCTCGCGTGCGAGCCGGTCGTCGACGCACCGCCGCGCCCGGACGCGCAGCGCGTCGACCTCGGCGCGGTGCTGGGCGACGATCGCGGCCCGGTCGGCCATCACCGGTCGGCTCATCAGTGCGGCGACCCGCTCGCGCTCGGTCGCCAGCCGGTGGAGCAGCGCCCGGCGCGATCGTCGGCGCACCGTCGCGAGCCCCTGCAGCTCGTCGGCGACGTCGGGGACGACCGCAGCTGCGGCGTGAGTGGGGGTGGAGGCGCGCAGGTCTGCGACGAAGTCCAGCAAGGGAGTGTCCGTCTCGTGGCCGATCGCCGAGACCACCGGCGTCCGGGCGTCTGCGACGGCGCGCACGAGAGTCTCGTTGCTGAAGGGCAGCAGGTCCTCGAACGACCCGCCGCCACGGGCCACGACGATCACCTCGACCTCCGGTATGCCGTCCAGCTCGCGCAGGGCGGCGGTCACCGCGGCGACCGTGTCGGCGCCCTGGACCGCGACCTGGCGGACCTCGACCCGGGCTGCGGGCCAACGCCGGGCGACGCCGGCGAGGACGTCGCGCTCAGCCGCCGTGGCCCGACCGGTGATCAGCCCGACGCGCGCCGGCAGGAAGGGCAGCGGGCGCTTGCGCGAGGCGTCGAAGAGCCCCTCGCTGCGGAGCAGCTGCTTGAGGTGCTCCAGCCGCGCGAGCAGCTCACCCACCCCGACGTGCCGCATCTGCCGCGCCTCGAGCTGGAGCGTGCCGCGCTTGGTCCAGAAGGTGGGTTTGGCGTGCACGACGACCCTGGCCCCCTGCTGCGGCGGCGACGGCATGGCGTCGAGGGCGCCGGTCGGGATAGCGACCGAGAGCGACATGTCGACGTCGGTGTCGCGCAGGGTGAGGAAGGCGGTCCGCAGGCCCGGCCGGCGGTTGAGCTGGACGATCTGCCCCTCGACCCACAGGGGCGACATCTTGTCGACGTAGTCGCTGATCTTCATCGACAACGTGCGCACCGGCCACGGGGCGGACGCCGTGGTGTCCCGGGCGGTCGGTGGCAGTGAGGTCGAGGTCACGCCCCTAGCCTAGGGAGGATGAGCGACAAGCCCGTGCAGCCCCGCCTCGTGCTCGTCCACGGCACGCGGATGGACGCGCGGCAGTGGGACCCCTACCGGCGGCTGCTCCCCGACGTCGAGGTGACCGCCGTCGACCTGCCCGGGCACGGGAGCCGGGTGGGGGAGCGCTTCACCGTCGACGCCGCGGTCGCCACGATCGCGGAGGCCGTGGACGACGCCGGCCACGGACGCCGCGTGGTGCTCGCCGGCCACAGCCTCGGGGGCTACATGGCGACCGTCTACGCAGCCCGGTATGCCGTGCACGCACCTCTGCCCGTCGACGAGCTCGTGCTCGTGGGCGCCACCGCGGACCCTCGCAGCAGGTTGTCCTTCGCGTACCAGGCGTTCGCGCGCGTGCTCCCGCGGGTGGGGGCGGAACGGACGGCGCGGGGGATGAACAGGGTGATGGGCTGGCTCGGGGCCAGGGGCGAGATGGCAGCGCTGCTCCCAGGCGGCGAGGCCTACGCCGCGCTCCCGGACGCCTGGCAGGCCGTGATGGACGAGTGCGGGCCGGACCTGCTGGGCGGGGTGGGCTGCCCGGTGCTGCTGGTCAACGGGCAGCTGGACCAGATGCGGGTCCACGTCGACCGCTACGCCGCCGCGGCGAAGGATGCCAGCGTCGTCACCGTGCCGCGGGCCACCCATCTGCTGCCGCTCACCCACCCGGAGGAGCTCGCTGCGCTCCTGCACGAGGCCGCGGTGCCCAGCCCCGGCCCAGGGCCCTTGCCTACGATGGAGCGGTGACCTCCACCCCAGCCACCGTGCCGACCGACGTCTCGACGCCTGCGCCGCGCGCCACCGGCGGCAGGAGGGTGCTCCTGGCCGCCCCGCGCGGCTACTGCGCCGGCGTCGACCGGGCGGTGGTGACGGTCGAGAAGGCGCTCGAGCTCTACGGCCCGCCGGTCTACGTGCGCAAGCAGATCGTGCACAACAAGCACGTCGTCCGCACCCTCGAGAAGCGGGGGGCGATCTTCGTGGACGAGACCGCTGAGGTTCCCGAGGGAGCGCGCGTCATCTTCTCCGCGCACGGGGTCAGCCCCGCCGTCCACCAGGAGGCCGCGCAGCGCTCGCTGCAGACGATCGACGCGACCTGCCCGCTGGTCACCAAGGTGCACCGGGAGGCTGTCCGCTTCGCGGCGGACGACCTCACCATCCTGCTCATCGGTCACGAGGGTCACGAGGAGGTGGAGGGCACGGCGGGTGAGGCCCCGGAGAGCACGATCCTCGTGGAGAGCCCCGAGCACGTCGACGCCGTCGAGGTCCCCGACCCGGAGCGGGTGGTGTGGCTCTCGCAGACGACGCTCTCGGTCGACGAGACGATGGAGACGGTCCGCCGGCTGCGGGAAAAGTTCCCCGCCCTGCAGGACCCGCCGAGCGACGACATCTGCTACGCCACCCAGAACCGCCAGGTCGCGGTGAAGCAGATGGCGGCGGAGTGCGACCTGATGATCGTGGTCGGCTCGCAGAACTCCTCCAACTCCAAGCGTCTCGTCGAGGTGGCGATCGAGCACGGCTCCCGGACGGGCCACCTGGTCGACTACGCCGACGAGATCGACGAGGCCTGGCTCGACGGTGTGACGACGGTCGGCGTGACGAGCGGGGCCAGCGTGCCCGAGCTGCTGGTCCGTGACGTCCTGGAGTGGCTCGCGGAGCGCGGCTTCGAGGACGTGCAGGCCGTGACCGCCGCCGAGGAGTCGATCCTCTTCGCGCTGCCCACCGAGCTGCGCCGCGACCTCAAGGCCGCCGGGCACGACGTCAAGAAGCTGCGCCACGACCCCGGTGCCCTGCGCTGAGCGCACGGCACCGACGACGAGGAGCCCCCGCCGCACGGCGGGGGCTCCTCGCGGTCCTGCCGGGTCAGTCCAGGAAGGAGCTGATCCAGGCCAGGTCGTCAGGGGTGTCGATGCGGTAGACGCCGCTCGAGCCGGCGCACGTCTCGTTCATCCCGAAGGACGTGACGGCCACGACCGTGGTCGTGCCCTCGACGAACGTCGGTCCGCCGGAGTCGCCGGAGCAGGTGCCGCCGGTGTGGGCGTTGCTGCTCAGCACGACGTAGCTGTCCTGGCCCTTGCCTGCGTTGAACTGACGGTTGTTGACCAGCTCGCCGCCGGCCTTCAGCCGGATCCACAGCTCCTCGTCCTGACGGGCGTTGTTGTTGTCCGAGGGCTGGGACTTGCCGCGCGTCGGCGTGGCCCACTGCAGGCCGTAACCGACCGTCTCGAAGGAGTCGCGCGCCTTCTTGTTCAGCGCCAGCTGGGTGTCCCAGTAGCCGAGCTCGGGAAGCTGGCCGTACTGGTCGAAGGAGACGCCCTCCTTGAGGGTCATCTCGTCCACGATGCCGACGTCGTTGAGGTAGAAGGCTGCGTCGTCGTAGTCCGGGTGGCTCACGGCGGTGTAGCTGTAGGCGTCGGCGTTGACCTTGGCGTCGGAGAAGAGGGCGTAGTCGGCCGAGGTGAGGTACTCGAGGTCCTCCTCGTACCAGATCGCCACGGCGGCGGCGCCGTAGGTGCAGTGACCCGCGGTGAGGAAGGTGTCGACGTCCAGCCGGGTGCCGGTGCAGCGCCAGCCGGCGAAGAGCTCGTCGTCGGTCTGCGTGCCGTCGCCGTTCACGTCGTCCCAGACGTAGGACACCATGAACCCCACGTAGGGATGGTCGTCGCCGTCCGGCTCGCCGTACTTGATGGCGGCCGCCGGCAGGGCGGTCGCGGCGACGGTGGCCAGACCGGCCGCGGTCGCGAGGAGGGTGCGCATGCGCATCGTTGCGTGGTTCCTTTCGATGGAAGGTGCGCCCCGAGTCCGCACTGGAAGAACGACGATAGTGCGATCCGACCTCAGGCGCCCGTTGCGGCGCCCCGTCCCTCCGGCTCGCCGTCCTGGTCGTCTTCCGTCCACCGGAGCGGCCCGGTGTCCAGCTCCGCCCGGCGCGGTGTCGCCTCCCGGAGCTCGTCCGAGAGCAGCTCGAGGCTCGTGAGCGGGCGCGGCGTGGCCTCCAGCGGCTGCTGCTCGGCGACCGGCTCCTCGACGAGGCCGAGGTCGTGCATGCGCCGGCTCGTGACGAGCACGCGGGCCTCGAGGGTGCCGACGAGGTGGTTGTAGGTCTCCACCGACCGGCGCAGGGCCGAGCCCATCGCACCGAGGTGGCGGCCCACCGTTCCCAGTCGCTGGTGCAGCTCTCCGCCCAGGCGCAGCAGCTGCTGGGCGTTGGCGGTCAGGGCCTCCTGCTGCCAGGCCAGGGCGGTGGCGCGCAGCACCGCCAGCAGCGTGCCGGGCGAGGCGAGCACGACGCGCCGCGACTGCGCCTGGTCGTAGAGGCCCGGCTCCGCGCGCAGCGCGGCAGCCAGCACCGCGTCGCTGGGCACGAAGCAGACCACCATCTCCGGCGAGCTGTCGAAGGCGCTCCAGTAGTCCTTGGCGGCAAGACTCTCGACGTGCCTGCGGAGGGCCCGGGCGTGGTCCCGCAGGAGCCGGCCGGCCTCCTCGGGCGGGACGTCCTCGCCCTGCGCCCGGAGGAAGGCGGTCAGCGGCGCCTTGCTGTCGACGACCAGGGACTTGCCGCCGGGCAGGTGGACGACCGCGTCCGGCCGCACCCGGGCGTCGTGGCGGGTCACGGCGCTCACCTGCTCGTCGAAGTCGCAGTGCTCCAGCATGCCGGCGTGCTCGAGCACCCGGCGCAGCTGCACCTCGCCCCACGTGCCGCGCGTGCCGGAGGAGTTGAGCGCCCCCGACAGCGCCGCGGTCTGCCGGTGCAGCGCACGGGTCTGCTCGGCCACGTCGGCCAGCTGGACGCCGACCTCGCCGAACTGACGTGCCCGGTCGCGCTCCAGGACCCGCACCTGCTCCTCGACCCGGCGCAGCGCCTGGCCGAGCGGAGCGAGCTGGGCGGCGGCCTCACGGTCCTCGACCAGCGAGGCCTCGAGGCTTTCTGCCTGCCGTGCCCAGCCGTCCCGCTCGGCCTCGGCGCGCGCCAGCTGCGCCGTGCCGGACGAGCGGGCGAGAGCTGCGCCCAGCAGAGCACCGACCACCAGGACCACGACCAGAAGGAGGGTGAGCTGCCACCAGAGGATCTCCATACCCGCGAGGATGGCAGGGCCCACCGACAGGCGTCCCGGGAGCGAGGCGTCCAGCCGGACCCGCGTGGCCGACTAGACTTCTGACCCCGTGGCCCTCACCATCGGAATCGTCGGACTGCCCAACGTCGGCAAGTCCACCCTCTTCAACGCCCTGACCAAGAACTCCGTGCTCGCGGCGAACTACCCGTTCGCGACGATCGAGCCCAACATCGGGGTCGTCCCGCTCAAGGACGCGCGTCTGGACCGGCTCGCCGAGATCTTCGGCAGCGCCCGGATCCTGCCCGCGACCGTGAGCTTCGTCGACATCGCCGGGATCGTGCGGGGCGCCAGCGAGGGGGAGGGGCTGGGCAACAAGTTCCTGGCCAACATCCGCGAGGCCGACGCGATCTGCCAGGTGGTGCGTGCCTTCCGCGACGACGACGTCGTGCACGTCGACGGGAGGGTGGACCCCGCCGACGACATCGAGACGATCAACACCGAGCTGGTGCTGGCAGACCTGCAGACCCTCGAGAGCGCGATCCCGCGGCTGGAGAAGGAGGTCAAGGGCAAGAAGACCGACAAGGACGTCCTCGACACCGCGCTCGCCGCGCGGACGGTGCTCGAGCGCGGGGACACGCTCTACGCCGCCGGCGCTGACGCCGGCGTCGACCCGGTGATCGCCCGGCAGCTGGGTCTGCTCACGACCAAGCCGTTCCTCTACGTCTTCAACCTGGACGAGGACGGGCTCACTGACGAGAAGCTCCACGACGAGCTCGCCGCCCTCGTCGCCCCGGCCGAGGCGCTCTATCTCGACGCCAAGCTCGAGGCCGACCTGGCCGAGCTCGACGAGGAGGAGGCCCGAGAGCTCCTGGAGTCGGTCGGGGTGGAGGAGCCGGGCCTGGAGCAGCTGGCCCGGGTCGGGTTCGACAACCTCGGGCTGCAGACCTACCTGACCGCCGGGCCCAAGGAGGCACGCGCGTGGACCATCCGCAAGGGGTGGACCGCGCCCCAGGCGGCAGGGGTCATCCACACCGACTTCGAGCGTGGCTTCATCAAGGCCGAGGTCGTCTCCTTCAGCGACCTCGACGAGGCGGGCTCGATGGTGAAGGCCAAGGAGGCCGGCCGCGTGCGCATGGAGGGCAAGGACTACGTCATGGCCGACGGTGACGTCGTGGAATTCAGGTTCAATGTCTAAAAAGGGCGTCTGACCAGGTGTTTTGCCTTCGCAGCTTCTGATCTGGCTCGTCAGTCGAGTTCCGATCTACCATCAGTTGCTAAGCGTTTGCCCCGCTGACCTGGGATTTTGATCGACCACCGCGGAACTTCCGCAGAGGCCGATTCTCGTTTCCGCGGTGCGGCAGCGTCTCTAGTAAGCAGTCTCGGCTGGCCAGTTCTGTGGCGGGTTCAAGTCGTTCGACGCGCGATCCCTTGGGAGGTGCGCTGACTCAATAATCAGCCTGACTCAAAAGTCGGTCGCCTCAACGAGGCCCCGGTTCACTGGGGCAGGTCCCGTTCCTCCAGAGTGCGCGTGATCTCTTCCCACTGGGAGCTTGCGATCAATTCGCGGTGCCGGCGCAAGGCCGTCTGCCATGACCCGAACTCCGCTGGCAGCTCGCGCCACGTGATGCCAGTGCGGGTCTTGTAGAGAGCAGCGTCGACGATCGTGCGTATGTCAGTGCGTGGCCGCACTCGGCGAGGGACTTCTTCTGTGTGAACGATGTGCTTTATCCAGCTCCATTGCTCATCTGTGAGTCGTTGATAGTCAGGCTGGAGGCCTTCGATGTCGCTGCTGTCGTCACCGTCGCCCGTCTGGCCGTCGATTCGCACGGCTTTGACCACGCCGCGGATGACAGCGCATTCGGTGCATTGGACGGTTGGCTCAACGTAGCGAGGGGAATGCCCGACCAAGGTCTCGACGTGCTGGCAGGTCAGTTCCACTCGCCAAGTGGCGCTGCGGTCGATGTGCAATGAGGGTGGGTATAGGAGCTGTCGGAGCTCATCGCGCTGAGTCGGCGAAAGTGGCGGGAACGGGCAGCACAGATGGCAGTGCTCCACCCTGTTGTTCTCGAGAGGGTCTGCTGTAGGAACAGGTGACATCTGAGGTGGCTAGGGCGTGTCTCCTATTTTCGTAACCAGGCCACGACCGCGCAGAGGACCACGCAGGCTCGGTAGGAGATGGCGTGCTTGTCGTAGCGGGTGGCGATCCCGCGCCATTGCTTGGCCAGGCTGAACTGCCGCTCGACGACGTTACGGCCGGCGCAGGTGGTCTTGTCGAGGTGCGGGGGACGGCCGCCACGGGATCCTTTGCGCTGGCGAGAGACGATCTCGTCAGACTTCTGCGGGATCACCGATCTCACGCCCCGCGCGGCGAGCATCTTGCGTGTCTTGCCCGAGGAGTACGCCTTGTCAGCGACCACGGCCTCGGGCCGCGTCCTGGACCGCCCCGGACCGAGGCGCGGGACACGGATGTCGTCCAGGACCTTAACGAGCATGGCACCATCGTTGCGCTGTCCGCCGGTGAGCACGATCGCCAGTGGCATCCCATTCCCATCAACGGCGGCATGGACTTTGCTGCTCAGCCCGCCGCGTGACCTGCCCACCGCATGCCCGTCAGGTTCCTCGACTGCCAGATTCCTGTGATTCGCTCCGGCCCCCTGTGGGCTGGTCCGGGCGCGTGGTGTTCGTGCCATGTTGATGAGCGCGACTGATCGTCGAGTCCACCGAGACCGTCCAGTCGATGTCCCCTCTCGCGTCGGCCTCAGCCATCAGCGCGGCGTGGATCCGGTCCCAGACCCCCAGCTGCGCGTAGAGGTAGTGGCGCTTCCACACAGTCTGCCAAGGGCCGAACCGGTCCCGGGGCAGGTCGCGCCATGGGATGCCGGTTCGAGCACGATAGATGATGCCCTCGACGATCATCCTGTTGTTCGTGAACGGGTGGCCCTTGCGGCCCGCGTTCGAGGGAAGCAGCGGCGCCACCCGCTCCCACTGTTCATCGGACAGGATCTGTTGCCGAGATGCCGCGGAAGTGCTCCTCCTTCGACCTTCTCGCCCCTACACGCTCACATATGGGAGACACGCCCTAGTTGTGTCAGTGCCCCTCGACATACTGTCGACATGGTCCGGAAGATGACGCCCGCGCAGTTCAAGGCCGCGGTGAACAAGATGCAGCGCCAGCAGAGGCAGGCGGTCGACAAGTACAACCGCGAGGCCCGGCGGCACAGCGCGGCCGTCAAGAAGGCGGTGGGTGATTACAACCGCGAGGTGCGCGCGTACAACGCCAAGGCTCGTGCGCACAACGCGGAGGTCAGGAACCAGCGCCGTCGTCTCGACCAGGAGATCCGCCGACTGAACTCGCGGCCGGCGGCGCGGACCTTCGTTACCTACCGGTCGTCGGTCGAAACTCTCGTGCACACCTACACCGAGACAGAGGAGAGCCTGGCCGGGCGGACAGTCAGCCCTGCTGGGAGAGACCTCATCGACCCCGGCAGCCTGGCAGCGGAGTACCTCGTCGAATCGATCGCTGCTGCCAGCGCCGTCCGGGATCATCACCAACGCTTGCATACGGTGCTGCTCGTACGCGATTCAACCGGTCCCGCACTGGAGCTCTGATCGATTGGCTGCCGAACGGGAACACCAGTCCTGAACCGTGAGACAGCCGCGAGACCTGCCACACGCGTTCGTCGTGTTGACGATTACTGCGGCGCGCGGAGCGGGCAGATTCAACTCCATCCCAGGCGAACAGCGACCACGTCGGCCGCCCGCGAGGGGAACTCATCCCAGCCGGGCTCAAGGATCTCGCGAGTGAGACGATAGAGCTCCAGTGCTGACTCCTCGAGCGGCAGGTCGAGCGATCCTGCGATGCGCGCGCCCCAGATCGGGAAGTCGCGCTCGAATCGCCGCATCGGATCGTTCGTGTCACGAAGCTCGGTGGATGCTGCGTCGAATCGACCCCGGATGGCGCGCACGAGAAGCTGCACTGCCCACTGCCTGATGAACGCGTTGCCGTTGAGTCTCTCGCCACGCCGCACCCTGCCGACGCCTATCAACAGCTTCACCAGCACGAGCCGCACGTCGTTCGCCGGGTCGAATTGGTCCGCCTCGCTGGAGCGCGCCCGCGCCAGCGCCAGCAATGTCGCTGTCGTCTCCGACTCGTCATCGACCACCACCGTAGCGTCGCCCGCACGGGCGCCGTCGAGTTCGTCAGCGTCCGCGAAGGCGAACTCGAAGACGTGCGCATCGTCGTAGACAGCGACGAAGCCGATCTCACCTTCCCTCGCCGTGAGAACCAGGCGGTCGTGGTCGGGAAGCCACGACAAATCGGGTCGAATCGCCGCGCCGCGCCCTGCCTCGGTAAGTGTGAAGAAGTCGTGGTCCGACCATTCGTCGCGTCGACTGCGCGCCTCGTCCGATGCGGATCCGAGCAACACGAGGCCGATGAGGCCCTCGCGTTCCCGAACGGAGGTTGCTAGAGCTGCGCTCAGTGTGTCGAAGCGCTCAGGCGAAGTCATGGCCGCTCCATTCGCTGGGGACTGCCGCACGATCAGGTGACAGTTGTGGTGTCAGGCCGCGAGGGCCACGGCCGGGTTCATGATGGTCTCGTATTCGATGGGAGTCAATCGGCCCAGGCGGGCCTGTCGGCGGCGGCGGTGATAGGTCCGCTCGATCCAGGTAATGATCGCGATCCGGAGCTCCTCTCGGGTCCGCCAGCGCTTGCGGTCCAGGACGTTCTTCTGCAGCAGCGAGAAGAAGGACTCCATCGCGGCGTTGTCCCCGGCGGCACCGACTTGCCCCATCGATCGGCACGATCCGACTAAAACCCCAGGTCAGAGGCGCAATCCACCTCGATCTGACGCCCCTGCCAGACCTGTACAACGCACATGTTTCTACGTGCCGGAACTCGGTGGAGTTCCGCTTCAACGTGTGAACTGCCGCTTTTCCGTGCATCGCCCGGTCGTCGATGACGGCCGGGGTGTTCGCTTTCTACCAGGCCCGCGGGTAGTCGAGCGTCAGCAGCATGTCGTCGCGGATGTCGCGCAGAGTCGTCTCCTCGAGTTCGCCGATCCGGATGCCGCGTGAGCGCTGCGGGGTGACGACATCGTCGTCGGGGCTCCACGCGCGGAGGACGGCGATGCGGGAGACGTGCGGGACATGATCGGGCAGTTCGCGAAGCCAGCCGAGCCAGCGTTCCGCGCTGATCTCGTCCTCGCGCGCAGGATCGGCCCGCCGGCCGATCAGCGAGTCGCAGTCGCACATGCGTGTTGTCAGGGTGAAGACGCGCGAAGAGCCGCGCACACGGCTCGAGCCGATGCTCATCTCTTCGGCGACGGGCGCGACGCCGAGCCGTTCCGTAGTGAATCGCTGGAACTCGGTGGTGAAGGCCGCGGCGTTCACCGCCCAGAGATTGATCGCGCACATGGACGATCATGCTATCCGCTCGGCGGGGGCGTGGCCCCACGATAAGCGCGCCGCAGCGGTGGACAGCGAATCGGGATACTGAGACCTGATGATGGGCGGAGAGCCGTGCAGGCCCTGCGGGAGGGATGCATAGCGAATGGCACTGGTGGCAGACAGATGGCTGTACGTACCGGAATGCGGTGGAGTTCCGGTTCAACGTGTGAGTCGAGGAGTGCTGCCGGCGCAGCCCGCGACGGCGACGACCGTGCGGGACGTCGCCCGCGCTGGCGCAGATCGAGGAAGGCGGAGATCGGTGTGACGGACCGGACGAGATCGCTCCTGCGGTCGTGGCCGAGCCTGGCAGCCCAGGCGCCGGACCTCGACCGTGGCACGCCTCCGCTCGAGCCGGTGGCGCTCTTCCTCGAGTGGCTGGGGGCCGCGTGGAGGGCCGGGATCCCCGAGCCGCACGCGATGACGCTTGCGACGGTGGACCCTGAGGGCATGCCGGACGCCCGTGTGCTCGTCCTCAAGGACGTGGACGACCGTGGGTGGGCCTTCGCCGGCACCAGGTCGAGCGCGAAGGGCGCGCAGCTGCGGGACAACCCCGTCGCCGCGCTCACCTTCTGGTGGCAGCCGCTCGTGCGTTCCGTGCGCGTGCGGGGCATGGTGACCGAGGCGTCGCGCGAGGAGAGCCTGGCCGACCTCCGGGCTCGGAACCCGGAGGCGCAGGAGGGCGTCGACCCGGACGACCGGACCCTCTGGTGGCTCAGGCCGGAGCGGGCGGAGTTCTGGCAGGGCTCGGCCGACCGCCGGCACACGCGCCTCGTGCTCGTCCGTGGCGACGACGCATGGCGTTCGGAGGGCTGGAGCGCATGAGCGACGAGACGATCGTGCTCCGTCCTGCCCGCCCGGAGGAGGCCGACGAGATCTCGGCGCTCGCGCTGCGGTCCAAGGGCCACTGGGGCTACTCGAGGGCGTTCCTCGAGGCATGCCGGGAGGAACTGACGGTGACGCCGGAGCAGTGTGCGCAGGGGCGCGTCACGGTCGCGGTCCGCGGCAGCCGGATCATGGGGTTCCACTCCGTCGTGGGCGCTCCGCCCGAGGGGGAGCTCTCGGCGATCTTCGTCGATCTGCCCTGGATCGGGACCGGTCTGGGCGGCCGCCTGCTCCGCGACGCGCTCGACGCCGCAGCGCGGGCCGGCTTCCGACGTGTCGTGCTGGACGCCGACCCGGGCGCCGAGGGCTTCTACGCCAGGCACGGAGCGGTCCGGGTGGGCCAGGTGCCCAGCGGGTCGATCCCGGGCCGGGTCCTCCCGCGCATGGTGTTCGAGCTGCCGGCCCCCTGAACCGATCCTCCGGCCCTCTCTACTATGATTTGTAGGATTTATGACCGAGGACGACGAGGAGGACCGGACGACATGCGCATCGTGATCGGAGCACCCGGCAACGGGGCCGCGCTCAAGGACGAGATCAAGAAGTTCCTCGAGGCGGACGAGCGGGTCACCGACGTCGTCGACGTCTCGACCGACGGGATCACCTATCCCGACGTGTCCTTCCATGCGGCCAAGGTCGTGCGCGACGGCTGGGCGGACCGCGGCATCCTCGTCTGCGGCACCGGGCTCGGGACGACGATCGCGGCCAACAAGGTGGCGGGTGTCCGGGCCGCGACCGCGCACGACCTGGTGACCGTGCGCGGATCGGTGGAGAACTATGACGCGCAGATCCTCTGCATGGGGCAGAACGTCATCGCCGCCCCGGCCGCCACGGCGCTCGTCGACGTGTGGCTCGGCCTGCGGCACGACCCCGCCAGCAGCTACGCGCCCAGGCTCGAGGAGATCGCCGCTCACGAGGCCGGCTGAGCCGGCGGCGCCACGGGGCGGGGCCGGCTCAGGCTCGGTCCACCAGGCGGAGGTCCCCGACCGTCGCGAGCGCCTCGGCGATCGCGGTCCGGTCGGGGGTCACCGACCTCTTGTGCTTGACGATGAGCCGGTCGACCTCGCCGCCGGTCACCTCGAACATCGCCTGGCCGAGCCCTAGCTCGGTGAAGACGTCGAAGAGGGCCTGCAGCGCCTGTCGCACGTCGGCCTCCGAGCGGATCCCGGAGACCGAGAACGTGGACGAGACGATCGGGTCGTCGGTCATCAGATCCTTCCGTTGAACGCCTGGAGCGCGGAGTCCTCGCGGGTCCCGCCCCGACCGTCCCCGTAGTCGGCGTAGTCGGCGATCCAGCGGATGGAGCGGACCCACTTGACGTGCTTGTAGCCGTGGTTGGACTCGACCCGCATCCGCGCGGGGCCGCCCAGGTGCAGGTCGACGGGCCGGCCGTTGCGCTCGTAGGCCAGGATCGTGTCCTGCTCCATCACGGTGTCGAGGTCGTAGACGGCGTAGAACGGCTCGCGCGGGCGGTTGTCGTACATCTTCTGCGCCAGGCCGTAGGACTCGACGATGACGTACTCGGCGCCCTCGGGGCGCTCTCCCAGCAGGTCGACGAGCCGGACGCCGGTCCAGCGGCTGGTGGCGGACCAGCCCTGCATGCAGGTGTGGGTGGCGATGTAGGATACCTGGGGCAGCCGGCGGATCTCCTCGAGCGTCAGCTCGCGGCTGGTGCCGTTGATATCGTCGCCCACGGTGATGGTGAATCCCTCCCAGCCGTTGTCCCGGGCGGAGGTCCACTCCGGGGACTCCTCCTCCGTCGGCGGGAGGCCGTTGGTCCAGTGGAACTCGGAGATGTCGTCGTCGGTGTAGGTCGTCTGCTCCGCGCTGCGGGGACGCATCCAGTTGAGGAAGACCCGTCGGCCGACCTCGGTGAACGCGACGAGGAACCGGTGCGCCCGGACGCGGTCGGCGAGGGTCAGGTAGCTCAGCGCGATCCAGAACACCACGACGGCCACGATGGTCGAGACGATGATGACGAAGGCCTGCGCCGACCGTGCCGTGTCCACGTCGCCGAAGACCATGTGCACGACGTTGTGCTCCGGGTGGACGAGGAAGACCAGGCCGACGTGCATGACGATGAAGCCGGCCATCAGGACCATGCCGATGAAGTGCAGGGACCGGGCGCCCTGGTGACCGCCCCAGAACTTCACGTACCACGGGTAGCGCGAGCGGATCGCCGGGGCCATGGCCACGCCGGTGAGCATCATGAACGGCGCCAGGACGAAGATGACGAACGTGTAACCGAGCATCTGGAGGGCGTCGTAGGGCTGGTAGTGCTCGATCGAGGGGGTCTGGAAGGAGAGGTAGACCTTGAGCGACTCCCACGCCTCGGGGAAGACGTCCCACGAGGTCGGGATGATGCGTCGCCACAGGCCCGTGCCGAAGAGGAGGCCCACGTAAATGACGCCGTTGAGCACCCACAGCATGACGGAGAGCCCGTGCCAGTGCCGTCCCAGCCCGATGTTCTCCCGGCCCGGGAGCCCGACGAGGGGAGAGAGCGACTTCTCGTCCATGAGGGAGGTGTAGACGCCCTCCTCCTTGGGCAGCTGGCGCCTGGTGAACCGCAGCCACTCGGTGCCGGGCGCGCAGTCCTTGCGCCACCACAGCCGCGGCAGGGAGGAGAGGATCTCCCACCCCGAGCGCAGGAGCATGCCGATGAGGACGAAGTTGATCAGGTGCGACGCACGCAGCCAGAGGGGGAAGTCGGGGTTCATCGTCGTGGCCTCTCTCCGTGGGACCGGGGCTCGGCGAGCCCTCTCCTACGGAGTGTAGTGGATAACTACTAAAGAACGTAGTTGACCCTCCGGTCCTCGCGGCGGGCCTCACCACCAGGGAGGATCCTCCCACTCCGGGGTCGCCTGGGGGACCACCTCGGTGTCCTCCTCCGGGCAGGATGCACCGCACCAGGGGCGCTCCCACTCCCGTCCGGAGGGGGAGCGGACCGCTCCGGGCCCGCTCTTCCAGGGCGCGTCGAGGTAGAGGTCGTCCAGGCCCCGGGCGCGACGCACGAGCCCGGCTCCCACCTGCTGCTCGAGCTCGGCGTCGAGCCCGCGCTCCCGGACCAGGCCGAGCACCTCGTCGCGCACGCGCTCGTCGCACAGGGGCTGCAGGACGAGCGCCTCGGCGACGGCGAGCAGCTCGTGGGTCCGGAGGCCCTCGACGCCCTCTCGCCGGTAGACGCGGTGCTCCACCGGGCGCGGGGGTGGCCCCTGGGCCAGGGCGGCGGACCAGTCGTAGCCGTCGTCGGCGCGCAGGAGCTCCCTGAGCCGGGTCGTCGCCCGGTCCCGGGGCAGGCCCCGCTCGGCGACGGGCAGCATGCGACGGGCGCGGTCGAGCACCGCGACCTCGGACCGGTCGAGCCGGTCGGTCATCGTCGCCAGGTCCAGCCCCTCGCGGCACATCGCCACCAGCGCGTCGTAGTCCTCGTCGGTCCAGGGTTGGCCGCTCCGGGCGGGGCGGCCCGACCGACCACCGGGCAGCGCGTGCAGGCTCACGAGACCCTCCCGCCCAGGCGTCCGCCGACGCCGAGGTCCGCGCGGTCCGCGGCCGCGCGGCCCTGGAGGAAGCCCGCGTGGTCGCTCACCCGCCTCGCCCTCGACCGCCGCGTGACCGGGAAGAGCTCGGCGAGCAGCTCCTCGACCTCCTCGTCGCGCCGCCGGAGGACCAGGGCGACGCTGCCGACGGCCGGCGGGCCCCCGCCCGGGGCGCCGACCCCGGTCCCGCCCTCCAGCTCGGCGGTCGCCTCGTCCTCCGCCGCGGTGCTGGCCTCCTCGAGCCGCTGGCCGATGCGCACCGCGAAGCCGGAGAGGAAGGAGGAGCGGAAACCGCGCGTGCGCGACCGGGCGGGCCGACGGTCACCCTCCCTCCGCATCGCCGCGGTGCCCTGCACCAGCAGCGAGGTGAAGAGGACCTCC
Organism: uncultured Ornithinimicrobium sp.; assembly: GCA_964581125.1. Classification (GTDB taxonomy): domain Bacteria; phylum Actinomycetota; class Actinomycetes; order Actinomycetales; family Dermatophilaceae; genus Ornithinicoccus. The sequence goes on from CAZONQ010000003.1 coordinate 33,701, forward strand.
ACGGCGTCCCGGTCGACCTGGTGGCCGAGGACCGTGACGAAGCCCAGCTCCTGGCTCCACACCGCACGGCAGCGGTTGGCCGCCGCGACGACGCTGAGCAGGTGCGCCTTGGGCTGCTCGTAGGGCCGTTCCACCGAGAGCCGCACCGCTCCGGGCCCACGGCGCGCACCGTCCTGGTCGGCCTCCTCGAGCATCGCCCGGTCGATCCGGTGGCGGGCCATCAGCGACTGCGCCGCGGCGGTGAACGTCTCGGCCTCGGCCTCGTAGGGCGTCCCCTCGGCCTGGGCCAGCAGCCGACGCACCTTGGTCAGGAGCTTGTCGTCGACGTCGGGGGCGTCGACGACGGTGTGCCTGGCCTCGCCGGGCACCGGCCCGATCAGCTGGAGGGGAGCGAGCCGCTCGACGAACGCCGCGACCGCCGCCCTCCTCCCGCAGCCCGCCCGCCACCGGGCGACCGGGTCGTCGCCGTCGTCGGCGGCCCTCCAGCGGCGACGCCTCCGTCGCGCGGCCAGGTCCTCCTCCAGCTCGTCCACCTGGCCCCACCACGCCGGGTCCACGGTGGCGCGCGCGTAGGTCGCCAGCTCCTGCCGCACGCCCGCCACGAGCGGCTCGTGGAGCTCCGCGGGCAGCCGCCGTCCGGCCTCCCGTCCGAGGTCGGCGGGTTGCCAGCCGCGCCTCCAGACGGCGGTCAGCGCCGCGGCGACGGCGGCCTCGAGCCCGGTGGTCACCGCGCCCCGGACCACGGGGTCGGCCACCCCCTCCAGCGCCCGGTCGGACACCGTCCCGGCCCGGGCCTGCTGCAGCACCGTCGCCACCAGCCGCCCGGCCTGGTCGTCCCCGTGAGTCGTCATCTGCGTCCCTCCCTCTCCGCGCCCCTTCCGGCGCGAGCCCACCGTGGCACGCGGCGAGCGGCCGGTGGCCGTCGTCCACAGGAGCCGTCGTCCCACGACGACGAGGAGCAGGGGGTGTGGACGACGGGAGACGGTCGCGCCGTCGTCAGGCAGCCCGGTCGAGCTCGTCGTCGACGTAGACGTGGGTGGACACCCGCAGACCCGCCAGCGTCAGGAGGACCCCGCTGGCCATGAGCAGGACCAGCACGACGGTCCAGCCCTGGGTGACGTCGCGGATGAGCCCCACCGCGAACGGCCCGACCGCGGCGAGCACGTAGCCGACCGGCTGCACGAAGCCGGACAGCCGGGCGGTGACCCTCGGGTCCCGCGACCGCGCGGTGATCAGGGCGATCGCCGTCGGGAAGGCGAAGCCGGAGAGTCCCAGCACCACGGCCCACAGCCACGGCGCCCGGTCCGGTGCGACGAGCAGCCCGCCGTAGCCGACCACGATGAACGCGCCGAAGGCCAGCATCCAGGGTGCCAGGGTGCGCGAGCGCGCGATCACCGTCGGCATCAGCAGGCCGCCGACGATCCCCAGCGCCGTGAGCAGGGAGGTGAGCACGCCGGCATGGGCGGCCGAGAGCCCGGCGTCGCGGTAGATCTGCGGCAGCCAGCCGAACTGGACGTAGGCGTTCATCGACTGCACCCCGAAGAGCACCGTCAGCGCGACCGCGGTGGGGGAGCGCCACAGGCTCGGGGTGGCGCCGCCGGACCGGGCCCGCCCGGCGGCGTCGCCCGTCCGGTCCCGCAGGGCGACCAGCACCCACGGGACGAGGGCGGTGACGGCGACCGCTCCCCATACCCCCAGCGCCGCGCGCCAGCCGAGCGGGGAGGCGTCGTTGACGGGTGCGGCGAGCGCCGCGCCGAGCGCGCCGCCCAGGGTGAGCCCGCTGCCGTAGAAGGTCATGAGGCGGACACCGCCGTCGTGGGCGTAGCGCTTGATCCACGCCGGGACGAGGACGTTGCCCACCGCCATGCCCCCGAGCGCGAGGGTGGTGGCGGCGAGGAACAGCCAGGTCGAGCTCGTCGCCGCCCTCGCCAGGAGGCCGACGACGATCGCGGCCGTGCCGAGGGCCAGGCCGACGGTCATCCCGACCCGGCGCGCGAACCCGACGGCGAGCGCGCCGAGCAGGCCGAAGCACACGCCCGGCAACGCGGTGAGCAGGCCGGCCGTGCCGGGGCTGATGCCCAGGCCGGCCCGCACCTCCTCGAGGACGGGTCCGACCGACGACGCCCCGGGGCGGAGGTTGACCGAGATGAGGACCACGGCGGCGAGCGCCAGACCGGCGCCGACGCCGACGTGACCCGCCCGGCGACGGGGTGCGTCGCCGGGCGGGTCCGGGGTCACGTGCGGGGACGGTATGGCGTCAGCCGCGCAGTCCGTCGATGACGGCGTTGAAGGTCGCCGACGGGCGCATCGCCGCCGCGGCCTTCTCCTCGTCCGGGTGGTAGTAGCCGCCGAGGTCCACCGGCGAGCCCTGCGCGTCGACGAGCTCCCGGGCGATCTGCTCCTCCTTGGCGGAGAGCTCCTCGGCGACGGGGCCGAAGCGCTGCGCCAGCTCGGCGTCCTCGGTCTGCTCGGCCAGCGCCTGCGCCCAGTAGAGGGCGAGGTAGAAGTGGCTGCCGCGGTTGTCGATCTTGCCCAGCCTGCGCGCCGGGGAGCGGTCCTCGGTGAGCACCCGCTCGGTCGCCCGGTCGAGGGCGTCGCCGAGCACGCGGGCCTTGGCGTTGCCGTCGCGGTCGGCCAGGTGGCGCAGGGACTCCGCGAGGGCGAGGAACTCGCCGAGGCTGTCCCAGCGCAGGTAGTTCTCCTGCTGCAGCTGCTGGACGTGCTTGGGTGCCGATCCGCCGGCCCCGGTCTCGAAGAGGCCGCCGCCGTTCATGAGAGGGACGACCGAGAGCATCTTGGCGCTCGTGCCGAGCTCGAGGATCGGGAAGAGGTCGGTGTTGTAGTCGCGCAGCACGTTGCCGGTGACCGAGATGGTGTTCTTGCCCTGGCGGATGCGCTCCACGGACAGCCGGGTGGCCTCGACCGGGGAGAGCACCTGGATGTCCAGGCCCTCGGTGTCGTGGTCCTGGAGGTAGTCCTCCACCTTGGCGATGAGGTTGGCGTCGTGCGCCCGGGCCGGGTCGAGCCAGAAGACCGCCGGGTCGCCGGTGGCGCGGGCCCGGGTCACGGCGAGCTTGACCCAGTCGCGGATCGGCTCGTCCTTGGTCTGGCAGGCGCGCCAGATGTCTCCTGCGGAGACCTGGTGCTCCATGAGGACGGTGCCGGAGGCGTCGACGACCTGGACGGCGCCGTCGGCGACGATCTCGAAGGTCTTGTCGTGGGAGCCGTACTCCTCGGCCTTCTTGGCCATCAGGCCGACGTTGGGCACCGATCCCATCGTCGTCGGGTCGTAGGCGCCGTGTGCCTTGCAGTCCTCGATGACCGCCTGGTAGACCCCGGCGTAGGAGGAGTCGGGGATGACCGCGATCGTGTCGTCCTCCTCGCCCTGGGGGCCCCACAGCTTGCCGCCGTTGCGGATCATCGCCGGCATCGAGGCGTCGACGATGACGTCGCTCGGGACGTGCAGGTTGGTGATGCCCTTGTCGGAGTTGACCATCGACAGGCGCGGCAGCTCCCGCAGCCGTGCCTCGATCGCGTCGCGGACCTCGGCGGCGTCGTCGCCGAGGGCCTCGAGGCCCGCCAGGATCCCGCCGAGCCCGTCGCTGGAGGACAGGCCGGCGGCGTCCAGCTGTGCGCCGAAGCGGGCGAAGACGTCGGAGAAGAAGACCTCGACGGCGTGGCCGAAGATGATCGGGTCGGAGACCTTCATCATCGTGGCCTTGAGGTGCAGGCTGAAGAGGACGTCCTCCTCGGCGGCCGCGGCGACCTGCTCGTCGAGGAACGAGCGCAGCGCCGACACCTGCATGAACGTGGCGTCGACGACCTCGCCGGCCAGCACCGGCAGGGAGTCCTTGAGCACCGTCTCGGCGCCGTCCGCAGCGACGTGCCGGATCGTCAGGGTGTCGTCGGCGGGCATCACCACCGACTGCTCGTTGCTGGCGAAGTCGTGCTCGCCCATCGTCGCCACCCGGGTGCGGCTGTCCGCCGACCAGGCGCCCATCGAGTGCGGGCGGCTGCGGGCGTAGTTCTTCACGGCCTCGGGCGCGCGGCGGTCGGAGTTGCCCTCGCGCAGCACGGGGTTGACCGCCGAGCCCTTGACCTTGTCGTAGCGGGCGCGGACCTCGCGCTCCTCGTCCGTGCTCGGCGACTCCGGGTAGTCGGGGACGGCGAAGCCCTGCGCCTGCAGCTCGGCGATCGCGGCGCGCAGCTGCGGCACCGACGCGGAGATGTTGGGCAGCTTGATGATGTTGGCCCCGGGCGTGGTCGCCAGCTCGCCGAGCTCGGCGAGGGCGTCCGGGTGGCGCTGCTCCTCGGTGAGCCGGTCGGGGAACTGGGCCAGGATCCGGCCGGCGAGGGAGATGTCCCGCGTCTCCACGTCGATGCCGGCGGCACCCGCGAAGGCCTCGACGACCGGCTTGAGCGAGTAGGTCGCCAGCAGCGGGGCCTCGTCGGTGCGGGTGTAGATGATCGTGGACACGGGTGGTCTCCTGCGTGTGTCGGGGAGCGGGACGTCAGGGACGAGGCTACTAAACGGGGTATGCCGTCCTGCCGCGGCGGCGTCGCGTCCCCTGCCGCGGGGGGTCCGTCGGGCGCTAGGATGGACTGCGACGGACCGTAGTAATGGCCGGGCCGACGAGGCCCGTCGAGCGGAGGTGGTCGTGGTGTCGACGAACGAGGGTCGCCCGGTCGTGGTCGGGTCGGACGGCGGGGGGACCGACGGGGCCGCCGTGCGCTGGGCGGCGCAGCACGCGAGGACGACGGGCCGGAAGCTGGTCGTCGTCCACGCCAGCGAGCCGGAGGCGCTCGCGGCCCGGGCGGCCGGCGCGGGGGCCCCGGACATCACGACCCTGCTGGAGGCCGAGGAGGTCCGGGTCGAGCAGATCCGGGAGCGGGTCGCTGCGCTGGGAGCCGAGCTGGGGATCGAGGCCTCCCTGTCGGTCGAGCGCGGGTCGCCCGTCCGGGCCCTGCTGGAGCACCAGGACGAGGCCTCGATCCTCGTGGTGGGCACGGGCCGCAAGGGCGCGCTCGAGGAGTTCGTGCTCGGCACCACCTCGATCGGGGTGGCCGCGCACGCGACGATCCCCGTGGTCGTGGTCAACCCCGAGGTCGACGTGGACGCCCTCACGCACGGCCGGGTCGGCGTGGCGGTGGACGGCAGCGACGACAGCGTGGTGGCCGCGCGCGCCGCCGTCGAGTACGCCGACAAGGTCGGCAAGCGGCTCGTCGCGCTGACGACGTGGTACCTCGAGGTGGTCGACGGCTACGTCGTCACCGAGCCGGACAGCCCCGAGTGGCGCGCGATCGAGGCGGAGCGCCGCCAGATGCTGCAGGACGCCCTCGCCCCCGCGCTCGAGAAGCACCCGGACGTGCAGGTCGAGCAGCTCGTGCGGCGCGGGCCCGTGGTCGGCACGATCGTCGACGTCGCCCGCGAGCTGGACCTGGCCGTCATGGGCAGCCGGGGCATGGGCGGCCTCCGCGGCCGCCTGCTCGGGTCGGTGTCGCAGCGGGTCATGCGCACCGCGCCCTGCCCGGTCGCGGTGATCACGGCGCGGCGGTGACCTCGGGTCAGCCCCGGTCGTGCAGGGCCTCGGCGGCACGCTCGGCCAGCGTGGCACCGGCGCCCTCGAAGACGTGGACGACCACGTCCGCGCCGAGCTCGGCGAACTCGCGCACCTCGGAGTCGTAGCCGGCGACGACCGCGACGATCCCGGTGTAGCCGCTCTCCACGAGCTGCTCGAGCGCCAGCCGGCTCGCGGCGAGGAAGGGCATCGCGAGCACGACGATGTCCACCTGGTGGGTGGACTCGAGCCGGGACCAGAAGTCCCCGTCGGCCGCGTCGGCCTCGACGATGGTCAGCCCCTCGTCGCGCAGGTCCTGCACGCGGTGGGTGCTGTTCTCGACGCCGAGCACCTCCAGGCCGTAGGCCCTGGCGAGCTCGTCGTAGGCGGACCGGCCCACCCGCCCCATCCCCATGACCACGGCCCGCGCGGACCCGAAGGAGATGGGTCGCTCGTGCGGGTGGACGTCCTCGGGAGGATGCAGCGGCATGACCCGCCGGGCGGCGGCCAGCACCGCGTCGGAGCGGGCGTTGAGGAGCGTCGCGAGCACGAAGCTCCCGGCCACGGCCACGGACATGACGACGAGCCAGCTCTCCTCGAGCAGACCGGTCGCGACCGCCACCGCGGCCACGATGAGGCCGAACTCCGAGTAGTTGCCCAGGAGCAGCCCGGCCTTGACCGAGGTGCGCCGCCGCAGCCGGTGCCGGTCGAGCAGCCAGACGTAGATGAGGACCTGCACGGGCAGCAGGAGCAGCAGGACCAGGCCCAGGCCGACCGTTGCCGGGGTCGCCGGCCCGCCGTAGCCGATCGAGATGAAGAAGCCGACGAGCAGCAGGTCCTTGAGCGTGAAGAGCTGGTCGGACAGCTCGCCCGCGGCCCGGTGCCCGGCGAGCAGCATCCCCACGACGAGCGCCCCGAGGTCACCCTCGAGACCGACGGCGTCGAAGGCGGCGAACCCGCCGAGGGCCAGCGCGAGGCCGAAGAGGGCCTGGAGCTCGCCGGGCCGGATGTGGTCCCACACCCGCCGCGCGAGCCAGCCGAGGGGGAGCAGCGCCAGCACGAGGGGCACCGCCCACGGGCTGGGCAGGTGCTCCTCGGTGGCCGCGATGAAGACCACGGCCACGATGTCCTGCATGACGAGGATCCCGATCGCGACGCGACCGTAGAAGGACTGGAGCTCCCCCTTGTCCTCGAGCACCTTGATCACGAACACCGTCGAGGAGAAGGACAGGGCGAACGCGATGAGCACGAGCGTCCCCGGCGCCAGCCCGGCCAGCAGCGGGTAGCCGAGCAGCGCCAGCACCCACAGGAAGCCGGTGCCCGCCGCGACCGAGAGCGCGACGTTCCCCACGGTGGTCACCCAGACCTCGCGGGAGAGCAGGCTGCGCACGTCCAGCTTGAGCCCGATGCCGAAGAGAAGCAGCACGACGCCGAGCTCGGCGATGAAGTCCAGGTAGGGCAGCTCGCGGACCCCCGCGGCGTCCAGGACGAAGCCGGCCACGAGGAAGCCCAGCAGCGCCGGCAGCCGCAGCAGCGAGATGAGCAGACCCGCGGCGAACGTGGCGGCGAGGAAGAAGGCGACGTCGCTCACGCCTCACCTCCTCGTGCAGGTCCTCTCCCGGGCGATTCTCCCATCGACGGACGACGAGGTATGCCGTCCGCTCACCCGGTCGCGTCGGTGAGACCCTTGGCGCCGAGCGCCGCGTCGCCGCCGTCGGTCGAGGCGTCCGTCGGGTCGGTGACGTCCTCGGGCACGACCTCGTGCGGCTGCAGCTCGCCGGAGGCGATCTGCTCCGCCCAGTGGCACGCCACCCGGTGGCTGCCCGGCACCCCGGGCACCTCGACCGTGCGCAGCTGCGGCCGCTCGTCGTCGCAGCGGGTGGCCTGCCGCCAAGGGCACCGGGTGTGGAAGCGGCAGCCGGACGGGGGGCTGGCGGGGGAGGGGAGGTCCCCGACCAGCAGGATCTGCTCGCGGGAGTCCTCGACGGTGGGGTCCGGGACCGGCACCGCGGACAGGAGCGCCCGCGTGTAGGGGTGCAGCGGCGTGGCGTAGAGGTCGTCCGCGTCGGCCTCCTCGACGAGGGCGCCGAGATACATCACGCCGATGCGGTCGCTGATGTGGCGGACCACGGCGAGGTCGTGCGCGATGACGAGGTAGGTCAGCCCGAACTGCTCCTGCAGGTCCTCCATGAGGTTGATGACCTGCGCCTGCACGGACACGTCGAGGGCGCTGACCGGCTCGTCGGCGACGATGAGCTCGGGGTCCACCGACAGGGCGCGGGCGATCCCCACGCGCTGGCGCTGGCCGCCGGAGAACTCGTGGGGATACTTGCTGAGCGCGCTGCGCGGCAGACCGACGGCCGCGAGGAGCTCCACGAGCCGGCCGCGCGCGGCGGCGCCGTCCTTGGCCAGCCCGTGCGCCCGCATCCCCTCGAGCAGCAGCTGCTCGACGGTCTGGCGGGGGTCGAGGCTCCCGAGCGGGTCCTGGAAGACCATCTGCATGTGCTGGCGCTGCGTGCGCAGCGCCTCGCCCCTGAGCGTGGCCAGGTCGGTCCCGTCGAAGCGCACCTCGCCCTCGGTGAGCGGCTCGAGCTGCAGCAGGGCCCGGCCGAAGGTCGACTTGCCGCAGCCCGACTCGCCGACCAGCCCGTAGGTCTCGCCCCGACGGATCGTCAGGTCCATGCCGTCGACGGCGTAGACGTAGCCGACCGTCCGGTCGAAGACCACGCCCTTCTTGATCGGGAAGTGGACCTTGACGCCCCGCACGTCGACGAGGACGTCGTCCTCGGCGGCCGGGGTCGCGGAAGGGTCCTGCTCGGTGGTCGTCATGCCGGCTCCTCCTCGGTGCTCTCCGGTGCCGTCCCGTCGTCGAGCGGGTGCGGGTCCAGCGGGTTGTGGCAGCGCAGCAGCCGGCCCGCGCCCAGGTCCTCGCGGTCGGGGACCAGCTCGGGGGTGCGCTCACGGCATACCCCGATCTCGCTGGCGCACCGCGGCGCGAAGGCGCACCCGGAGTCCCAGGGGATGTTGTCGGCGACCGAGCCGGGCACGGGCGTCAGCCGGCGCCCGCGCTCCTCGGTGAGCCGGGGGATGGAGGCGAGCAGGCCGCCGGTGTAGGGGTGCCTGGGCGAGGCGAAGAGGTCGTGCCGCTGCGCCCGCTCGACGATGCGGCCGCCGTAGAGCACGTTGACCTCGTCGCACAGCCCGGCGACGACGCCGAGGTCGTGGGTGATCATGATGAGCGCGGTGCCGCTGTCCTGGACCAGCTCCTTGAGCAGGGCGAGGATCTGCGCCTGGATGGTCACGTCCAGCGCCGTGGTGGGCTCGTCGGCGATGAGCAGCCGCGGCTCGCAGGCGAGGGCCATCGCGATGAGCGCCCGCTGGCGCATGCCGCCGGAGAGCTGGTGGGGATACTCCTTGAGGCGGCGCGTCGGGTCGGGGATCCCGACCTTGTCGAGCATGACGGCGGCCTGCTCGTGCGCGGGGCCGCGCTTCATGCCCTTGTGCCGCTGGAGGACCTCGGCGACCTGGACGCCCAGCGGGACGACCGGGTTGAGCGAGGACAGCGGGTCCTGGAAGATCATCGCCAGGTCCCGGCCGCGCCGGTCGCGCAGCTGCTCGGTGGACATGCCGAGCAGCTCCTCGCCGGCGAAGTTGACGCTGCCGGTGACGGTGTTGCCGCGCGCGGGGAGCAGCCCCATGATCGCCAGCGAGGTGACGGACTTGCCGCACCCGGACTCGCCGACGAGCCCGACGGTCTGTCCCGGTGCGACGTCGAAGCTCACGCCGTCGACGGCCCGGAAGGCCTTGCCGCCCCGGCCGAACGTCACGGCCAGGTCGCGGACCGACAGGAGCGGCTCGCGGCCGGCGCTCCCGCTCCCGGGGTATGCGGTGGTGCTGGGCTGGGCGGTCACGTGTCCTCCTCAGCGACGGGACTTGGGGTCGAGGGCCTCGCGGAGCGACTCGCCCATGAGGGTGAAGCCCAGGGCGACCACGATGATGCACAGGGCGGGGTAGACGGCGAGGTGCGGGAAGGAGTTGAAGTAGGGCTGGGCCTGGCCCAGCATCTGGCCCCACTCCGGCCGGGTGTCGTCCGGGTTGCCCAGGCCGAGGAAGGACAGGGCGGCCGCGTCGATGATGGCCACCGCCAGCACCAGCGTGGCCTGCACGATGACCGGCCCCAGCGAGTTGGGGAGCATGTGCCGGAAGACGATCGCCGCCGGGCGGACGCCGAGCGCGCGGGCGGCCAGCACGTGGTCGCTGTGCCGCTGGGCGAGCATCGACCCGCGCAGGAGCCGGGCGAAGATCGGCACCTGGATCACCGCGATGGCGAGGATGACGCTCCACTGGGACGGCTTGAGCACGGCCGCGAGCGAGAAGGCCATGAGCAGGGAGGGGATGGAGAGCATGACGTCGACGACGCGCATGACGGCCGAGTCCATCCAGCCGCCGATGCCGCCGGCCAGCGTGCCGAGCGTCAGCCCGCCGAGGAGGCCGCCCAGCGTCGCGAGCACACCGACGACGAGCGTCTGGCGCGAGCCGACGAGGAGGCGGGAGAGCAGGTCGCGCCCGCGGTCGTCGGCGCCGAGGGGGAAGCCCTCGCGCGGCGGCGGCACCGGGTTGGACTGACGGCTCACCTCGCCGATGAGCAGCCGCTCGGCGGGGTCGTGCGGCGCGATCCACGGCGAGAGGATCGCCAGCAGCACGAAGAGCACGACGATGACCAGGCCGACGATGAACACCGGGTCGGTGCGCAGCCGCAGCCAGGCCGAGCGGAGCAGGCTGACGCCCTTCTCCTCGTCGAGCGAGCCCGCCTCGGCGAGCGCGTCGATCCGCTCCTTCTTGGTCTGTCCGTAGGTCTTCACGTCCGGGCCCCTCACCTGGTGCGCACTCGCGGGTCGATCAGCGCGTAGGCGATGTCCACGAGGAGGTTGACGACGATGTAGATCAGCGCGGCCATCATGATGACGACCTGCAGCACGGGGTAGTCGCGCTTCTCGAAGCCCAGCGCGAGGGCCTGCCCGATCCCGGGGTAGGCGAAGACCTTCTCGGTGAGGACGGCGCCGGCGAGCAGGGCCCCGACTTGCAGGCCGATGATGGTCACGACCGGGATGAGCGCGTTGCGCATGATGTGCCGGGTGCGGATGACCCGGCCGGTGAGCCCCTTGGCGCGGGCCGTGCGCACGTAGTCGTCGTCCATGACCTCCAGCACGGAGGCCCGGGTGATCCGGAAGATCACCGCGAACGGGATCGAGGAGAGCGCCAGGGCCGGCAGCAGCAGGTGGCGCAAGGTGTCCCACGAGGCGTCCCACTCGCGGGTCAGGAGCCCGTCGAGGACGCCGAAGCCGGTGACGTCGGTGGCGTTGAGACCCGCCGTCTGGTAGCCCGAGGGCGGCAGCACGCCCCACCGCACCGCGAAGAAGTACTTGAGGACGAAGGCGAGGAAGAAGACCGGCACCGCCACGCCCACGAGCGAGGAGACGACCAGGCCGGTGTCGAGGACGCTGCCGCGGCGGCGGGCCGCGACGTAGCCCAGCGGGATCGCGAGCAGGAGGGCGAAGATGAGGGCCAGGAGGCTGAGCTCGATGGTCGCGGGGAAGCGGTCGAGGAAGACACGCATGGCCGGCTGCCCGGCGAAGACCCCCGTGGAGATCCCGAAGTCCCCGTCGAGCGCGCGCTGGAGGAAGCGCCAGTACTGCACGGGCAGGGGCTGGTCGAGGCCGAGCTGGCGGCGCAGGTCCGCGGCGGCCTCGGGGCTGCCGCGCTCCCCGAGCAGGGCGCTGACCGGCCCGCCGGGCAGCGCGTGCAGCCAGGCGAAGAGCAGGACGCTCAGGATGAACATGGCGAGCACCATCTGCAGGGTGCGACGGATGATGAACTTCAGCACGTCGGATCCTTCGTGGGCGGGCGTGGACGGCCTGGCGGGTAGGGGCAGGATGCCACGGGGGCGGGGCGACCGGGGGGAGGCACGGCGGCGGGCCGGCCCCAGGGCTGCTGGGGCCGGCCCGTCGTCAGGGGGTCACTCCTCGATGGTGACCGTGGAGAAGTCCTCCGCCGTGAGGGGGCTGGCGACCAGGCCCTTCACGTTGCCGGCGACCACGATGGCCGGCGGGGAGTGCGACAGCGGCAGACCGGGCAGCCAGTCCTCCATGATCTTGGCGTTGAGGTCCTCGTACATCGCGGTGCGCTTGGCCTCGTCCGGCTCGGCGTCGGCCGCGCGCAGCGCCTCCTGCAGCTCCTCGTGGAACGGCTCGGCGCTGGTGCCGAACTGGTTGTCGTCGCCGCAGAAGAACGCGCACAGGAAGTTGTCCGCGGAGTTGAGGTCACCGGTCCAGCCGAGGAAGAAGGCGGGCGCCTTGCTCTGCTGGGTGCCGTCGATGTAGCCGCCGGCCCACGGCTTGGAGACCGGGTTGACCGTGATGCCGGCCGCCTCCCAGTCGGACTTCACCGCGTCGTAGATCGCCTGCGGGTTCGGCATGTAGGGACGGGTCACCTCGGTCGGGTACCACAGCTCGATCTCCAGGTCGGACTTGCCGGCCTCCTCGAGCAGCGCCTTGGCCTTCTCCGGGTCGTACTCGTAGGCGGCGATGTCGGCGTTCCAGCCGTCGACCGTGTCGGGGATGAACTGGGTGGCCACGGTCGCGCCGTCGGGCAGCTGGCTCTTGACCAGCTCCTCGCGGTTGATCGCGTGGTAGAGGGCCTCGCGGACCTTCTTGTCCTCCAGCTGCGGGTCGGCGACCGGGTTGAGCGCCAGGTAGAGGACGTTGAACGGGTCGCGGATGAGGACCTGGTTGCCGCCCTCCTCCAGCTCCGCCCAGTCGACCGGGTTGGGCAGGTCGTAGCCCTGGATGGTGCCGGCCTCGAGCTCCTGGCGGCGGGCCGTCTCGTCGGAGATGATCCGGAAGATGATCTCCTGGACGCCGGCCGGCTCGCCCCAGTAGTCCTCGTTGCGCTCGAGGATGACGTTGCTCGTGCCGTCGAAGGACGCGAACTTGAACGGCCCGGTGCCGGTCGGGTGCTCGTCGGCGTAGGCCGGGAAGTCGAAGCCCTCGCCCTGGACCTTGATGTCGTTGGCGTCGTACTCCTCCATCGCCGTCGGCGACTGGATGGCGTAGGACGACTGCGACAGCACCATCGGGAACTTGCCGGTGGCGCGGGTCAGCGTGACCGTGGCGGTGAGCTCGTCGGTCGCCTCGCAGGAGTCGTAGAGCGAGTCCTCGCCGAAGCCGAAGTCGTTGCCGTAGTAGTAGGCCGCCGAGGGGTTCTGGCCGGCCTCGTTCTGGTCGGCCCAGCGCTCGAAGTTGTAGCAGACCGCCTCCGCGTCGAACGGCGTCCCGTCGTGGAAGGTGACGCCCTCCTGCAGGTTGAAGGTCCAGGTGAGGCCGTCCTCGCTGCCCTTCCAGTCGGTGGCGAGCTCGGGCACGGCGGTGGTGCCGCCCAGCTCGATGCCGATGAGGTTCTGGAAGATCTGCCGGGTCACCCGGAAGGTCTCGCCGTCGCTGGCGTAGAACGGGTCGAAGGTCGTCGGGGCGCCGGCCGCGCCGAACACGAACGTCGCGTCGCTGGCCTCGCCGGCCGCCTCGCCGCCGCTCTGCGTCGAGCTGCCGTCGTCTCCCTCCCCACCGCTGTCGCGCTGCGACTGGGCGCAGCTGGTGAGGACCAGGGCGAGCGCGGCGACCGTCGCCAGCGCTCCCACCTTGCGGTTCTTCATCGTGCCTCCTGGCGGTCATCCGGACACAGGAGTCGGTCCGGCACGTGCTGAGCGTGCCGCACGGCGGCACGCTTGGGAAGGGGAGGGGGCAAGTCGTGACGAGACTGTGACCTCCCCCGCGCGCCGCCGGCGCGCCCCTGTCGGGCGAGGATGGGGGGTATGACGTGCACCCCCGGGAGGGTGACGGTCGCCGCCGTCGCCCTCGTCGACGACCTCGCCCGTCCGACGCGGATGCTCGCGGCCCGGCGCAGCGCCCCGCCGGCGCTCGCGGGCGGCTGGGAGTTCCCCGGCGGCAAGGTCGAGCCCGGCGAGACGGCCCGGGCGGCGGCCGTCCGGGAGGTGCGCGAGGAGCTGGGCGTCGAGGTGGTGCTGGGGGAGCGGGTCGGCGGCACGTGGCCGCTGGGGGAGACGCACGCGATGCTGCTGTGGTGGGCGGTCCCGACCCCGGGCCAGCCGCCTCCCCGGCCGCTGGCCGACCACGACGACCTGCGCTGGCTGACCCGGGGCACGCTGCGCACGGTGGACTGGTTGGTCAACGACCTGCCCGTGGTCGACCACGTGGAGGCCCTCCTGCACGTCGACGGTGACGCAGCACCCCCCTCGTCCTGAGAGAATGGAGGCTATGCCTCAGACCCACACCGGCCCGGCCGGGCACGCCCCCGCGGGCGTCACCCGGCGCGACGACATCCGGAACGTCGCGATCGTCGCCCACGTCGACCACGGCAAGACCACCCTCGTCGACGCGATGCTCACCCAGGGCGGCGCCTTCGCCGGTCGTCACGAGCACAGCGGGGAGGGGCCGGACCGGGTCATGGACTCCGGCGACCTGGAGCGCGAGAAGGGCATCACGATCCTCGCCAAGAACACGGCGATCCACTACGCCGGCGCCCACGCCCCGGCCGGCGGCATGACGATCAACATCATCGACACCCCCGGTCACGCCGACTTCGGCGGCGAGGTCGAGCGCGGGCTGTCGATGGTCGACGGTGTCGTCCTCCTCGTCGACGCCTCCGAGGGGCCGCTGCCCCAGACCCGCTTCGTCCTGCGCAAGGCGCTCGCCGCCCACCTGCCCGTCGTCCTGTGCATCAACAAGGTCGACCGCCCGGACAGCCGCATCGCCGCCGTCGTCGACGAGGTCTACGCCCTCTTCATGGACCTCCTCGACGACCAGGACCCCGCCGTCGTCGACGCCGCGCTCGAGTTCCCGGTCGTCTACGCCTCGGCCAAGGCCGGCCGAGCCTCGCTCACGGCCCCCGCCGACGGCGGGCTGCCGGACAGCCCCGACCTCGAGCCGCTCTTCGAGACGATCCTCGGCACCGTCCCGGCGCCCACCTACACCGAGGGCGCGCCGCTGCAGGCGCACGTCACCAACCTCGACTCCAGCCCGTTCCTCGGCCGGCTCGCCCTGTGCCGCGTGCACGAGGGCACGATCCGCAAGGGCCAGCAGGTCGCCTGGTGCCGGCGCGACGGGTCGGTCGACCGGGTCAAGATCACCGAGCTGCTCCTCACCGAGGGACTCGAGCGGCAGCCCGCCGAGCAGGCCGGCCCCGGCGACATCATCGCGATCGCCGGCATCCCCGAGATCACCATCGGCGAGACGCTCGCCGACCTGGAGCACCCGGTGCCGCTGCCGCTCATCACGGTCGACGAGCCGGCCATCTCGATGACGATCGGCACCAACACCAGCCCGCTCGCCGGCCGCGTCAAGGGTGCCAAGATGACCGCCCGGCTCGTCAAGGACCGCCTCGACAAGGAGCTGGTCGGCAACGTCTCGCTGCGCGTGCTGCCCACCGACCGGCCCGACGCCTGGGAGGTCCAGGGCCGCGGCGAGCTCGCCCTGGCCATCCTCGTGGAGCAGATGCGCCGGGAGGGCTACGAGCTCACCGTCGGCAAGCCCCAGGTCGTGACGAGGGTGGTCGACGGCACCGTGCAGGAGCCCGTCGAGCGGCTGACGATCGACACCCCCGAGGAGCACCTGGGCACCATCACCCAGCTCATGGCCGCGCGCAAGGGCCGCATGGAGCAGATGACCAACCACGGCAGCGGGTGGGTGCGGATGGAGTATGTCGTGCCCTCCCGCGGCCTCATCGGCTTCCGCACCGAGTTCCTCACCGAGACGCGCGGCACGGGCATCGCCCACCACGTCTTCGACGGCTACGCGCCGTGGTTCGGCGAGATCCGCACCCGCCAGTCCGGCTCGCTCGTGGCCGACCGCTCCGGCGCGGCCACCACCTACGCGATGTTCAACCTCCAGGAGCGGGGCACGCTCTTCGTCGACCCCGCCACCGAGGTCTACGAGGGCATGATCGTCGGGGAGAACTCCCGCGCCGACGACATGGACGTCAACATCACCAAGGAGCGCAAGCTGACCAACGTGCGCTCCGCCACCGCCGAGGTCCTGGAGCGGCTGGTCCCGCCGCGGCGCCTCTCCCTCGAGCAGTGCCTCGAGTTCTGTCGCGAGGACGAGTGCGTCGAGGTGACCCCGGAGGCGGTGCGCGTGCGCAAGGTGGTGCTGGACGCGACGCAGCGCGCCCGCGCGGCGGCGCGCGCGAGGAACCACCCGTGACCCCGGCCGGGAGCGGGCGGGCCCGGCCGGACCTGCGCGACGGCATACCCGAGGGCCTCGGGCGGCCGTTGCGGGTCGTGGCCGTCCACGCCCACCCGGACGACGAGACGCTCGCGACCGGCCTGACGCTGGCCCACCACGCGCGGGCCGGCGACGAGGTGCACGTGATCACCTGCACGCTCGGCGAGGAGGGCGAGGTCATCACCCCGGGCCTCGCCCACCTGGAGGGCACCGAGGAGCTGGCCCCCCACCGTCGGGGCGAGGTCGCCCGCGCCGCGGCGGTCCTCGGGGTGCGGCACCACTGGCTGGGCGGCGACCCGCCCCCGTGGCGGGACAGCGGCATGGCCGGCTCGCCGGCCGCGGCGCACCCGCGGGCGTTCGCCGGGGTCGCCGTCGAGGAGGCCGCGGCGGTGCTCGGCGCGCAGCTCGCGCTGCTGCGGCCCGACGTGGTCCTCACCTACGACCCCGAGGGCGGCTACGGCCACCCGGACCACGTCCAGACGCACCGCGTGACGGTGGCCGCCGTGGCCGCGCTGCCGGAGGCGGACCGCCCCCGCCTCTACGTCGTGCTCACGCCGCGCGGCTGGGCCGAGGAGGACCGGGCGTGGCTCGCCGCGCACGTGCCGGCCGGCGTCACCAGCCCCGCGGGCGGTGTGGCGGTCGTGCCCGGACCCGCCGACCCCTTCGCGCCCTCCGTCGTGGACGACGACCGTGTGACCCACGCCGTCGTCGACCCGGAGGCGCTGCCGCTGCAGGCCGCGGCGCTGCGCGAGCACCCCACGCAGGTCACCGTGCACGACGGGTGGTACACCCTGAGCAACGACATCGCCGCCCGGCTGCCCGGCCGGGAGGGCTACGCACGCTGGAAGGTCGAGACGCCCTGACACCGGACACCCCGCCCGTGGACACCGCCCACTACCGCCGCGCGATGGGGCGGCTGGCCTCGGGCGTCACCGTCGTGACCTCCCGGCACCGGGGCCACGACGTGGCGCTCACCGTCGACTCGGTGGCGAGCGTGTCCCTCGACCCCGTGCTCCTGGTGGTCAGCCTGCACAACGAGGCGAGGGTGCTCGAGTCGGTCGAGGAGGGGGAGCCCTGGGGGGTCTCCGTCCTCTCCTCCCGCCACCGTGGCCTCGCGGCCTGGCTGGGCGAGCCGGGCCGCCCGCTGCACAACCAGCTCGCGCAGGTGAGCCACCGACGGGGGGAGGTCGTCGACGTGGCGCTCGTGGACGACGCGCTGGCGGCCTTCGAGTGCCGCACGCACGCGGTGCACCTCGCCGGCGACCACAGCCTCGTCGTGGGGGAGGTGGTGGCCGTCCACGCGCCACCGACCGACGACCCCGCCCTCGTCCACTACCGTGGGGCGCTGGGAGAGCTGCGGTGACGCGCTCCCGCGGAGGGACACCGACGGGAAGGACGACGATGGGCGAGCGGGACACGGTCGACCCCGGCCTGCGCGAGGAGCGCAGCACCCCGGGCGCCGAGTGGCGCGCCGTCGTGCTGCGCGTCGTCGCGGCGGTGCTGGTGCTGGGCGGGGCCTACGTCGCCGCCGGCCTCTACTTCCAGGACCGGCCGCCGGCCGGCATGAGCGTCGACGGTGTCGAGATCGGGTCGATGACGCACGACCAGGCGCTGGCGCACCTGGAGAGCGAGCTCGCCGACCGCCTGCAGGAGCCCGTGACGGTCAGCGTCGTCCCGGACGGGGAGGGCGCGGAGGACGCCGACGCGCCGCAGATCACGCTCGTGCCCGCCGACTCCGGGCTCTCCTTCGACCTGGAGGCCACCCTCGAGGGCGCCACCGGGCGCAGCTTCGACCCCCGGGTCCTGTGGGCGCACGTGTCGGGGCGGGAGCGCCACCTCGACCTCGTGGGGGCCGTGGACCGGGAGGCCCTCGTCGCGGCGCTGGAGAAGGAGGCGGAGGCCTACGACGAGGAGCCGGTCGAGGGCGAGGTCGCCCTGGGCGAGGACGGCGTCTCGGTCCAGGACCCGTCCCCCGGGCGCGAGCTCGACGTGGCGGCCACCGCGGACGCCGTGGCCGACGCCTGGCCGGACGGCACCGACGTGGAGGGGACCGCCGTCGCGCTGCCGGCGCGCGTCTCGGCCGAGGACCTCGAGCGCTTCCGCGCCGACGTCGTCGAGCCGGCGCTCGCCGCGCCCGTCAAGGTGTCGGCCGTGCGGGGCAAGGGCGACGCCGCCGAGCGGGCCACCGCCGAGATCAGCCGGCGCGAGCTGGCCGGCCTGCTCGAGGTGAACCGGGCGGACGACGACACCCTCTCGCTCGTCGTGGACGAGGAGGCGCTCCTGGCCCGCGTGCGCCAGGACCTCGGCCAGCTGGAGCGCGGGCCGCGCGACGCGACGGTCCGGCTGGAGGGCTCGGACGTCGAGGTCGTGCCCGCCCGGGCCGGCACGGCGCTCGTGGAGGAGGGCCTGCCCGCGCAGGTGGAGGAGGCGCTGTCGGCCACCGGCAAGGGGCGGACCGTGACCGCCGAGCTGCGGCGCGTCGAGCCGGCCGTCCCGACGTCCGCCTCCGAGAGGTGGACCTTCGAGCCGATGGGCAGCTTCGAGTCCCAGTTCCCGACGGGCGCCGCCAACGAGGATCGCACCGCCAACCTGCACGCGGGCGTCCGGCACGTCAACGGCACCGTCGTCATGCCCGGTCAGCAGTTCAGCCTCGGGCAGGCCCTCGGCGACATCAGCGAGGCCGGTGGCTACCGCGAGGCCCCGGTCATCGTCGACGGCCGTCTCGTCATGGGCATCGGCGGCGGGCTGTCCCAGATCTCCACGGTGGTGTTCAACACCTCCTGGCAGGCCGGCGTGCAGCTCGACGCGCACACCCCGCACTCCTACTACATCTCCCGCTACCCCGCGGGACGGGAGGCGACGCTGGCGCTGCCGGTGATCGACAACCTGTGGACCAACGACACCGACAACCCGATCGTGGTCCGGTCGTGGATCACGGGCGACGTCATCCACATGGTCTTCCTCGGCGACAAGCAGTACAGCGTGGCCACCGTCGACAGCGAGCGCTACGACCGCACGGACGGCGAGCGGATCGTCGACGACAGCCCGGAGTGCGTCCCGCAGTCCCCCTCCGAGGGGTTCACGATCGTCAGCACCCGCATCCTCTCCCGGGGCGGGAGCGAGGTGAAGCGCGACCAGTTCACCACGGTCTACCAGCCGGCCGACGAGATCGTCTGCACCCATCCGGAGGCCGGCTACTGACCGACCCCGTGGGAGGACCACCCGCCGGGACGGCATACTCTTGGGCCATGACGTATGTGATCGCGCAGCCGTGCGTGGACCTCAAGGACAAGGCCTGCATCGAGGAGTGCCCGGTCGACTGCATCTACGAGGGAGAGCGCTCGCTCTACATCCACCCGGACGAGTGCGTCGACTGCGGCGCGTGCGAGCCCGTGTGCCCCGTGGAGGCGATCTACTACGAAGACGACGTCCCGGAGGAGTGGGCCGACTACTACAAGGCCAACGTCGAGTTCTTCGACGACCTGGGCAGCCCGGGGGGTGCGGCCAGGATGGGCGTGATCCCCAAGGACCACCCGCTCGTGGCCGCGCTGCCCCCGCAGTCGCACGACGAGTGACCGGCGGCCCCACCCCTCGAACCCGGCCCACAGGAGGACCACATGACTGAGACCGACAACACCACCGCCACGCTCCGGCACGGGGGTCACGAGCTGAACCTCGAGCTGGTGCCCGCCGTGGAGGGGAACAACGGGCTCGACATCAGCCAGCTGCTGAAGACGACCGGCGACACCACGCTGGACGTCGGGTTCGTCAACACGGCCTCCTGCCGCTCGGCGATCACCTACATCGACGGTGGGGCGGGGATCCTGCGCTACCGCGGCTACCCGATCGAGCAGCTGGCGGAGCGGTCGAGCTTCCTGGAGACCACCTACCTGCTCATCTACGGCGAGCTGCCCACGGCCGACCAGCTGGCGCAGTTCGACCGCCGGCTGCGCCAGCACACCCTGCTCGTCGAGGACATGAAGAACTTCTTCGACGGCTTCCCCCGCGACGCGCACCCGATGTCGGTGCTCTCCTCGGCCGTGTCGGCGCTCGGCACCTTCTACCAGGACAGCCACGACCCCTACGACCCCGAGGCCGTGGAGATCTCGACGATCCGCCTGCTGGCCAAGCTGCCGACGATCGCCTCCTACGCCTTCCGCAAGAGCCAGGGCCAGTCCCTGCTCTACCCGGACAACGACTACAACCTGGTCGAGAACTTCCTGTGGATGACCTTCGGGCAGCCCACCGAGAAGTACGAGCTGGACCCGGACCTCGCCAAGGCCCTCGACCTGCTCTTCATCCTCCACGCCGACCACGAGCAGAACTGCTCGACCTCCACGGTGCGCCTGGTCGGGTCCTCCGAGGCCAACCTCTTCGCCGCGATCTCCGCCGGCATCCACGCCCTCTCCGGCCCGCTGCACGGCGGTGCCAACTCCGCCGTCCTCGAGATGCTGGGCCAGATCCAGCGCGACGGCGGCGACGTCAAGGAGTTCGTCCGCCGGGTCAAGGACAAGGAGGAGGGCGTCAAGCTGATGGGCTTCGGCCACCGGGTCTACAAGAACTACGACCCGCGCGCCGCCATCGTCAAGAAGACCGCCCACGACCTGCTCGCCAAGGCCGGCGACAACCCGCTGCTCGACCTGGCGATGGAGCTGGAGCAGACCGCCCTCGAGGACGACTACTTCGTCGAGCGCAAGCTCTACCCCAACGTCGACTTCTACACCGGCCTCATCTACGAGTCGATGGGCTTCCCGAGCAACATGTTCACCGTGCTCTTCGCCATCGGCCGGCTGCCCGGCTGGATCGCCCAGTACCGCGAGATGATCACCGACCCCGCCACCAAGATCGGCCGCCCGCGGCAGGTCTACGTCGGCGAGGGCGCCCGCGACTACGTGCCGGCCGACCAGCGCTGAGCCGGACCCGACCGCGCACGGCCCCGGACCCGCCAGCGGCGGGCCGGGGCCTTCGTGCCGTCGGGGGGAGCCCCGGGCGCGACGCCGGCGGTCCCGCCGGCGTCAGCCGACCTCGACCTCGACCGTGGTCGCCGGGGCCGGCGCCGACGCGTCGTGCCAGCTCAGCCCGTCCCGGGTGCGCCGCCACTCCCGGCCCTCCACGGTGACCCGGACGACGTCCTCGGCGGCGGCGTGGCTGACCGCCCAGGTGCCGACGGCCCACGCCGCCGTGGCGTCCGCGAGCTCGAACCGCACGACGCGGTCCTCCACTCCCGTCGCGGCGACACCGAGCTGGGCCTCGGCCTTGTCCGAGAGGGCCTGCGGGGAGCCGCTCCCGTCCGTCCCGCGCAGCCGGCAGCCCATGACGGTGCCGTCCGCCTCCTGACCCGTGAGGACCGAGGCGAGGACCCGCCCCTCCCACTCGTGGTCGGCGTAGGCGTCGGGGAAGGCGCTGCGCTGGACCTCCTGCGCGACCTCGGTGACGATCCCCGTCTCCCACCCGTCGACCTGGACGAGCGCGTCGTAGAAGGCCTCGCTGGCGTGCACGGGATCGGTGACCTCCTCGGGGGTGCCCCAGCCCTGGCTCGGCCGCTGCTGGAAGAGGCCCAGGCTGTCGGCGTGCCCGTAGCGCAGGTTGCGCAGCTTGCTCTCCTGGATGGCCGTGGTGATGGCGATCGTGGCCGCCCGCGGCGGCAGCTCGCGCCCGACGGCGACGCCCGCGATGGTGGCGGCGTTGGCCGCCTGCTCCGGGGTGAGGGAGACCTCGCGGTCGGCGGCCACGAAGACGCACCGCTCCGGCGCGAGCCCCTGGACCGCCCAGCGGGCACCGAGCACGGCCACGACCGCCGTGGCCCCGACGAGGGCCAGGGCGGTGAGGGTCCGTCCGGTCCTGGGCACCCGACGATTCTAGGTGCCCTGTCTGTAGGGTCGGTGCGTGACCGAGCGACGCGAGTACCAGAAGGGACCGGTGACCCTGCGCGGTCCGCGGGTGCCGGCGACCACCACCGACCAGCGACTCCTCGACAGCCGCGAGCCGGCCGACTGGCTGCACGCCGACCCGTGGCGGGTGATGCGCATCCAGTCCGAGTTCGTGGAGGGCTTCGGCTCGCTCGCCGAGCTCGGCCCGGCGGTCGCGGTCTTCGGCTCCGCGCGGGTCGCGCGCGACCACGAGACCTACCGGACGGCCGAGCGGGTCGGCGGGGAGCTGGCGCGGGCCGGCTACGCCGTCATCACGGGGGGAGGGCCGGGCACGATGGAGGCGGCCAACAAGGGCGCCGCCGAGGCCGGGGGCACCTCCGTGGGGCTCGGCATCGAGCTGCCCTTCGAGACGGGGCTCAACGAGCACGTCAACCTCGGCATCAACTTCCGCTACTTCTTCGTGCGCAAGACCATGTTCGTCAAGTACAGCGAGGGCTTCGTCGTGCTGCCCGGCGGGGTGGGCACCCTCGACGAGCTCTTCGAGGCGGTCACGCTCGTGCAGACCGGCAAGATCACCGACTTCCCGATCGTCCTCATCGGCACCCGCTTCTGGGGGCCGATGCTGGACTGGATCCGCGGCACGCTGCTGGCCGAGGGCATGGTCGCGGCCCGCGACCTGGAGCTGGTGCGCGCCACGGACGACGTGGCCGAGGCGGTGCGCTGGATCGTGGAGGCCAGGGCCCGGCGCGGCGCGGCCCCCTTCACCCCGGGCGTCTGACGTGCGAGGATCGGGGCGTGATCATCGTCCTGGCAGTCGTCGCCGTGCTCCTCGTGGGCACGGCGACCGCGTGGGCCGTCGGCAGGGTGGACGTCCCGGGCGTGCCGGAGGCGGTGACGACGGAGTCGGCACGACCGCTTCCGGCAGGGCCGCTCGACCCGGGTGACGTGCACGATGTCCGCTTCGACCAGGCCGTGCGGGGATACCGCATGGCGCAGGTCGACGAGGCTCTCGCACGCCTGGAGAGCGAGCTGCGGGAGCGGGACGCCGAGATCGCCAGGCTGCGGGACGCGGCCGAGCACACGGAAGGGCTGAGTTGACGACCATGACGATCACCGCACCGCACCACGACCTGCTCGTCGGACCGGACGGGGTCGTGCGCTGCAGCTGGCCGGGGCTGAGCCACGCCGACTACCGCGACTACCACGACCGCGAGTGGGGCAAGCCGGTCCACGGCGAGACGGCCCTGCTCGAGCGCCTCTGCCTCGAGGGCTTCCAGACGGGCCTGTCCTGGTTGGTGATCCTGCGCAAGCGGCCGGCCTTCCGCGCCGCCTTCGCCGGCTTCGACGCCGACGTGGTCGCCGCCTTCGACGACCAGGACGTCGAGCGGCTCATGGAGGACGAGTCGATCGTCCGCAACCGTCGCAAGATCGAGGCGACCGTCCAGAACGCCCGCGCCACGGTGGCCCTGCGCGAGAGCGGCGGCCTCGAGGAGCTGCTCTGGACGCACGCGCCGGAGCCCACCCCCCGGCCGATGCGCTTCACCGACGTGCCCACGCAGACGCCGGAGTCCGAGCTGCTCGCCAAGCGGCTGCGCAAGGCCGGCTTCGTCCAGCTGGGCCCGACCACCGTCTACGCCGCGATGCAGGCCTGCGGCCTGGTCGACGACCACCTCGTGGGCTGCTTCCGGGCCGGGGCCTCGCGGTCCGGCTCGCGCGTGACCGGAGCGCACCTGACCTCATGACCCCCGTCGCGCACCCGCCGCGACGTCCACGCGTCCTCGACCTCCGCTTCGTGCTGGCGGTCGTGCTGCTCTGGACGGTCCTGCGCGCGCTGAGCACCGTGCTGCTCGTCGAGTTGGCGCACCACTGGCAGGACCCGTCGGTCTACGACCAGCCGGGCGTGCCGCGCTACTTCCAGTTCGCCATGCTCTGGGACGGCTACTGGTACGAGCAGATCGCCACCGAGGGCTACCCCGACCGGCTGCCGGTCGACGTGACCGGGCAGGTGCGCCAGAACCCGTGGGCCTTCTACCCGATCTTCCCCTTCCTGGCCCGCACGCTCACCGGCCTGACCGGTCTGCCGTTCGCGGTCACCGGCACCGTGGTCGCCGTCGTCCTCGGGTATGCCGCGGCGGTGGTCGTGGCGGGTCTGCTCCGCGAGCGGGTGGGCACCGCCCCGGCCCTCGCCGGCGTGGTCCTGCTGGGGGCCTACCCCGCCTCCCCGACGTTCCAGGTGGCCTACACCGAGTCCCTCGCGCTGCTCCTCCTCGCCGCCGCGCTCTGGCTCCTCGTGCGGCAGCGCTGGCTCGCCGCGGGCGGGGTGGCCCTGCTCACCGGGCTGGCCCGGCCGGTGGGGCTGCCGCTCGGCCTGGTCGCGCTCGTCGCGGTGGTGCTCCGCTGGCGGCGCCGTCACGCGGAGCCGGTCTCCCGGGGGGAGTACGCCGCGATGGCGGGCTCCCTCGTCGGCTGCGGGCTGGCCGGTCTCGTGTGGCCGACGATCGCCTGGCTGCGCACGGGCGTGCCGGGCGCCTACACGCAGACGATGTCGGCGTGGCGGCGGGGGGAGCCGGTGATGCCCTTCCTGCCGACGATCGAGCGTGTGCAGTGGCTGTTCGGCGACCGGGCCGGGCTCGTGGTGCTCGCGACCGGGCTGCTGCTCCTCGTCGTGGCCGTCGCGGGGCCGTGGGCCCGGGGGCTGGGCGTCGAGCTGCGGACGTGGTGCCTGGGCTACGTCCTCTACCTCTTCGCGGCCCTCGACCCCTGGACCAGCATCTACCGCTACCTCGTCCTGCTCTTCCCGCTCTTCGTCGTCATGGTCGGTGCCGGCTGGTCGCGCGACGACCCGCAGGCCGTGCGCCAGCCGGGGTGGCTGCTGTGGGTGCGGACCCTCGCGCTCGCGGTCGTCTTCCTCGGCTGGCAGGTCTGGTGGGCGTGGGAGCTGTTCATGTTCGTGCCCCCGAGCGACAACCCGCCGTGACGGCGACGGTGTGGACGAGCACGCCTGTGCAGGAACGGTGCGTCACATGCGTCGCCACGGCGACGGGTGTGACGCACCGGTCCTGCACAACGGTGCGCGAGGAGGGCCGGGGCCGCGGCCCTCGACCCCTGGACCAGCATCGACCGCCACCTCGTCCTGCTCTCCCCGCTCTTCGTCGTCAGGGTCGGCGCCGGCTGGTCGCGTCGCCTCCGCGGCTGAGGCGGTGTCGTCGGACCGTGCGCGAAGACCCGCCGTGACCGTCAGCGGCCGGTGAACCGCGGGCGCTCCTTGGCCAGGAAGGCCTGCACGGCGGCGCGGTGGTCCTCGCTGAGCCCGGTGCGGGTCATCATCTCGTCCTCGAAGGACAGCGAGTCGGTGAGGCCGTGCGAGGCGGAGAAGGCGACCGCGCGGCGCACCGAGCCGTAGGCGAGCGTCGGGCCGGCGGCGAGCGTCGCGGCCACCTCCTGCACGCGCGCGGCCAGCTGCTCGTCGGGGACGACCTCGGTGGCCAGCCCGAGCTCCAGCGCCTCCTGCGCAGGCACGGTGCGGGGGAAGTAGAGCAGCTCCTTGGCCCGGCCGGGCCCGACGAGCCGCGGCAGCGACCAGGAGGTGCCGGAGTCGCACGAGAGGGCGATGCCGGTGAAGGCGAGGTTGAAGCCGGCGGACGCGGCCACGTAGCGCAGGTCGGCGGCGAGGGCGAAGGCCGCCCCGGCCCCGGCAGCCACGCCGTTGACCGCGGCGACGACCGGCTTGTCCATCGTCGCCAGCAGCTCCACGACCGGGTTGTAGTGGTCGGCCACCGTCGTCCACAGCTGCTCGGGGTCCTCGGCCAGCAGGCGGACGTGCTCCTTGAGGTCCTGGCCCACGCTGAACGCGCGCCCGGAGCCGGTGAGCACGACGCAGCGGACCTCGTCGTCGGCGGCGACGTCCCGCAGGGCACCCAGCAGCGCCTCCTTCGTGGCCAGGTCCAGGGAGTTCATCGCCTCCGGACGGGAGAAGGTGACCGTCGCGACGCCGTCAGCGCGCTCCACGAGGACGGGGGAGGTGTCGTTGCTCATGGCGCCAATCTACGTGCCGGGCCCGTCGCGACCGGCGGGGGCGGGCCGGGCCTCCTCGAGCACGCTGGCGACGAACGCCGCGGCGGCGGGGCGCAGGGCCTCGGCCACCCTGAGGAACTGCTCGCGCACCCGCTGCCCCGGCCAGCCGGCGGGCAGGACCTCGACGGGCAGCCCCGGGTCGTGGAAGAGGAACTTGCGCCACTCGTGCACGAGGGCGGTGCGGAGCGGGTAGGCGCGGGCCGGCTCGAGCGCGGTGACGGCGTCCGGGGAGGGCAGGCCGCGGGCGAAGCGGGCGTAGTCGCCCGCGAGGGCGTCGAGGTCCCAGAGGGCCGCGGTGAGCGTCGTCGGGTCCTGCTGAGGCCGACCGGACCAGGCGGTCCACGACGCGCCGTGGGCCGTCAGGGTCGGCCCCAGCTCCTCGCTCGCCCACGGGCTGACCCACGTGGCACCGCCGAGCCGTGCGTAGCCGAGGTAGCCCAACGAGGCGGCGACCCTCTCCCGGCGACGACGCTCGCCGCCCGCGTCGACCACGACCAGGTGCCAGGAGCCGTCCCACGCGCGGGGGCGCTGCGCGTAGATCCTGCGGTGCGCCCCGGCGAGCCGTTCGCGCGCGAGGGGAGTGGCGGCATACCCCCGGACACCGTCGCGCGGCTGCGCCAGGAGCCAGCCCTCGCGCACGAGCCTCGACACCGCCGTGCGGGTCGCGGCGGGCTGCACCTGGCAGGTCGCGGCGAGCGTGACCACGCCCGAGACCGGCGCCCACCAGCTGTGCTCCGGCAGGTGGTCGCCGTAGAGGTCGACGACGGCTGAACGGGCGTGCACCCCGCCAGTATCCCCGAGCGCGCGGCACGAGGACGGCTGCCGACGGCGGCGCTCGATTAGGATGGCCTGGGAGAACGCGAGATACTGAGCTCGAGTCGGATTCGTGCCCGCCGCACCAGCGGTGGGCTCAGCGGTCCCTGGCCGCGCCACAAGGAAGGGCAACCATGGCAGCAATGAAGCCTCGCACCGGAGACGGTCCTCTGGAGGTCACCAAGGAGGGGCGCGGCATCGTGCTGCGCATGCCCCTCGAGGGCGGTGGCCGTCTGGTCGTGGAGATGAACCCCGACGAGGCCAACGCCCTCGGCGAGGCCATCAAGGAGTGCATGGGCTGAGCGCCCCCCGCGACGCAGTCGCCGGAGCCCCCGGACCGTCACCGGTCCGGGGGCTCTCGTGTCCCTCCCTGGGGCCGGCTCAGCCGGGGCGGCGCACGGCGACGAGCAGGCCGTCGCCGACGGGCAGCAGCACCGGTTGCAGGCGGTCGTCGTCGCGCAGCGACTTGCCCAGGTCGCGCAGCAGGGTGGTGACCTCGTCGCGGCTCGCCGGGTCGGCGACCCGGTCGTGCCAGAGCATGTTGTCGAGCGCGAGGACCCCTCCGGGCCGCAGCAGCCGGACCGCCTCCTCGACGTAGGTCGGGTAGCCCTCCTTGTCGGCGTCGACGAGGACGAGGTCGTAGGCGCCGTCGGTCAGCCTGGCGAGGACCTGGTGCGCCTCGCCGCTGATGACGCGGGTGCGCTGCGGGGGGATGCCGGCCGAGGCGTAGGCCTCCTTCGCGGCCCGCTGGTGCTCGGGGTCGGCGTCGATCGTGGTGAGGATCCCGTCGCGCGGCATGCCCTGGAGGAGCCACAGCCCCGAGCTGCCCGCCCCCGTCCCCACCTCGACCACGTGGCGGGCGCCGACGGCAGCGGCCAGCAGCCGCAGCGCCGCACCGGCGGCGTTGCTCACCGGGGTCGCGCCCAGCTCCTCGCCACGACGCTGCGCCTCCTCGATGACCGGGTGGGGGGTGATGAAGTCCTCGGCGTAGGCCAACGAGGACACCTTCGCAGCTGCCATGGCCACACCCTATCCCGCGCCGCGGGCGGCGGACCTGCGCACGTCGGCGTCCAGCCCGCTCCCAGCCGGACCTGCGACCATGCGGCCATGAGCCAGGAGACGACGGACGTCACCGCCGACCGCACCCGGGTGCCGGACGGCGACGAGACGTGGGCCGCTCCGTCCTGGGAGGAGATCGTCCGCGAGCACTCCGCCCGGGTCTACCGGCTGGCCTACCGGCTCACCGGGGACCCGCACGAGGCCGAGGACCTGACCCAGGACGTCTTCGTCCGCGTGTTCCGCTCGCTCCACACCTACCGCCCCGGCACGTTCGAGGGCTGGCTGCACCGCATCACCACCAACCTCTTCCTCGACAAGGTCCGCCGGAAGCAGCGGATCCGCTTCGACGCCCTGACCGAGGAGCTCAGCGCGCGCCTGCCGCTGCGGGCCACCGGGACCGACCCCGAGCAGGTCTTCGAGATGACGCACCTGGACGCCGACATCCAGGCGGCCCTCGCCGCGCTCCCCCCGCAGTTCCGCGCGGCGGTGGTGCTGGCGGACATCGAGGGCTGCACCTACGAGGAGGTCGCTGAGGCCCTCGGGGTCAAGATGGGCACGGTCCGGTCCAGGATCCACCGCGGGCGGGCGCTGCTGCGCCAGTCCCTGGCCCACCGCCGGCCGACCTCGCCCGGCCGGACCGTCGGGATCTACCAGCAGCCGGCCACCGCACTCGGGTGACCGGACCCTTCCGCCGGACCTGCGACGGGACCGCGCGCGGGCCTTGGCACAATCGGACCCTATGAACGAGCCGACCGAGGAGATCCCCGTCGACCGCACGGGCTCGGTGCCGCACCCCGGCACGACGTCGGCTCCCGCCCCGGACGACCGCGACGCGCAGCCGCAGGCGCCGGACCCGACCAGCGGCACGGCCCCCGTCACGCCGCCCGCCGCCAGCACGCCATGGCCCGGCGCCAGCCCGCCGCCGCCCGCTGCCAGCCCGCAGCC
>CAZONQ010000004.1:0-36334 GCA_964581125.1 uncultured Ornithinimicrobium sp.
GGCCTGCCCCGGCGGGGTCTGGGCCTGCCCCGGCGGGGTCACGGGCTCCTCGACGTCCTCGTGGCCGGAGGCGCCGGAGGAGGGACGGGCCTGGGAGGTGGGTGCGGGGGCGGAGGGAGCGGTGACCCCGGGCACCGGCCCGTGCGTCTCCTGCGCCGCGCCGCCGCCCTCCTCCGCCGCGCTGCCGCCGTCCGGCACCGCGCCGCCGGCCGGCACCACGCCGGCCCGGGAGGCTTCCGGAGACGTCCCGGCCCGGTCCGCGGCGCGCGCGCCGTCCCGGTCGTCGTCACCCGGGACGGTCCCCACCACGCCCGGGTCCCCGGACCCGCCGTCGGGCTCCCCGGCCGACCGCACGTCGACGGGGAGTCCCTGGTCGTCACCGCCAGGGACGAGGAGGTCGTCGCCGGGCATGAGGTGGACCACGACCCGACCCAGGGCGCTCAGGCCGGGGACGTCGGACCCCGAGAGCGCGGCCGCCACCGAGGTCCCCGAGACGGCGGCCAGCACGACCGCGCCGCCCCCGAGGATCCGGCGCACCCGGCCGCCGCGGGAACGTCCCGGCCTGCCGCCCCGGGCCGGCGCGACGCCGTCGACCCGGCCGGCCCAGGCCGCGAGCGCGGCCACGACCTCGTCGTCCGCGACGGCGGAGCAGCGTGCCCGCGCGCCGAGCTCGTCGAGGATCCGGTCCGTCCTCGCCAGGTCGTCGATGTTCACCGCTCCCCTCCTTCCCAGCGCGACCGCAGCTCCCCGAGGGCGCGGTGCTGCGTGACCCGGACCGTGCCGGCGGACATGCCCAGGGCGTCGGCGGTCTCCTGCGCGCTCAGGCCGACCGCCACCCGGAGCACGAGCACCTCCCGGTGCCGGTCCGGGAGCGTCCCGAGCAGGTCCCAGGCGCGGTCCGCCTCGTCACGCGCGAGCACGTGCGACTCGGCGGACGCCACCTGCCCGTCGAAGATCGGGGACCCGACGTGGTCGGCGGGGAGGGGGGCGCGCGCGTGCGCCCGCTGCGCGTCGGCGACCTTGTGGGACGCGATCCGGTAGACGAACGCCTCGAAGGGCACGCCCCGGTCGTCGTAGGAGGGCAGCGCGGTGAGGACCGCGACACCGACCTCCTGCGCCACGTCGGCCGCGACCTCCGCGGCGGCCGGGTAGGTGCCCAGCCGGGCCCGGGCGTAGCGGTGCGCCACGTTCAGCACCGCCGCGAGGAGCTTCTCCTCGGCGACCCGGTCCCCCGCCATGGCCGCCGGGAGGTAGGTGTGCAGCTCGGTCCCGACCTCGGACCCCCGGACGACGTCGACGCTCCCGTGGCGGGACGCCGGGACGACGGACGGTCTCCCGGGCGGGCGCGGCTCCTCGTGGCGGTCGAGGTCGTCCTCCGAGAGCTCGGAGGCAGCGACGTGCGACATCGTCACCGTCCCACCTCCTTCGCCGGGTCCGTCCCTGCCAGGTGGCGTCCCACGCCGGGCCGACCCCGGGCCGTTCTCGCGCACCTGCTGTCGGCCAAGGATGCCACAGCCTGGGCCCCGCAGGGAGCCCGTGACGTCACGAGGCCCCCGTCCGGCCGGACCGGACGGGGGCCTCGCCCCTCGGGCCCGGGACCGACGGTGCGGCACCGGGCGCCACGGATCAGTGGCTGTGGCCGTGCTCCTCGTCCTCGTCCTCGGGCTTGTCGACCACGAGCGTCTCGGTGGTCAGCACCATCGAGGCGATGGAGGCCGCGTTGCGCAGGGCGGAGCGGGTGACCTTCACCGGGTCGATGACGCCCTTGGCCGCCAGGTCGCCGTACTCACCGGTGGCCGCGTCGAGCCCCTGCCCCGGGGCCAGCTCGGCCACCTTGGCGGTGGCCACGTAGCCCTGCAGGCCGGCGTTCTCGGCGATCCAGCGCAGCGGCTCGGCCGCGGCCTTGCGCACGATCTGCGCACCGACCAGCTCGTCGCCGGTGAGGTCGAGGCCCTCGACCGCCGTGGAGGCGTGCAGGAGCGCGCTGCCGCCGCCGGCGACGATGCCCTCCTCGATCGCGGCGCGGGTCGCCGAGACCGCGTCCTCGATGCGGTGCTTCTTCTCCTTGAGCTCCACCTCGGTGTGCGCACCGACCTTGATGACGCAGACGCCGCCGGCGAGCTTGGCGATGCGCTCCTGGAGCTTCTCGCGGTCCCAGTCGCTGTCGGTCGCCTCGGCCTCGGCCTGCAGCTGCGCGACGCGGTCCTTGACGGCCTGCTCCTCGCCGGCGCCCTCGACGATCGTCGTGGAGTCCTTGGTCGCCACGACGCGGCGGGCACGGCCCAGCACCTCGAGACCGACCTGGTCCAGCTTGAGCCCGACCTCCTCGGCGACGACCTGGCCGCCGGTCAGGATGGCCATGTCCTGCAGCATCGCCTTGCGGCGGTCGCCGAAGCCGGGGGCCTTGACGGCCACGGCGTTGAAGGTGCCGCGGATCTTGTTGACGACGAGCATGGAGAGAGCCTCCGCCTCGACGTCCTCGGCGACGACGAGCAGGGGCTTGCCCGCGCCCGCGACCTTCTCCAGCAGCGGCAGCAGGTCGGCCACGGCGGAGATCTTGCCCTGGTGGAGGAGCACCAGCGCGTCCTCGAGGACGGCCTCCATGCGCTCGGCGTCGGTGACGAAGTAGGGCGAGAGGTAGCCCTTGTCGAACTGCATGCCCTCGGTGAACTCGAGGTCCATCGCGGTCGTCGAGGACTCCTCGACGGTGATGACGCCGTCCTTGCCCACCTTGTCGAAGGCGTCGGCGATGAGCTCGCCGATCCCCTTGTCCTGGGCGGACAGGCTGGCGACCTGGGCAATCTCGTCACGGCCCTCGAGCTCGCGGGCGGTCTCCAGCAGACGGTCGTTGACGGCGGCGACGGCCTGGTCGATGCCACGCTTGAGGCCGGCCGGCGAGGCCCCGGCGGCCACGTTGCGCAGGCCCTCGCGGACCATCGCCTGGGCCAGGACCGTCGCGGTCGTGGTCCCGTCACCGGCGATGTCGTTGGTCTTGGTGGCGACCTCCTTGGCCAGCTGGGCACCCAGGTTCTCGTAGGGGTCCTCCAGCTCGACCTCGCGGGCGATGGTCACGCCGTCGTTGGTGATGGTGGGGGCGCCCCACTTCTTGTCGAGGACGACGTTGCGGCCCTTGGGGCCGAGCGTCACCTTGACCGCGTCCGCGAGCGCGTCGACACCGCGCTCCAGCGCCTTGCGGGCGTCGTCGTTGAACTCCAGCTGCTTCGCCATCGGCGGACAGCTCCTTTCAGGGGTATGGGGTGGTGCACGCGAGCGCCCCGCCCCACCTCGCCGCTCGGGCGGGTGGGACGGGGCGGCTCAGGTGCAGGTGCGCAAAGAAGAGTGCGGTCAGCCGACGATCGCCAGGACGTCGCGGGCGCTCAGGATGAGGTACTCCGACCCGCCGTGCTTGATCTCGGTGCCGCCGTACTTGCTGTAGATGACGCGGTCGCCGACCTTGACGTCCATGGGGACGCGCTCGTCGCCGTCCTCGTTCCAGCGGCCCGGGCCGACGGCCAGGACCTCACCCTCCTGGGGCTTCTCCTTGGCGGTGTCCGGGATGACGAGACCGGAGGCGGTGGTCTGCTCGGCCTCGACGGCCTGGACGACGATGCGGTCCTCGAGCGGCTTGATGGAAACCGACACGGTTACCTTCCCTTTCGTGAGCCGGGCGGGGCCCGGCATGGTCGTGGTGGTGCGGTCACTCGCCCCGGGCCCGGCCGCCGTCGCGGGGGTCGACCGTGTCCGTGGCTGGCACTTGCGTGCCCTGAGTGCTAAGTCTGAATCTAGGCACTCGTTAGCACTCGGTCAAGCCGAGTGCCAGGAGTGTCCGGGGTCGGCGGTCAGAGCAGGGACTCGAGGGGGCGCAGCGCACGCTCCAGCACCTGGTAGTGCCACGGCCGCCGACGCCACTCCTCCAGGGTGATCTCCTCGCAGCGCTCCAGGTCGCGCCGGAAGATCTCCTCCATGGTGGCGGCCTGGTCCGCGTCCACGACCTCGAGGTTGATCTCGTAGTTGCCGCGCAGCGACAGCCGGTCGATGTTGGCCGTGCCGATGGTCGACCAGGCGCCGTCGATCGTGGCGGTCTTCGCGTGCACCATGACGTCCTGGTAGAGGAAGATGCGCACGCCGCCCTCGAGCAGCGCCGTCCAGTAGTAGCGCGCGACGACGTCGGCCAGGACGTGGTTGGAGCGCTCGGGCATGATGACGCGCACGTCCACGCCGCGGGCGGCCACGCTGAGCAGCCCGTCGAGGATCTCCTGGTCGGGGATGAAGTAGCCCTGGGTGATCCAGACCCGGTGCATCGACCGGTCGATCGCCTCCAGGTAGAGCGAGCGCACGGGGTAGACGAGCCGGCTCGGCTCGTTGCGGGCCGCCAGGACCACGGAGTTCCACCGCGGGGTGCCGCTGTCCTCCAGCGCGGGGAGCTGCGAGGTGCGGTGGCGGTTCCAGAAGTCGGAGAAGGCGTTCTCGAGCTCCCACACGCCCGGGCCCTCGATCCGCACGTGGGTGTCGCGCCAGGAGGTGGCGTAGAGCGAGCCGATGTTGTAGCCGCCGACGAACCCGACCCGTCCGTCGACGACGAGGATCTTGCGGTGGTCACGGCCCGTGCGCCGCAGGTCGATGAGCGGCAGGCCGGGGCGGATGACCGGGAACTTCAGGACGTGCACCCCGTCGGGGAAGCGCTTGAACATCCTGGGCACGACCAGGTTGGCGAAGCCGTCGAAGACGATGCACACCAGGACGCCCCGGTCCGCCGCCCGGACGACGGCGTCCTTGAACTGCTGGCCGACCTCGTCGGCCTTCCAGATGTAGGAGGCGAGGTAGACGTAGTCCTCCGCGGACTCGATCGCCGCGAGCATGTCGTCGTAGAGCGCCCGGCCGTAGGTGTAGGTCGTGATCCGGTCCTCGTGCACCGGGACCTCGACCGGCTCGTCGGCCGGCGCGTCCCCGTCGCGGTGCTTGCGCAGGGCGTCGGCCGCGACCACCCCCGCGGCGAGGGACAGCTGCCCGGCGACGGCCCAGCCGGCGGCCCGCAGCGCCATCCGGCTCGCGCGTCGGATCCAGTCGCGGGCGTGGGGAGCGAGGATGTGGGCTGGCACGGATCCCAATCTAGCTGGCCCACAATGGGCGGGTGACCCCCGACGACACCGGGCGCGCCTCGCGCGCGGCCGAGCTGATGGGCCGCCTGGCCGACGGCGAGGGCGCCGTGCTGCTCGCCGGGCTGCCCGCCTACGACGAGGCCGGGGTGATCTCCCTCACGCAGCAGCTGCGGGCCCGCGGCGCGGACCCCGAGCTGGTCTCCGCCGCGCTCACCCAGTCCCGCCTGCGCGCCCGCGCGGCCTCCCGCCTGGGCCCGCTCGCCGAGCACCTGCTCCTCACCTCCGACGGGCTCGAGCAGGCGACCCGGCCGGCCGTCGCCGCCCGGCACGCCCGGCGCTTCGTGGACGCCGGCGTCGAGCACGTCTGGGACCTCGGCTGCGGCCTCGGCCTCGACGCGCTCGCCCTCGCGGACGCGGGCCTGTCGGTCACCGCGGTGGAGCGCGACGCCGAGGTGGCGGCCGCCGCGGCGCACAACCTCGCCGCCCACCCCGGAGCCCGCGTGGTCCACGGGGACGTCGCCGACGTCAGCCCCGCGCCGGGGGACGGCGTGTGGCTCGACCCCGCGCGGCGCACCCCCGGCGTGGCGGACGTCCGGGGCCGGACGCGCCGCGTGTCCCGGCTCGACGAGCTCTCGCCGCCGTGGGACGCGGTCCGGGCGCTGGCCGACCGTGCCGCCGCCGCGGGCGCCAAGCTCTCCCCCGGCTTCGACGTCGCGGACCTGCCGGCCGGGGCCGAGGCCGAGTGGGTCGGCCTCGACGGCGGCGTCGTCGAGGCCGTGGTCTGGTGGGGCGCCGCCGTGCGGCGGCCGGGGGTCAGCGCGGTGGTCGGCACCTCCGGGCCGGACGGGGCCAGCTGGCTCAGGGTCGAGCCGGTGGACGACCCCCCGGCGCCGCTGGCGGTCGGTGCGGCGGTCGACGGCTACCTCGCCGAGCCGGACCGCACGGTCCTCGCCGCGGGGCTCGTCGGCAGCCTGTCCGCGGCGGTCGACGGCCGCGAGCTCGACCACGGGACGGGGTATGTGGTGGCCCCGGCGGTCGTCGACGTCCCCTGGGCGAGGTGGTTCGCCGTCGAGGAGGTGCTCCCGCTGCACGCCCGCACGGTGCGCGCCTGGTTGCGCGAGCGCCGCGTCGACCGGGTCACGGTCAAGAAGCGCGGCGTGCCCACCGACCCGGACCGCTTCCGGGCCGACCTGCGCCTCAGGGGTCGCGGCGCCGCAGAGGCGACGCTCGTGCTGACGAGGGTCGCCGGGACGCCCGCCGCCGTCGTCGTGCGGCCGCTCAGGCCCTGACCTGCGAGACCGGCTGGGAGGAGTCGGCCGGCAGGTCGAGCCGGGATGCCTCGCGGCCCTTCATGACGAGCTGGGCCCCGAGGGCCGCGATCATCGCACCGTTGTCGGTGCAGAGGCCGGGCCGGGGCACCCGCAGCCGGATGCCCTCGGCCGCGCACCGCTCCTCCGCCAGCGCGCGCAGCCGGCTGTTGGCGGCGACCCCGCCACCGATGAGCAGGTCCTCGACGCCGTGCTCGCGGCAGGCCGCCACGGCCTTGCTCGTGAGGACGTCGACGACCGCCTCCTGGAAGGACGCCGCCACGTCCGCGACAGGGACGGGGTCACCCGCCTCCCGACGCGCCTGGACCCACCGCGCGACCGA
This sequence comes from uncultured Ornithinimicrobium sp., assembly GCA_964581125.1. Taxonomy (GTDB): domain Bacteria; phylum Actinomycetota; class Actinomycetes; order Actinomycetales; family Dermatophilaceae; genus Ornithinicoccus. Next base: position 6,750 of record CAZONQ010000004.1, read on the forward strand.
GGTCTTCAGCCCGGAGAAGGAGTAGTCGAAACGGTGCCTGGCGAGGTCCCGTCCCGAGGTCAGCCCGCGGGGGAACGTGATCGCGGCGCCGTCCCCCTCACGCGCCGCCCGGTCGATGTGCGGGCCGCCCGGATAGGGCAGGTCGAGGAGCCGCGCCACCTTGTCGAAGGCCTCGCCCGCCGCGTCGTCCATCGTCGCCCCCAGCGACACCACGTCCTGGGTGATGTCGTCGACGAGCAGCAGGTTGGAGTGTCCACCGCTGACGAGGAGCGCCACGGTCGGCTCCGGCAGCGGGCCGTGCTCGAGGATGTCGACCGCGACGTGGCCGGCGAGGTGGTTGACGCCGTAGATCGGCCGGTCCAGCGCGAGCGCCAGGGCCTTCGCCGCCGCGACACCGACCACGAGCGCGCTGGCGAGCCCCGGGCCGGCGGTCACGGCGACCGCGTCGACCTCGGCGAGCGTGACGCCCGCCTCGTCGCAGGCCCGGCGGATCGTGGGCACCATCGCCTCGAGGTGGGCGCGGCTGGCGACCTCGGGCACGACGCCGCCGAAGCGGGCGTGCTCCGCGACGCTGCTGGCGACCGCGTCGGTGAGCAGCGTCTCGCCGCGGACGATGCCGACCCCGGTCTCGTCGCAGCTGGACTCGATGCCCAGGACGAGGGGTTCGTTCACGGTCGGACCAGCTCCTTGCGCATGACGAGGGCGTCCGTCGGCGGGGTGCCGTCGGCGGACCGGTAGTAGCCGCCGCGCGTGCGCACGACGACGTAGCCGTGGGCGGCGTAGAGCGACCGGGCGGCGTGGTTGTCGGCCCGCACCTCGAGCAGGACGGCGTCGGCGCCCGCCTCCGCCGCGCGGGTGTGGAGCACCTCGAGCAGCCTGGTCCCCAGGCCGCTCCCCCGACGTCCCGGGTCCACGGCGACGGTCATGACGTCGGCGAGGTCGCCCGCGACGTCGACGCCCGCGTAGCCGACCACGCGCTCGGCGTCCGGGGCCCGACCGTCGGCGGGGGGCCCGGACGCCTGCTCCACGGCCACCCAGTAGGAGCGGCGGGGCCGCTGCGCGAGCTCGGCCCAGAAGGTCGCCTCGCTCCAGGCGTCGTGCGGGAAGCAGCGCGTCTCGAGGGCGGACATCTGCGCCAGGTCGCGCCAGGTCGCCTCCCGCAGCCTCATGCCGGCCGTCCCTGGGCGGCGACGGCGTCGGGACGACGCAGGTAGAGGGGCTCGGGGTCGAGCAGCCCGGTCGCGGAGTCGGGGTGCCCCCCGGCGCGCAGCGCGACGGCGAGGTCCGCCAGCGCGGCCGGGTCCACGTCCCGCGGTCCCTCGGGCAGCAGGTGCGGGAGCGACTCGGGATAGAGCTCCGGTCCACGCCCGACGGTCGGGAGCGCCCGCACCTCCGGGGGGAGGTCGGCGGCCCGGGCGACCCCGGGGCCGTCCAGGCGGCGGGCGGCAGCACCGCCGACGTCGTAGACCGCCCAGTAGACCTCCTTGCGCCGTGCGTCGGTGGCGACGAGGACCCGTCCCTCGTGCCGGCCGACCAGCGCGTGGGCCATCGCGTCGAGCGAGCAGACGCCGTCCGGGTCGGGCAGGCCGAGGGCGTGCGCGAGGACGAGGCCGGAGACGACCCCGACCCGCAGGCCGGTGAAGGGGCCGGGGCCGACCCCGCACACCACCGCCGTCAGGTCGGCACGCTCCGCCCCCGCGTGCCGGAGCACCTCGGCCACGGCCGGTGCCAGCAGCTCGCCGTGCTTGCGCGCGCCCTCGTGGGTGACGGCGGACACGACGCGGGTGCCGTCGTGCAGGGCCGCACCGATGGCTGTCGTCGAGGTGTCGATCGCGAGGAGCACGCAGACAGGTTACGTCGCCCCGGTGGGTGCCTCCGCCGTCGCGCCCTGGCCGGTCCCCGGCGAGGGGGTCCGCCGCCGCAGCCGCGTGGCCTCGGTGGCGGCCAGCATGCCCCGGCGCTCCAGGTGCCGCACGAGGGCGTCCACGACGGCGGGGTCGTACTCGTGCGGCGTCGAGCGCAGGATCCGCTCGAGCGCGTCGACGGGCCCGTGACCGCCCCCGAGACGCAGGCCCGCGCCGGTGAGGTCGTCGTAGGCCGAGACCACCCGCACCACCCGGGAGGGCATGCCGACGTCGCCGCGCTGCACCGCCCAGTGCTGCGGGATGCCGACGTCGGCCACCGTGGACGCCAGGCGGGACAGGTCGGCGGTGCGGGCGAGGATCGCCGCGCCCGTGGCGGCGACCCGGCGCTGGTCGCGGGCCGACACCTCGACGGTCGCGCCTCCGGGGATCGGGCGGGAGAGCCCCACCTGGCCGATGTCGTGCAGGAGCGCCGCCGCCTCGACCTCGGCGAGGTCGGCGTCCTCGACGCCGGCCTCGCGCGCCACGGGCACGGCGGTGCGCGCCACGCGGACGGCGTGCCCGGGCGCGGTCAGGCCGGCCTGGTCGGTGAGCCGCGAGAGGGCGATGATCGTCTGCCGCTGCGCCTCCTTGATGCGGCGCTGCCGCGTGACGGCCGGCTGGAGCAGCGCCATCGGCACGAGGAAGAGCACGAAGGAGGCCGACCGCAGGACCGGCACCGACAGGGCCATGACCGCGGCGGTCGTGGCGGTCGCCAGCACGAGGGCGCCGTGCCGCGCCAGGTGGGCCCTGAGCTGCGCCCGCAGCGAGGTCCGCTCCCGCACCGCCTGCAGGACCGCACGCCCCAGGACCGGCGCGACGACCGCCAGGACCGCGACGGCGAGCAGCAGCAGGGCCACGGTCGTGGCGTGGGCCCCGGGCGCCTCGGCCCGCACCAGCAGGCTGGCTGAGCCGGGCAGCGGCGTGCGCGCGAGCAGACCGGCCACGAGCACCGTGGTGACGGTGCGGCCGAGGTCGGCGGGCACCCCCGACCAGAGCCGACGGAAGACCGCGACGACGAGGGTGGCCAGGCAGGCCAGGGCCAGCGGCCCGGCCAGCCCGACCAGGCCGTCCGGGTCGCCGCCGACCGGCCAGTACGTCGAGACGGCGAGGGCCACCGCGGTCGCCTGGGCGAGCGGCGCGTCCCGCCCGAGACCGGGGACCGAGACCCGCCAGGCCTCTCCCACGAGCATGGCGAGGAGCGCGACGAGCGCCAGCGCGGGCGTCAGCGCCACCGTCCACCACCCTCTCCCCCGGGCCGGGGCCCCGACGTCATCGCGCCCCCAGGCTCTGCTCGGGCTGCCACTCCGCGAAGGTGTCGCTCACCGACGGGTGGTCGTGGTCGAGGCGCCCGCCGGGCTCGGCGCCGGCGTCCCCGACCTCCGCCGAGCCCCTCGTGCGGAGCTCCTCCGGCGGCTGCGACCTGCGCGCGAGCGCGTCGGCGAGGGCCTCGACCACGGTGGGGTCCAGCTGCGTCCCGGCCCTCCTGCGCAGCTCGGCCAGGGCGTCGTCACCGGCGGCGTCCTGCCGCCCGGTGAGCGCGTCGTAGGCGTCGGCGACCGCGATGACCCTCGCGGCCAGGGGGATCGCCTCCTCCGCGAGCCCGGCGGGGTAGCCGCGCCCGTCCCAGCGCTCGTGGTGGTGGGCGATGGCCGGCAGCGCGCCGGTGAGGAAGTCCAGCCCCCGCAGCACGGCCACCCCCGCCTCGGGATGGGCGCTGATGGCGCTGAGGTAGGCGGTCTGGTCGCTCTCCGGGTCGGCCGGCAGCTGCGGGCGGACGGTGACCAGGCCGATGTCGTGCAGGAGGGCGGCGTAGCGCAGGTCCTCCGCCTGCTGGCCCGACAGGCCGAGCGGCCCGGACATGAGGTCGGCGAGGTGCGCGACCCGGGCGCTGTGCCCGGCGGAGACGGGGTCGGCCTCCTCGAGCGCGGCCACGAAGGTCGTCACCGTCTCCTGGTGCTCCCGCCGCGCCAGGGCCTCGCGGCCGATCGTCCAGTGCGCCGTCACGAGCGGGCCGAGCACGAAGATGGCGCTCAGCACGCCGAGGCCCGCCGAGGTCCACAGCACCACGAAGAGGAACCCGACGATGAGGTGGGTGAGGGCGCCCCAGCCCAGGCTGCGCAGCGCCCCCGCGGCCACCGCGACGACCGGGCTGCCACGCACCGCCGACGCCATCAGCCCGATGGACAGCGCGTTGAGCAGGGTCATCGCGAGGTGCGCCACGAGCAGGGGCAGCCCGATCTGCCGCAGCGGGTCGGTCTGGGGCGAGTCCACCGCCAGCCCGTCGGCCAGCAGGAGGTAGACCACGCCGCCGACGGCGCCGATGGCGGCGGCCATCGCCGCGTTGAACAGGCGGGTGCGGGTGCGCTGGCCGCGCAGGTCGGCCAGGTAGGACACGAAGCCGACGAGGGCCGCCCCCGTCGGCCCGGTCAGCGCGACGGCCGCGCCGAGCACCACCGAGATGACGGACACGCCCAGGTGCGGCCCGAGGTCCCGCTCGCGCAGCAGGACCCCGCCCACGCCGAGCGCGACGAGCGGCACCACGATGACGGGGTCGACGCGGGCGTCCGGCCCGAGGTGGTGCCACCCCCACCACGCCCCAGCCACGGCGACCGCCGCGAGCAGGGCGACGACGAGGCCGACACGCAGAGACGAGGGGCGAGGAGCAGGTCGCTCCTCGCCCCTCGTCGGATACTGCGGGGTCGTCAGTCTTCCCAGGAGAGGATGTCCGGGGAGAAGCCCAGGGAGGCAAGCATCGAGATGAGCTGCAGCACGATCGTGTCCTTTCACGGGTGCCCGGTTGGCACAGGGATCGGGTCGTCCGGCACAGGTTCGAGCCGTGCCCATACTGTCCCACAGCGGTCCGTGCCAGTCGACCGAGAACCGGCCCCCACGGCGATTCTTGAACAAGTCTTTACCTTCGCTGTGAGCGTCGTCACACGGAGGCCGGGAGGTCCACCAGGCGTGTGCGAAGATGGACCGGAACGTCTCCCGTCGACCACGTCGCCGGGGGCCGCCGTCCCCAGACCACGACAGACCGGGAGGCAGACATGAGCAAGCGTGCACGCAAGCGCCGCGACCGCAAGAAGAAGGCGGCCAACCACGGCCGCAAGCCCAACGCCTGAGCGGCGAGGCGACGAGGGCCGGAGCACCGATCGGTGCTCCGGCCCTCGTGCTGTCCGGCGCCGGCGGCCGCGGGCCGCGCGACCTCGCGTCCCCTAGCCCCGCTCGGGACCGCGCTCCACGACGGTGACGCGCGTGGTCGTGATGCGGGTGAGGATCTGCGCGCGCAGGGCCTCCGGCGCCTGCTGGCAGGCGCAGGCCCGGCGCACCAGCGCCTTGATGAGCAGGTCGCGCTCGTACTCGGCGAGGCAGCGGCCGCACTCCTCGAGGTGGGCGTGGATGCGGTCCCGGTCGACGGGGGTGCTCTCGTTGTCGACGTACTCGAACAGGCGCAGGATGACGTCGGCGCAGTCGGCCGCGCCGGCGTCCTCGGTCGGGCGGCTCATCGGCGGGCCTCCTCGGGCGAGGAGATGACGCCGCGCTCGACCGCGTAGTCGGTGAGCAGCTCGCGCAGCTGCTTGCGGCCCCGGTGCAGCCGGGACATGACGGTGCCGATCGGCGTGTCCATGATCTCTGCGATCTCCTTGTAGGAGAACCCCTCGACGTCGGCGAGGTAGACCGCCATCCGGAAGTCCTCGCCGATCGAGGCCAGCGCGCGGGTCACGTCACTGTCCGGGAGGTGGTCCAGCGCCTCCGTCTCGGCCGAGCGCAGGCCGGTGGAGGTGTGCGAGGCGGCGCGCGCCAGCTGGTAGTCCTCCACCTCCCCGGCGTCCGACTCGAGGGGCTGCCGCTGCTTCTTGCGGTAGGAGTTGATGAAGCTGTTGGTGAGGATGCGGTACATCCACGCCTTGAGGTTCGTGCCGGGGCGGTACTGGTGGAAGGCGGCGAAGGCCTTGGCGTAGGTCTCCTGGACGAGGTCCTCGGCGTCGGTGGGGTTGCGGGTGGTGCGCAGCGCCGCGCTGTACATCTGGTCCAGCAGCGGCATGGCCTCCCGCTCGAACCGGGCGGCTCGCTCCTCGGGCGTCTCGGTGGCCACGTCCACGGTCGCGTCGGCCTCCGCGAGCGCCTGCGCCTCGAGCTCCTCGATCGTCGGCTGGTCGGTGTCCATCGTCGACCAGCCTAGCCCGTGAGCCTGGACGAGCGCGCTGGCTCCGGTCCGCTCTCCGGGGGCGGCGGTGGTGATGAGCAAGGTGCCTCCTGCCTGTGGGGTTCGGGAGGAGAACGTGGCGGGACGCGGCCTTCATTCCCGGCGTGGGAGCATGGGCGGGTGAGCCAGTCCCGCCCCCGCCCGCTGAAGCCGCTGACGCAGTCCGTCAAGCTGCAGAACGTCCTCTACGAGATCCGCGGCCCCGTGGCGGCCCGTGCCGCCCAGCTCGAGTCCGAGGGGCACCGGATCCTCAAGCTCAACATCGGCAACCCGGCGCCCTTCGGCTTCGAGGCCCCCGACACGATCCTGCAGGACATGATCGCCTCGCTCCCCCACGCGCAGGGCTACTCGGAGTCCAAGGGGATCCTCCCGGCCCGGCGGGCGATCGTCTCCCGCTACCAGGAGGTGCCCGGCTTCCCGGAGCTGGACGTCGACCGGGTCTACCTCGGCAACGGCGTGTCCGAGCTCATCATGATGACGCTGCAGGCGCTGCTCGACAACGGCGACGAGGTGCTCGTCCCGGCGCCCGACTACCCGCTGTGGACGGCCGCCACCAGCCTGGCCGGCGGCACGCCCGTCCACTACCTCTGCGACGAGGCCGACGGCTGGAACCCCTCGGTCGAGGACATCCGGTCCAAGGTCACGCCGCGGACCAAGGCGATCGTCGTCATCAACCCCAACAACCCGACGGGCGCGGTCTACAGCCGGGAGGTGCTCGAGCGGATCGCCGAGGTGGCGCGGGAGCACTCCCTGCTGGTGCTCGCCGACGAGATCTACGACCGGGTCCTCTACGACGGGGCCCGGCACCACTCGGTCGCCGCCCTGGCCCCCGACCTGCTCTGCCTCACCTACAACGGCCTGTCCAAGACCTACCGGGTCGCCGGCTACCGCGCCGGCTGGGTGGCGATCACCGGCCCCACCGCCCACGCGGAGGGGTTCCTCCAGGGCGTGGAGCTGCTGGCCTCCACCCGGTTGTGCCCCAACGTCCCGGCGCAGCACGCCATCCAGGTGGCCGTGTCCGGCCGGCAGAGCATCGACGACCTCATCGCCCCCGACGGGCGCCTGACCGAGCAGCGCGACATCGCGGTGTCGATGCTCTCGGCGATGCACGGCGTCTCGGTCGTGGAGCCGCGGGGCGCGCTCTACGTCTTCCCGCGGCTCGACCCCGAGGTGCACCAGATCCACGACGACGAGCGGTTCGTCCTCGACCTGCTCGAGCAGGAGAAGATCCTCGTCGTGCACGGCCGGGGCTTCAACTGGCCCGACCCCGACCACCTGCGCATCGTCACCCTCCCCTGGGGCGCGGACCTGCGGGCAGCGCTCGAGCGGATGGGCAACTTCCTCTCGGGCTACCGCCAGTGAGCGGGCGCGGCAGCGGCCGGGGGGCCGGCTGATGTGCGGGCGCTACGCCGCGACGGCCCACCCCGACGAGCTGGTCGAGGCCTACGACGTCGAGCTCGACGCCACCGACGAGCGCTCCCGCAGCGTGCTGAAGAACCCCCAGCAGCCTCCGCCCGGAGAGCCCGACCACAACGTCGCCCCCACCAAGCAGGCTCCCGTCGTCCTGACGCGCCCGCCGCGGGACGGCGGCGAGGACGCCGCGCCCGTCCGTCAGCTGCGGCTCCTCACGTGGGGGCTCGTGCCCTCCTGGGCCAAGGACCCGTCCGTCGGCGGCCGCATGACCAACGCCCGCGCGGAGAGCGTCCTCGACAAGCCGGCCTTCTCCCGCGCCGCGGCGCGCCGCCGCTGCCTCGTCCCGGTGACGGGGTGGTACGAGTGGCAGGCCAGCCCGGTCGCCACCGGCGCCAGGGGCCGGCCGCGCAAGCAGCCCTTCTTCGTCACCCGGGCCGACGACGTCCCGCTCGCGCTCGCGGGCCTCTACGAGTTCTGGAAGGTCCCGGACGCCCCGGCCGACGACCCCCTGTCCTGGGTCGTCTCCTACACGGTGGTCACGACGGAGGCCGAGCCCGGCCTGGACCGGATCCACGACCGCCAGCCCGTCGTCCTGGACCCGGGCTCCTGGGAGGAGTGGCTGGACCCGGGGACGACCTCCCCGGACGCGGTGCGCTCGATGCTCGACGCCTCGCACGTGCCCGGCCGGTTCCAGGCCTGGCCGGTGAGCACCGCCGTCAACTCCTCCCGCAGCAACGGGGCGGCCCTGGTCGACCCGCTGCCGGTCGAGCAGCTGGTCGGGGTCGTCGACCCCGGCACCGGCGAGGTGCTGGGCGGGTGAGCCCCGCGAGCGGCCCGGCCGGCGTCGAGGTGGCGACCTCGGCGGGACCGGCGAGGGTGCGGGTGCCCGGCACCGCCGGACCGCGGGGCACGTTGCTGCTCGGCCACGGCGCCGGCGGGCAGCGGGACGCCGCCGACGTCCTCGCCCTGACGTCCCTCGACGCGGGCTGGACGGTCGTCCTGGTCGACCAGCCGTGGCGCGTCGCCGGACGACGCGTGGCCACCCCACCACCCACCCTCGACCGCGCCTGGCGCGAGGTGACCCGGCGTCTGGCCGAGCCGGCGTGGCAGGAGGAGCACGGCATACCCCTGCCCGGTCCGTGGGTCTTCGGCGGCCGCAGCGCGGGCGCGCGCGTGGCGTGCCGCACCGTGGAGGCACCGGTGGCCGGCGTCGTCTGCCTGGCCTTCCCGCTCCATCCTCCCGGCCGGCCGGACCGGAGCCGCGCGGAGGAGCTGGCCCGGCCGCTGGCCGCCGGCCTGCCCACGCTCGTCGTGCAGGGCGCGCGCGACCCCTTCGGCACCCCCGACGAGGTGGCCGCCGCCGTCGGGGACGGCCAGGAGTCGCTGACCCTCGTCCCCGTCCCGGGCACCCACTCCCCCAGCAGGGACCTCACCGCCGTCCGCCGCCACGTCGGGGCGTTCCTGACCGCGCTACCGTAGGCCGCACCGACCCGAGGAGACCCACCGATGACCGACCTGCCGATCTGGCCCGCCCCCCACGCGTCCGGGCCGGTCGACGCCGTCGTCGAGGTGCCCGGCAGCAAGTCCCTCACCAACCGCTGGCTCGTGCTGGCCGCCCTGGCGGACGGCCCGAGCACGCTGCGCAGGCCGCTGCGCTCCCGCGACAGCGAGCGCATGGTCCAGGCCCTCCGGACCCTCGGGGCCGAGGTGGACGACACCGGGGACGAGGTGTGGCGCGTGGTCCCGCCGGAGCGGCTGCGCGGGGGCGAGGTCGACTGCGGCCAGGCCGGCACGGTCATGCGGTTCGTGCCCCCGCTGGCGGCGCTCTCCGACGGCCCCGTCCGCTTCGACGGCCACCCCACGGCACGGGCCAGACCCGTCGGCCCCGTGCTCCACGCGCTGCGCGACCTCGGCGTGCGCGTCGAGGACGACGGCCGGGGCACGCTGCCCTACACGGTCCACGGCACGGGGCGCGTCCCCGGCGGCCGCGCCGGGGTCGACGCGTCGGCGAGCTCGCAGTTCGTCTCCGCGCTGCTCCTGGCGGGGGCCCGCTTCGACCGCGGGATCGTCCTCGAGCACACGGGCGCGACGCTGCCGAGCCGGACCCACATCGAGATGACCGTGCAGGTGCTGCGCACCGCCGGTGTGGAGGTGGCCCGCCCCGACGGGCAGACCTGGGAGGTCGCGCCGGGGGCCGTGCGGGCCTTCGACGTCGACGTCGAGCCGGACCTCTCCTCGGCCGCACCCTTCCTCGCCCTCGCCGCCGTCACCGGCGGGACCGTCGTCGTCCCCGGGTGGCCGGCGACCACGACCCAGCCCGGCGGGCACCTGCGCGAGGTGCTCTCGCAGATGGGCGCCACCACCTCGCTCACCGAGCGCGGCCTCGTCGTCACCGGGCGGGGCGGCCTCGAGGGCGCCGACCTCGACCTGTCCGACGTGGGAGAGCTCACCCCCGTGGTGGCGGCGCTCGCGGTGCTGGCCTCCTCCCCCAGCCGCCTGCGCGGCGTGGCGCACCTGCGCGGGCACGAGACCGACCGGCTCTCGGCCCTGGCCACGGAGATCGCCCGGCTGGGCGGCACGGCCGAGGAGACCGCCGACGGCCTGGTCATCGAGCCGGCTCCGCTGCGCGGCGCCCGGCTGGGCACCTACCACGACCACCGGATGGCGATGTTCGCCGCGGTCGTGGGTGCCGCCCTCCCCGACGTCGAGGTGGAGGACGTCGCCACCGCCGACAAGACCTTCCCGGGCTTCCACGCCGTCTGGGAGCACGCGGTCCGCGGGGCGACCGCCCCGTCGCCATGAGCGGCCGCTACGACCACCTCGACGAGTCGGTGGTCCGCACCCGCCCCTCGCGCCGCGGCACCCGCCCGCGCACCAAGGACCGGCCGGCCCACGAGGACGCGGTCGTCGGCATGGTCACCGGCGTCGACCGCGGCCGCTACACCGTCCGCCTCGCGGAGCAGGTCGTCGTCGCGATGCGTGCCCGGGAGCTGGCCCGCACCCGCATCGTCGTCGGCGACCGGGTGGCGATGGTCGGGGACACGTCCGGCGGCCCGGACTCGCTCGCCCGGATCGTGCGCCTCGAGGAGCGCACCACGGTGCTCCGCCGCAGCGCCGACGACACGGACACCGTCGAGCGGGTCATCGTGGCCAACGCCGACCAGCTGGTGGTCGTCACCGCGCTCGCCGACCCGGAGCCGCGGGCCCGGATGGTCGACCGCTGCCTGGTCGCGGCCTACGACGCCGGCCTGGAGCCCCTTCTCGTCCTGACCAAGGCCGACCTCGCCGACCCCGACGACTTCCTCTCCCGCTACGAGGCGCTCGACGTGCCGGCCGTGGTGACGCGCAGCGCCCCCGGCGGCACGGACGGCACCGTCCTGGAGCCCGCCGCCGTGGAGCGCGTGCGCGAGCAGCTGGAGGGCCGCGTCAGCGTCCTCGTGGGCCACTCGGGCGTCGGCAAGTCCACCCTCGTCAACGCGCTCGTCCCCGAGGCCGGGCGCGCCACGGGCGCGGTCAACGTGGTGACCGGGCGCGGACGCCATACCTCGACCTCCGCGGTGGCCCTCGAGCTGCCCGGGGGCGGGTGGGTCGTCGACACGCCCGGGGTGCGGTCGTTCGGGCTGGGGCACGTCGACCCCGGCAGCTTCGTGGAGCACTTCGAGGACCTGGCGCCGGGGACGGCCGGCTGCCCCCGCGGCTGCAGCCACGACGAGCCGGACTGCGCGCTGGACGCCTGGGTCGCGGAGGGGCACGCCGGGCCGGCGGGGCCCGCGCGGCTGGAGTCCCTGCGCCGGCTGCTGCGCAGCCGGGTGGGCGGCGAGCACGGCTGACACGCCGCGCCACCGCGGCCCCGGCGGGGGCTGCCGGGCCCGGGCCGCGCCGACGGATACGGTGGCCCGGTGGCCACGTACGACGACGACCTCCGCCTCGCGCACGTCCTCGCGGACGCCGTCGAGCGCACCGCCCTCGACCTGTTCGGCTCCCCCGACCTGCGGGTCGCGGTGACCGACGACGGCGCCCTGACCACGCAGGCCACGGAGCGGCTCGAGGAGCTGCTCCGCCACCAGCTGCAGCGGACCCGCCCCCGGGACCGGGTCGAGGGCCGGGTCCTCGAGCCGACCGGGCACGGCGACCGGCGCTGGGTGCTCGACGCGCTCGACGGGACCGCCAACTACGTGCGCGGGGTGCCGGTCTGGGCGACCCTGATCTCGCTCGTCGTCGAGGACGAGCCGGTGCTCGGCCTCGTCGCCGCCCCCGCCCTGGCGCGCCGCTGGTGGGCCGGCCGCGGCTCGGGCGCGTGGACCGGTCGCCAGCTCAGCCGCGCACGGCAGGTGCACGTCAGCGACACCTCCGTGCTGGAGCACGCGTCGGTGTCCGTGGACGAGGTGGCCTCCTGGCTCTTCGGTCCGCACGGCGACGGCTTCGCCCAGCTCTGCGACCGGGTATGGCGTACGCGCGCCTTCGGGGACTTCTGGAGCCACGCGCTGGTCGCCGAGGGGGCGGCGGACGTCGCGCTCGCGGCCTCGGCCGACGCCTACCAGCTGGCGACGCTGAGCACGATCGTCGAGGAGGCCGGCGGGCGGGTGAGCGACCCCTGGGGCGCCGGCGTCACCGGGGCCGGGGCGGCCCCGTCGAGCCCGGTCCTCGTCACCAACGGTCGCCTGCACGACCTGGCGCTCGCCTCGCTGGCGTCCCAGGACGGCCCCCAGGGCTGATCGTCACCGGCCGGGGGGCCTACCCGACGACGGAGACCTCGCCCAGCCCGAGCCCGGCCACCCCCTCGGCGTGCCCGGGGTCGCCGACGAGGACGAGGGTCCAGCCGGGTCCCTCGCGCACCTCGTCCCAGGCCGCCGCGACCTGGTCGCGGGTGAGGTCGCGCAGCTGCGCGAGTGTCCCGGTGACCGTCGACGGCGGGAGCCCGTCCGCGGCCAGCGAGACGATCTCCTCGGCCACGGCGTCCGCGGTGGCGTAACGGCCGGGGGCGGTCATCGCCACGAAGTCGGCCGCCGCACGCACCTCGTCCACGGTGAGCCGGTCGCCGGGGGTGTCCAGGATCGACAGCAGCTCACCCACCGCCGCGACCGTGGCGTCGGCGCGGACCGAGCCGCCGACGACGGTGAGACCGCCGACGGCCCGCGGCCGGAAGCTGGCGCGCAGCCCGTAGGTGTAGCCCTTCTCCTCGCGCAGCACGCGGTCGATGCGGGCGTGGGGCGAGCCGCCCAGCAGCATCCCGAGGGCCTGGTAGGTGCCCCAGCCGTGCGGCGTCCGCCGGTCCGGGCCTGGCCTGCCCAGGTGGATCTCGGTCTGCGCCAGGCCGGGCCGGGACACGAGCACGACGCGGCCGGCGTCGGACGCCCGGCGCGCCGGCCCGGGCAGGTCGGCGAGCTCGCCGGAGCCGCGCCACGTGCCGAGCGTGGCCGCCACCAGGGACACGGCCCCCGGGACCGACGAGAGGTCGCCGGCGAGCACGACGGTGGCCCCGCGGGGGCTCAGCTCGCCGTGCCTGGCCCGCAGGTGGTCCGCGGTGAGCCCCTCGACCGTCTCGCGGGTCCCGCCCACCGGCAGGTGCGGGCGGTCGTCCGGGTCGAAGTAGGTGGAGACGAACTCCAGGGAGGCCCTCGATCCCGGGTCGGCCTGGGCGTGGGCCACGTCGGCCAGCCGCTGGCGCACCAACCGGGCGACCTCGGCCTGCGGGAAGGTCGCCTCGGCCAGGAGCTCGGTCATCAGGGCGAGCGCGGTCCCCAGGTGACGGCCCGTGACCTCGACGCCCAGGTGCACGCCCCGCTCCCCGGCGCCGGCGCCCCACGCGATCCCGTTGCGCTCGGCCAGCTCGGCGATCTGCTCGCTGGTGTGCCGGGTCGTGCCCTCGTCGAGGGCCCGCGCCATGAGCAGGGTCGACCCCTCGGTCCCCCGCGCCTCGTGGGAGACGGGCAGGCGCAGGTGCACCCGCAGCGACAGCACGTGCTGCCCGGGCAGGTCGACGACCAGCAGGCGCATCCCGTTGCGCAGCTGGTGCTCCCGCGGCTGCGGGAACTCCCACGGCACCGGCGGGAGCACGGTGGGGCGCTCGGTCACGCGCGCGCTCACCGGGCACCTCCCTCGGGCGCGGCGGCGACCCGCTCCGCCCCGGACGCCGCGCCCGTCGCGGCGCCGGGCAGGACCGGCCGCAGGTAGCGGACCGTGGCCGCGCTCCCCGGCCGCAGCCACCGCGCCGCGGCCTGCCGGACCTGGTCCGCCGTCACGGCCATCACCTCGTCCAGGTAGGTGTTGATCTGCTGCGGGTCGCCGTGCACGGCCGTGGCCCTGGCCAGGAGCTCGGCGCGCTCGTCGAAGCTGCCCAGCGCCTCCAGCCAGGACCTCTCGGTCTCCGCCCGGGAGGCCTCCAGCTCGGCCTCGCCGGGGCCGGACCGCGCGAGCTCCTCGAGCTCCTCGTGCACCGCCCGCTCCACCTCCTCCGCGTCGGCCGCCTCGTCCACGTCGAGCACGACCAGGCCGACCGACGTCCCGGCGGCCAGGCCGAGGGCCGAGGCGTGGCAGCCGCTGACGGTCGCCTCCCTGCGCACCAGGCGCAGCTGGAGCCGCGAGACCTCCAGGGAGGCCAGGGCGTCCAGGGCCATGGCGGCCGGCAGGAACTCCGGGTCGGTGACCGCGGGCAGGCGGAACGCCAGGTAGAGCCGCTCGCTGGGCACCTCCTCCAGGAGGTCCAGCCCGCGGGGCGCGGCGAGCGGACCGAGGGGCGCCGGCGGAGCCGGCCGGTCGACCGTGGCGTCCACGAGGTGGCCGAGGTGGCGCTCGGCGAGCTCCCGCGCCCGCTCGGGGGTGACGTCGCCGACCAGCGTCAGCACGCTCGTGCGAGGTCCGTAGTGCGCGGTGAAGAAGCGACGGACGTCCTCGAGACCGGCGGCGAGCAGGTCGTCCATGTCGCCGATCGTGGTGTGGTGGTAGGGGTGGTCCTCGGGGAACAGCATCCGGCACACGTGCGCGAGCGCCTGGCCGTAGGGCACGGTGTCGTAGCGCTGCCGCTTCTCCTCCACGACGACGTCCCGCTGGTTGTCCAGGTTGTCCTGGGTGAGCGCGGGCAGCAGGTGCCCGTGCCGGTCCGCCTCCAGCCACAGGGCCAGCTCGAGCGCGCCGCTCGGGACCGACTCCACGTAGGTCGTGCGGTCGAAGGAGGTGGTCGCGTTGGCCCGGCCGCCCTGGGCCATGAGCGCAGCCATGTGCTCGCCCTCCGCGACGAGCTCGGACCCCTGGAACATGAGGTGCTCGAAGAGGTGCGCCAGGCCGGTCCGGCCCGGCTGCTCGTGGCGCGAGCCGACCTCGACCCACAGGTTGACCGAGACGCTCGGCACGGCGTGGTCCTCGCTGACCACCACCCGCAGACCGTTGTCGAGGGTCGTGACCGAGATCGGGAAGTCCAGCGGCATAGTGCGTCCACTGTAGGCCGCCGCCCCGCCGGAAAAGCACCAGGCCCGGAGATCTCTCTCCGGGCCTGGTCGGTGGTAGCGGGGGCAGGATTTGAACCTGCGACCTCCGGGTTATGAGCCCGGCGAGCTACCGAACTGCTCCACCCCGCGTCGTTGCGGTCACTACTCTACGACACCCGCGCGGCGGGTCCAAATCGGGTCCGGTCAGGGCCCCGAGGTCTGCGCCGCGTCGTCGGTCCCCGCCTCGTCGGGCACGCTGACGGAGCCACCGCCCGGGCTCGCCTCGACGGCCTTCTGGATGGCCGCCTGCAGCCGCTCCTGCGCCTGGCCGTAGGCCTCCCAGTCGCCCGCCTCGAGCGCCGCCTGGCCGTCCGCGTAGGCCTGCTCGATCTCCTGGACCGCCTCCGCCAGGGCACCCTCGTCGGTCCCCGACGTGCCCTCCCCGTCGTCCGGTGCGGGGCCTCCCTCGGGACTCTCGGTGCCGGCGTCGCTGGCCGTGGCCCCCGAGTCCCCGCCGAAGAGCTCGTCGAGCGCGCCGTCCAGCGTGTCCGACCACGCCAGGTCGTTGCCGAAGGCCACGACGACGAGGCGCTGCAGCGGGTAGGAGGAGCCTCCCTGGGACTGCACGTAGACGGGCTCCACGTAGAGGAGACCGTCGCCGACCGGCAGCGTGAGCAGGTTGCCGAGCTTGACCTGGGAGCCCTGCTGGCGGTTGAGGTTGAGGAACTGCGACAGCGTGACGTCGAACGCCTCCGAGCCCTCGTTGGAGGAGTTGACCTCGTTCTGGAACTGGCCCGGTCCGCGCACGGTGGTGTCGCGGGGCAGGACCAGCATCCGCAGCTGCCCGTAGTCCTCCCGGCGCTCCCCGTCCGCGTCCCCGGCGTCCGCGTCCACGGCGAGGTAGCCGGTGAGGTTCTGCCGCTGCGACCCGGCCGGGATGTAGGTCGTCGTGAGGCTGAAGGTGGGGTCCTGCTGGCCGGGCATGGCGATGGACAGGTAGTAGGGCGGGATGTCCGGCTTCGTCTCCAGCTCGACCGTGGGGTCCTCGGACACCGCCCAGAAGTCCTGGCCGGTGAAGAACGAGCCTGCGTCGACGACGTGGTAGCGGGACAGCACCTCCCGCTGCACCTTGAACAGGTCCTCCGGGTAGCGCAGGTGCCCCATGAGCTCGCCGTCGATGTCGGACATCGGCCGGACCGTGCCGTCGAAGGCCTGCGACCAGGCCTTGAGCAGCGGGTCCTCCTCGTCCCAGGCGTAGAGCTGGACGGTGCCGTCGTAGGCGTCGACCGTGGCCTTGACCGAGTTGCGGATGTAGTTGATGCGACCCTGACCGATGGAGCGGATGTTCTCCGCCTGCTGCAGCGAGTCCGCGGTGACCTCGCCCAGCTCCTCCATCTGGCTGTAGGGGTAGCGGCTGCTCACCGTGTAGCCGTCGACGATCCAGAGCACGCGGCCGTCGACCACCGCCGGGTAGGGGTTGCCGTCCAGCCGGAGCCAGGGCGCCACCCGCTCGACCCGCTCGCGCGGGAGCCGGTGGTCGAGCATCACCGACTCGGAGTTGACGGAGTCGGACAGGAGGATCTCGACCTGGCGGTACTTGATCGCGTAGGCCAGGCGCCTGGCCAGGCTGCCGATCTCGACGCCCCCGGAGCCGGCGTAGGTGTTGTTGACCTCGCCCGTCTCCTGGCCGCTCACCGGGTAGTCCAGCTCGCGCGGCGTGGCGCCCTCGGGTGCACCGACGATGGAGTAGACCGGCGAGTGCTCGCCGAAGTAGATCCGCGGCTCGTAGTCGCCGAGGGCGCCCACCGGGGGGATGTTGCGCTCGAAGAACCGGGGCTCGCCCTCCGGGGTCCGCTGGCTGCCGTAGGCGGCCACGACGCCGAAGCCGTGCGTGTAGACCGTGTGGTCGTTGACCCAGTTGCGCTGACCGGCGGACACGCCGTCGAGGTTGAGCTCGCGCACGGCGATGACGGTGTCGACCATCTCGCCGTCGACCTCGTAGCTGTCGACGTCCAGCGCGTCGGCGAACTGGTAGTAGTTGCGGACCCCCTGGAGCTGGCGGAAGGTCGGGGACACGACCTGGGGGTCGACGATCCGGATGCCGGGGACGGTCTCGGCGTCGCTGCGCAGCTGGCCGGGCTCGGCCTCGGTCTCGGCGTTGTAGTCGATCTTGTCCAGGTCCTCCATGCCGTAGGCCGCGAGGGTGCTGTCGATCGCCCTGTCGATGTAGGGCATCTCGAGCTGCGCCTCCGAGGGGCGGACGCGCAGGGACTGGACGAGCGAGGGGTAGACGCCGCCGAGCAGGAGGGCGACGACGAGCAGGCCGGCGAGGCTGATCAGCGGCAGCCGCCAGGTGCGCGTCCAGATGGTCGCCAGGAAGAAGAGCGCGCAGAGCACGGCGGCCGCGGCGAGGATGCCGCGCGTGGGGAGCACGGCGTGCACGTCCGTGTAGGTCATCCCGGTGATGCGCTCGTGCTGCGTCATCGACAGCGTGTAGCGCTCGAGCCAGTAGCCGAACGCGCGGACGAGGAGCAGCACCGCGACGATCGTCGCCAGGTGGACGCGCGCGGCGGTCGTGGTGCGCGAGGAGCGGGGGCCGCCCTGCAGCTGCAGGCCGCCGTAGATGTAGTGCGTCAGCAGGGCGCCGACCAGCGTCAGCCCGAGGACGAGGGTGGCGAAGGAGACGAGCATCTGCCAGAACGGCAGGCCGAAGACGAAGAACCCGACGTCCAGGCCGAAGTGGGGGTCCTCGGTGCCGAAGGGCTGCCGGTTGAGGAAGAGCAGGACGGTCTGCCACTGGGCGGCCGCGGCGGTGCCGGTGAAGGCTCCGAGGACGAGCGGGACGGCCACGAAGACGAGCCGGCGCATCGGGTCCAGCGCCGAGCGGTAGCGGTCGAGCGCGGCCTGCTCCGGCGTGCTGGGTGCGTAGACCGGCCGGTGCCGCCAGGCGAGCCAGAGGCCGGACCAGATGAGCGCGGCGGTCAGCCCGCCGGCACCCACCCACAGCAGCGCCTGGGTGGCCAGCCGGGTGGTGAGGACCGTCCGGAAGCCGACGGAGTCGTACCACAGGAACTCGGTCCACAGCGTGGCTCCCCACGCGAGGAGGGCCAGCACCGCGGCCAGCACCAGGACGGTCGGGATGAGCCTGCCCCGGCGCCGGGGCAGCCCCCGCCCGAGGACCGTCCCTCCCGGGGGGCCGCCCGCGCGCCCAGCACCCTGCCCGGCACCGGGGGGTCTGCCGGGGGTCTGGTCGGGGCCGCCGTCCTGCTCGCTCACCCGTCCAGCCTAACCGGCGCGGTGTCGCGGACCGACAGCCAGGCCCGCGGCACCGCGTCCCGGGGTGCGACCATGGTCCCGTGCCCAACGACCAGCCCTCCGCCGTCCAGCCCACCGCCCTCCTCACCGCCGCCGTCGAGACCGAGCGGCACGTCGCCCGGTCCGGGTGGGACCAGCCTCCTCGGGTGTTCGCGCTGGTGCGCACCGCGCTCCTCCGCGAGCGCGAGCCCGCCCTCGCGGGCCAGCTGGGCGACCCCGGTGCCGACGGTCGCGGCTACACGGCCATCGAGCAGGAGGGCCTGCCCAGGACCGCGGACCTGGAGTCGATGCTCGGGCGGATGGCCTGGCCCGAGGACGTGGCGGGAGCCGTGATCGCCGTCGAGCGGGTCGTGGTGCCTCCGGAGGCGGAGCGTGACCTGCCGGCCGACCCCGTGGCGGCGACGGACCAGCTGGCCGCGCACCCGGACCGCAAGGACGTCCGGCTGCTGGCGGCGTGCCTGCGCGACGGCGAGCAGCTGTGCCTGCTCCGCCAGCGCGACCACGACACCGACGACGCCGTGGCGGTGGGCATCGACATCGCCCCCGGGCTCACGCACGCCCTGGCCGCCACGCTGCGCGACTGACGCCGCGGGCCGACCACCCGGAGCGGGTCAGCCTCCGGTCCCGGTCGCGTCGTCCTCGCTCTCGACGACCTGCTCGCACGTGGGCAGGTCGAGCGTGGTCACGTCGTCGGCGTCCGCCGCCTGCTCGAGGTAGCCGAGCGCCTCGTCGAAGGTCGCGACCGGCACGACGGTGAGGTCTCCGGGCTCCTCCCCGGCGAGCTCGTCGCAGTTGTCGGCCGGCGCGAGGAAGAGCTCGGCGCCCGCGCGCTCCGAGGCGAACATCTTCTGCCGGATGCCGCTGATCGGCCCCACGGTGCCCAGCCCGCTGATCGTCCCCGTCCCGGCGACCGCGTGCCCGCCGGTGAGCTCGCCCTCGGTGATCGTGTCGTAGACGGCGAGCGAGAACATCAGCCCGGCGCTGGGGCCCCCGACGTTGCCCGCGTCGATGGTCACGTCGTAGGGCATGTCGTAGCGGGGCGCGATGTAGATGCCGACGATCGTCCGGCCGGTGTCGGGGTCCTCGGTCGTGGGGACCTCGAGGTCGACCCGCTCGCCGTCCCGGAGCACGGTGATCTCGGCGCTCGCGCCGGGTCGCACGTCCTGCAGCTGCTCCCGCACGGTCTCGGTGTCGGTGGTCCTCTCCCCCTCGACGGACAGGATCTGGTCGTCGACGTGCAGGACGCCGTCCGCGGGCGCGTCGGCGATGACCTGCGCGACGACGATGTCCTCCGGGACGGTGATCCCGGCCGCCCGCAGCCCCACGACCGCGGCGTCCTCCTGGGAGTGCTGCATCAGCTCGGTGTTCTGCTCCCGCACCTCCTGCGCCGTCACGTCCGGGGGGAAGACCTGGTCCCGGGGCAGGACGGACAGCGCGGGGTCGATCCACGCCGTGAGCCACTCCCAGGCGGTCACCTCGGTGCCGGGGCCTCCGTCGAGGACGACGGTGGTGAAGTAGAGGCGACCGCCGGTGGGGTAGGTCTCCAGGTCGTCCCCGACGCTCACGACCGGGGTGCCGTCGATGCTGCCGAGCGTGTCGAACACCGGCCCCGGCCGGAAGACGACCCTGTCGACCGGGACCCAGGTGAGCGCCGCGCCCGCGAGGACGGTGGCCGCGACGAGACCCAGCGCCACGCCGGAGCGTCGTCCGATGCCGGTGTGGGGCTGGTCCGCCGGCGGGTCGGGGTAGCCCTCGTGGTAGCCGCCGCTCACATCCCCACCCAGCTGTGGTCGCCGTCGGCGTACTGCTGCCGCTTCCAGACGGGCACCTGCGCCTTGAGGTCCTCGATGAGGCGCCGGGCCCCCGCGAAGGCCTCGGCACGGTGCTCGGCGGACACGGCGCACACGACCGCGAGGTCCCCCACGACCAGCGAGCCGGCGCGGTGCACGGCATACACGCCGTGGACCTGGTGACCGTCGGCGACGGGTGCCGCGACCTCGGCGAGCCGGGCCCGCGCGTCGGGGTGGGCGCTGTAGTCCAGCAGGGTGACACCCTCCCTCCCCTCGTCGTGCTCCCGCACGGTGCCGACGAAGATCGCCACGGCGCCGGCGCGGGGGTGCGACACGGCGCGGAGGGCCTCGTCGACGGACAGCGGGCTGTCCCTGACATCGGTGACGACGGTGGCTGGGCTCACCGCGTCATCATGCCCCATCCGGGCTGGACGCCTCCTGCACGGGTGCGGGCCCGCTCAGGCCCTCGGCCGCCTGCGCCGGGCCAGGGCGGCGGTCGCGATGACCGCGACGGCGGCGCTCGCTGCACCGGCAGCGGCGGCCCCCACCGCGTCCCGGGCGGTCACGCGACGGGCCATCACGGCGTGGTGCCCGCGCACGTCCGCCAGCAGGGCCGCCAGGCAGCCGGCGTTGTCGTGCACCGGACGCCACCCCTGGGCGAGGAGGGCGACGGGCTCGGTGGCCCACGGGTGGGCGACGTAGGCCAGGTCCCCGGCGGGGACGGGCACGACCCCGAGCCGGTGCAGCCGGTCCGCGGCCGCGCCGGCGACGGCCTCGGACAGCTCGACGTGACGCATCCCGGAGAGCTCCTCGACCTCCTCCTGCGTGAGGGTCCCGGGCGCGGAGACGGTCACCGTCCCCGGCAGCGCCGCCCAGTGCGCCACGACCGCGAGGGCCGCCCCCAGGTCCTCGACGTGGCAGAAGGTCCAGGCCGGCTCGGTGCCCTTGAGGGTGAGCAGCCGGGGCGCCTCGAAGTGCCGCGTGACGATGGTGTCGACACCGCCGCCCACCAGGGCCGCAGGGCGGACGACCGAGACCCGCAGCGCCGGGTGGAGCCGCGCGAGGGACGTGACCTCCTCCTCCACCGCCGCCAGGTCGGCGACCGGGCCCTCGGTGTCGGGAGTGCGCAGCGGGCTGTCCTCGGGCAGCGGCACCGGGTTGTCGGGCCGTGCCCCGTAGACCATCGCGCTGGTCACCAGGACGAGGTGCTCCACCCCGGTGGCCGCCGCGGCTGTCGTGAGCGTCCGCGCCTCGGCGAGCAGCCGGGCCCGCCGCGTCCCCGGGGGCTCCTGCAACGTGCCGGCCAGGTCGTGCTCCGCGGCCAGGTGGACGAGGACCTCGACGTCCTCGAGCGCGGAGACGACGGACGGGGCGGCGATGTCGCACGTGCGCCACTCCGCCCCCGCGAGGTCCTCTCGCTCGTCCGCGCCGAGGGCCAGCACGCGGTCGCCGCCCGCCACGAGCGCGGCGACCACGTGCGGCGCGAGAGGGCCCTCGCCGCGCGTGACCGCGACGCGCAGGCCCGCCGGTCGGCGCCCGTCGCCGGACTCCGCCGGGTCGGGCGCGGCCGGGTCGGGCGCGGAGGGGTCGAGCGCGGTCGTGGAACTCACGAGCGCCTCCTGGTGTTGTCATGAGTGGGACGCCGCGCCGCGGCGGCTCCGGAGCAGACGTCATCGTCTCAGAGTGAGAGGCTGGGACCAGCCGCACCCGGCCCAGGAAGGATCCACATGTCCGAGCACCCGCCCGCCGAGCGTCCCGGCGACGAGCCAGACCCGCTGGAGGCGCTCTTCGGAGGACCGGTGCCACCGCAGATGCGCGAGGCGCTCGAGGCGATGGGACTCGGCTCGCTCGACCCTGCCCAGCTCCAGCAGATGAGAGCCCAGCTGGAGATGCTGATGGGCGGCGGGGGCGGTGCCGACGACGGCCCCGTCAACACCGAGCTCGCCCACGACGTCGCCCGTCAGGTCGTGGCCGAGGCGGGTGACGCCACGATCGGCGGCACGACCCGCCGCGACGTCGAGCAGGTGGTGCAGGTGGCCACGCTGTGGCTCGACCAGGTGACCGACTTCCCGCCGCCGGAGGGTCCCGCGCGCGCGCTGAGCCGGGCGGAGTGGGTCGAGGCGACGCTCCCGGTCTGGCAACGGCTGACGGCTCCGGTCGCGCAGGGCCTGCAGACCGCCATGTCCGCCGCGATGCAGCAGCAGATGGGGCAGCTCGGCGAGGAGGGCGCCCCGCCGATCCCGGGACTGCCCCCGGGGATGAACCCGGCGGCGCTCATGGGGCAGATGGAGCCGATGATCCGCAGGATGAGCGGGTCCATGTTCGGCGGCCAGGTGGGCCAGGCGGTGGGGACGCTCGCCGGCGAGATCCTGTCCGGCACCGAGGTGGGCATCCCGCTGCTCGGCGACGAGTCGGTGGCGATGCTCCCGGCCAACGTCGCCGTCTTCGCCGAGGGTCTGGAGGTCGACGCCGGCGAGGTCCACCTCTACCTCGCGGTGCGCGAGGCCGCCCGCGTGCGCCTCTTCGCGGCCGTGCCCTGGCTGGGACCGCAGCTGCTCACCGCCGTGGAGGACTACGCCCGCGACATCAGCATCAACACGGGAGGGATCGAGGAAGCGCTGCGGTCGGCGGACCCCCAGGACGCGGAGGCCATGCAGGCGGCCCTGGGCGACGGACTGTTCTCGCCGGAGCCGAGCGCGGCCCAGCAGGCCGCCCTGGCCCGCCTCGAGACCCTCCTCGCCCTCGTCGAGGGGTGGGTGGACGTCGTCGCGGCCAGGGCGGCCGGTCCCCACCTGCCGCACGCCGACGCGCTCGCCGAGGCGGTCCGTCGGCGGCGGGCGACGGGCGGGCCGGCGGAGAAGACCTTCGCCTCGCTGGTCGGCCTGGAGCTGCGCCCCCGGCGCCTGCGGGACGCCGCCAACCTCTTCAGCGCCCTCGAGGCGCAGGGGGGCCAGGACGCACGCGACCAGGCCTGGGGGCACCCGGACGTCGCTCCGACGGCGGCGGACCTGGACGACCCGCTGGGCTACGCCGGGCGACGCTCCCCGGGCGGGGACGACCTGACGATCTCGGACGAGGACATCGAGCGCCTGCTCTCCGGCGACGGTCCCGGGCCGGAGGACGACGAGGGCGACGCCCCCCGAGGCGGGCCCGCCGGCGCCTGACGACCGGGGTCGACCGCCCGACCCGCGTCCGGGCGGGGCCTGTGGACAATCTCGGCCGCCCGCGTCCGGAGGGTGTCAGTCTTGTCCGGTGACGGCAGACGGTCCGGTGCCCCCGCTCCCCCTCGTGCCCAGGCCCGAGGGGGGCTGGCAGGTCGGCGTGGGCCCCGGCGCGGTCGTGCTGCGCACCGCGGACGAGGGGGGCGAGCACGAGACCGGCCGGCTGCTGGCCCCGTCTCTGGCGGGCGTCGGGCTCGGGACGGCGGTCCGCGGCACGAGCGAGGTGGCGCCGGAGTGCCCGGTGGTCGGAGCCGGCCCGCTGGCGGCCCGGCTGCGCGAGGCCCTCGGCGGCAGCGAGGACGAGGCCGGTGCTCCGGTCCACGTCATCGTGCACCGGCACGCCGTCCCCCCGGAGGTGGGCGCGGCCCTCGCCCGGGCCTCCCGTGCCGTGGTGCCCGTGGTCGTGCAGCCCTGGCGGGTGGTCGTGGGACCCGTCACCGGCGGCCCGGACCTTCCGTGCCTCCACTGCCTCGACCTGCACCGGCGCGACCGCGACCCTGCCTGGCCGGTCGTCGCCTCCGCGCTGGGCCATCCCGTCGAGCAGGTGGCCAGGGCGGCGGTCCCCGAGGCGCTGGCCACCGCGGCCGAGGGGCTCACGGTGCTCCTCGTCGGGACCGTGCTCGCCGGGCGGCCCGTCTCCCCCGGTCTCTGCCACGAGCTGGGCACGGGGGCGCCTCACGTCGTCGCCCGGCGCTGGCGGGTGCACCCGACCTGCCCCTGGCACCGCTGAGCCCGCACCGGTCCTGAGCCCCGGCCCCGTGCCCCGGACGGCACGCGAGAGGGGGCCGTCCCCGTCGGGACGGCCCCCTCCTCGGGTGCGGGTGGCCGGGTGGTCGTGGTCCGCTCAGCCGCCTGCGGCGGCCGAGACGGGGCGCCGGTGCCGGGCCCGTCGGTGGTCGACGGGCCGCGGGGCGGCGCGGCGGACCGGACGCCCGCGCGGGACGAGCCAGAGCTCGCGCTCCCGGGCGACGGCCCACGCACCGAGCAGGTCCATCTGCTGGTTCATGGTGTGTTCCTCTGCTTCGTTCTGGCATGGTCGGACGGGGGCGCCGCCCGGGGGCGGCGACCACGTCGGGTCGGACGACCGGCACGGTGCCGGGTCAGGCGGCTGCCTCGTCCTTGCGGGGACGCCCACGGGGCCGCTTGCGCGGCACCACGACGCCCCGGAGGAGCAGCTGGCCGCCCCACACGCCCCACGGCTCGCGCCGACGGAGTGCCCCGGCGAGGCAGGCCTCCCGCAACGGGCACGGACCGCACAGCTCCTTGGCCTGCTCCACCTCTGCGGGCAGCTCGGCGAACCACAGGTCCGCGTCGTTCTCCTGGCACGGCAGGCCGGTCTGCACGCCGGCGGTCGTGGCGGTCAGGGCCGTGGGCGCGGCGAGCGCGTGCAGGCCCTCCCGGCGGGCGGTCAGGGTCTCGTCGGCGTGCGTGAGCGTGGCGCTGGACACGTCGTGTCCTTCCTTGTCGAGTCGGTGCTGCTGGACGGGCTGTCGGGCGGTGATCGTCATGGCGGTCTCCTCAGGCTCTGGAGGCGGACCCGCGGTGATCGGTCCCGTGCCGACGGACGAAGTCCGGTGCAGGCAGCAGAACGGCCGCGGATCCTCGGACGAGGACTCGCGGCCGGCAGACTCAGGAAGGCTGGTGCCTAGCTGGTCGGGTCGGAAGTCACGTCCAGGTGGGGGTCGGGGATCGGCGTGATGCTGGTGGCGCCGAAGCCGAAGCCACGACCTCCCAGCGCATCGCCCGCGACGCGGAACGCACGCAGACGCACGCCACCGGTGGTGGGCAGGACTGCGGCGCGAGCGTCGACGGACGCGCCGGTGAGGTTGACGATCGTCATCTCCACGGTTCCTACCCTCCTCCCGTTCGGTGCTCGACCCCACGAGCCGAGACGGCCGTGAGCTGGACGGGTGCCACTCTAGACCTGCCCGAGGGTGCGGGCAAGGCATTTAATCCGGCGCGTCCGGTGCAGCCCTCGCGCAGGCGTCCCGGGCCCGGGCTCACCCCTCCTGCCGGGCGCCCCGCAGCACGTCCAGGACCGCGTCTCCGTAGAGCTCGAGCTTGCGCTCGCCGACGCCGGAGATCCGCTGCAGCGCGGCCTTGTCGGGGGGCAGCGTCTCGGCGATCGCGGTCAGGGTCGCGTCGGTGAAGACGACGAACGCCGGCACCCCGTCCTCCCCGGCGCGCTCCTTGCGCCAGGAGCGCAGCCGCTCGTAGAGGGCCTCGTCGTAGGTCGGCGGACAGGCGGCGCAGCGGCCGATCTTCCGTTCGCCCGCGGACTGCAGAATCGTGCCGCACGTCCGGCAGGTCCGCGGCGTGCTGGGCGCCGTGCGCCGCCTGGTCCTGCCGGTCCTCGACCTCGTCGGCCCGGACGCGGCGGCCCCCGCACCGAGGATCCGGGCGGCCGGCGCGAGGAACCGGGAGACCTGCCTGGTCGCCCGGCCGCCGGGGCTGCGCGCTCCGGCCCAGCTGAGCTCGAGCCGCTCCCGCGCCCGCGTGAGCCCGACGTAGAGCAGCCGCCGCTCCTCCTCGACCCGCTCGGGGGTGTCCGCGAGCGTGATGGGCAGCAGACCCTCGCTGCACCCGACGAGCAGCACCACGTCCCACTCCAGGCCCTTGGCCGAGTGCAGGGAGGCCAGGGTGATCCCCTGGACCGTCGGAGCGTGCTGCTCGGCCGCACGCCGGTCGAGCTCGGCGACGAGGTCCCCCACCCGGGCGCCGGGCGTGGCCCGCTCCAGGTCGTCGGCCAGGAGCGCCAGCGCCTGCAGGCTCTCCCACCGCTCCCGCGTCGAGCCGCCTCCCTCGGGCGGCTCCGGCGACCACCCCGCCCCCGACAGGACCGCACGCACCGCCTCGCCGAGCGGCGAGGTCCCGTCGTCGCCCCGCACCGCGCCGCGCAGGAGCACGACCGCCGAGCGCACCTCGGCCCGGGAGAAGAAGCGTTCGCCCCCGCGGACCAGGTAGGGGACCCCGGCCCGCGCGAGGGCCGACTCCAGGACCTCGGACTGCCCGTTGGTCCGGAAGAGGACCGCGACCTCGCTGGCCGCCACGCCCGAGCCCAGGAGGTCCACGACCTTGGCCGCGACCCCCTGGGCCTCGGCGACGTCGTCGTCGTAGCGCGTCAGGGTCGGGGAGGGACCGTCGCCGCGCTGCGCGACGAGCTCCACGGCAGGGCCGAGCGCCCTGGCGGCCGGGCCCTCCGGCCGGCGGGCCCCCGCGAGGACGAGGTTGGCGAGCGCGACGACCTGCGGGGTGCTGCGGTAGTTGCGGACCAGCCGCACGGTCCGCGACGACGGGTGCCGGGAGGCGAACGAGAGCAGGTGGTCGGCAGAGGCGCCGGTGAAGGAGTAGATCGACTGGGCCGGGTCCCCCACCACGCAGACGTCCGAGCGCTCGCCCACCCACAGGTCCAGGAGCTTCTGCTGGAGCGGGTTGACGTCCTGGTACTCGTCGACGACGAAGTGGCGGTACTGCCCGTGGACCTGGGCCAGGATGCGCGGGTGCTCGTCGAGCAGGCCGACGGTGAGCAGGAGCACGTCCTCGAAGTCGATGACGTGCCGCTCGTCGCAGACCTCGCCGTAGACCTCCATCAGCCGCGCCATCGCGGTCGCGTCGAGCCCGGCCGCCTGCCGGCCCTGCGCCCTGGCCGCCCCGGCGTAGGTCTGGGCGGTGAGCATGCTGACCTTCGCCCACTCGATCTCCGCCGCCGCGTCGCGCAGCGCCGCACGGTCGAGGCGCAGGCGCAGCCGGCCTGCCGCCTCCACGACGGCGGGCACCTTCTGGGCGACGACCTCGGGGGGCGCGCCCCCGACCGCCTGGGGCCAGAAGAACTGCAGCTGGCGCAGCGCGGCGGCATGGAACGTGCGCGCCTGCACCCTGGGCACCCCCAGGCCGCGCAGCCGCGTGCGCATCTCGCCGGCCGCCCTGGCCGTGAAGGTGACGGCGAGCACCCGGGAGGGGTGGTAGACGCCGCTGGCCACGCCGTAGGCGATGCGGTGCGTGATGGCCCGGGTCTTGCCCGTGCCGGCCCCCGCGAGGACGACCATGGGCCCGCTGGGGTGGGCCGCCACCTCCCGCTGCTCGGGGTCGAGGGCGGCCAGGACCGCGTCCGGCCCGGGAGCCTGATCCGTCACCGGCGTCCCTCCCCGTCGTCCAGCGGACCGCCGAACCACTCCTCGATGAGCAGCCGCGCGATCGACACCCGGCTCGGCAGCGTGCGCGCGCCCTCGGACGTCAGGGCCCGGATCTCGTCCCGGGTGTACCAGGCGGCGTCGACGATCTCGTCATGGTCGAGCCGCAGCCGCGTGGACGTCGCGCGAGCCCTGAAGCCCAGCATGAGCGAGGCGGGGAAGGGCCAGGGCTGGTCGCCGCGGAAGACGAGGTCGGTGACGTGCACGCCGACCTCCTCGTAGACCTCCCGCACCACGGCGGCCTCCATCGTCTCGCCCGCCTCCACGAACCCGGCGAGGACCGACACGCGTCCCGGGGCCCACCCCGTCCCGGTGGCCAGGAGGAGCCGGTCGTCGTCGTCGACGACGGCCATGATCACGGCCGGGTCCGTCCGCGGGTAGTGCTCGGAGCCGTCCTGCGGGCACCGTCGGACCCAGCCGCCCTGGGCGACCTCGGTCGGCGTGCCGCACCGCGGGCAGTGCCCGTGCCGGGAGTGCCAGCCCTGCAGCGCGGTGGCCGTGGTGAGGAGGCCGACCTCGAGGTCGTCGAGGTCGGCGCCGACCTCGCGCAGGGAGACCCACCCCTCCTCGGGAGCTCGGCCGCCCGGAGGGCCGGCCTCGTCGTCGACCGCGAGGTAGGCCACCCCGTCGTGCCGTCCCAGGAACCACGGGACGAGCTCGTCGTCGCCGGGGCGGGGCGGACGCAGCGCGAGACGTGGCCGCCCGTCGTCGGCGAGGCGGCTGCGGCCGCGCCGCACGACCAGGACCCGCGTCCGGTCGTCCTCGAGGGCGCGCGCCACCGTCGCGGCGTCGGCCCGCTCGCGGGCCGAGCGGTCGATGAGGGCACGGGACAGCGCGAGGTCCAGAAGGGTCTCGTCCGCCGGGGTCACCCCGCCACTGTAGGTGGCTCCCCCGACCGACCCGGGACGTGCCGGTCCGCCTCCCGCGCTGCGGCGGGCGCACCGCATACGGTGGGAGGCGTGATGCGCAGCGACCTGGCCCTGGCCGCCCTCGCCAGCGCCGCCGTCCCCGGCATGAAGCCGGTGACGGTGGCCGGGATCGGCCTGCCCGACGACGGGCGCGACCACGACCTGCAGACGGCCGTGGTGGAGGACGCCACCGGGCGACGCTGGCTCGTGCGCGCCCCGCTGACCCCCGTGGCGGGGGCACGGCTCCAGCGCAACGACGAGCTCGTCCGGCAGCTCGCCAGGCACGTCCCCTTCAAGGTCCCGGCCGCGGTGGGCTACGCGTCCCTGGGCCGGGACGGAAGCGCTGCGGTCTACCCCTACGTCGAGGGCTCCCCGCTCGACCTGCACCGGCTGCCCGGCGGGCCGGGCCTGGCGAGCGCCGTGGGCAGGGCCCTCGCAGCCGTGCACAACATCGCCCGCGGCGTCTTCGAGGAGCAGGACGTGCCGGTCTACGACGCCGCCGGCGCCCGTCAGCGCATCATCGCCGAGGTGGACCGCGCCGCTGAGACGGGACGGGTCCCGACCGGTCTCCTGGCCCGCTGGGAGGAGGCCTTCGACGCCGCCCCGATGTGGCAGTTCGCCACCACGCCGGTGCACGGCGCCTTCACCGGCGAGAGCGTCCTCGTGGCCTTCACCGACGAGGAGGACGCCGCGTCCGGACGCGTGGTCGCCGTGACCGACTGGGACGAGGCCATGATCGGCGACCCGGCGGTCGACCTGGCTGCGCTGTGCGCCCAGGCCTCGCCGGATGCCTGGGCGGCGGTGCTGGAGAGCTACACGCTCGCGCGCGCCCTGCGGCCCGACCCCTACCTGCACGCCCGCGCCCGACTGGTGGCCGAGCTGCGCCACCTGCGCGGCCTGGCCCGGGCCGTGGCCGCGGACGACGCCGACGCCGTGCGCCGGGCCGTGGAGGCCCTGCGCCGTGCCGACCGGCTGACCGAGGCGGACGACTCCCTGGTCCCGACGACCGCCCGCCCCACGGGCACGTCCGCGCCCCACCGACGTCCCGTCGGAGCGGTCGTGCCGGTCGAGGACGTGCCGGACGCGGCGGCCGACGACGTCGCCCCGCCGACGACGGTGGCGTCCGGCCGCACGCGCTCGGGCGGGGAGGTCGCACCGGACGAGGCAGCCCCGGTCGAGGCAGCCCCGGACGCGGCGGCCCCGGTCGAGGCAG
>CAZONQ010000004.1:36434-56809 GCA_964581125.1 uncultured Ornithinimicrobium sp.
GCCCCGGTCGAGGCAGCCCCGGACGCGGCGGCCCCGGTCGAGGCAGTCCCGGACGTGGCGGACCCCGACGCCACGATGGAGGTGCCGCGCCCCGACGAGCTGGAGGGCACGTCCGAGGTCCGCGACGGCGACGAGGTGCGCGAGCCCGGCCGGGCCGGCTCCGACGGCCCCGACGTGCAGACGGCCGGGGCCGACGACCCCGGGCACGAGCCCCCGGCCACCGGTTCCGGGGACGGCGACGCCCCGGACGACGAGGACCCCGGCGACGTGGGCCCGGCTGACGAGGGCCCGGGCGACGAGGGCCCGGGCGACGAGGACCCCGGCGACGAGGACCCGGGTGACAGCGAGCGCTCGGGCGGCCCGGGCGACGAGGGACCCCGGCGCATCGGCCGTCCCGACGACGACGCCCCGGCCCCGTCGCACGACGCGCCCGGGGACGGCGCTGACCAGGGCGCTGACGACCGGGTGGCGCCGGACCCGGACGAGGCCGCCCGGGAGGACGCGGAGCGGCTCCACGAGCTCTACGGGATGCCCGACCCGGCGCGGGACGGCGAAGGTCGCTGAGGGCCTCCCGCTGAGGGCATCCGCCGCCCGGCAGGCCGCGGTCAGCGGGAGGTGCCCCGGGCGCGGTCCACGTCGGGCGGCTCCTCGGACCAGTCCGTGAGCGCACCCAGCAGCTGCTCCAGCGCCTTCTCGTCCGGGAGGTCCGGCCGCACCGTCTCTCCCGTGGCGGCGAAGAAGAACGCGGCGCGCACCAGGTCGGGGTCGCGCCCGGTCAGCCGGGCGTAGGCGAGCCGGTAGACCGCCAGCTGCAGCGCCCGCTCGCGACGCTGAGCCGGGCTGCCGGGTCGGCCGGTCTTCCAGTCGACGATCGTCACGCCACCGTCCGCATCGGCGAAGACGGCGTCGAGCCGCCCCCGCACGCCTCGTCCGGCGATGGTGGTCTCCACGCCCACCTCCACCTCGAGCGGGGAGCGGTCCGCCCACTCGCTGGCGAGGAAGTGCCGCTGCAGGACCTCGAGGTCCTCCTCGGCGCCGTCGTCCGCGCCCGCGGCGACGATCTCGTCCAGGTCGACGAGCGCGGCCGCGGCGAAGTGCTGCTCGACCCACGCGTGGAAGGCGGTCCCGAGCCGGGCCCGGGTCGCGGGCGGGGTCGGCAGGGGACGCCTGAGCCGGGCCCGGAAGCGCTCCGGGTCGGCGGCGAGGTCCACCACCGCCGACGTGGACAGGTGCGCCGGCAGCGGGGGCGCCGGAGCGGGCCGGCGCGCCTCGTCGCGCTCGGCCAGGAGCATCGTGAGCACCTCGTGCCAGGGCCCTCCGACGGTCCCCCGCGGGGGACCGGCCGCGGCTGCCGAGACCAGGGCGGTGGCCACGTCCTGCACGTGGCGCCGACGGGCCGACGGCTCCACCGGCCAGGGTGCGGTCTCCTCCTCGGCGAGCCGAGGGTTCTGGCAGGCCTCGGGGTCGTCGGGGTCGGGCATGGGGGACCAGGTGCCGACGGTGACCGGCGCCGAGGGCTCCGAGACGACCTCCTCGAGGAACCGTGAGGTGACCCGGGGGCGCTTCCCCGTCGACCACACCGGCGCCGTGAGCAGCATGCGGTGGCGGGCCCGGGTGAGGGCGACGTAGGCCAGCCGTCGCTCCTCGCGGACGGCGTAGGCGCCGCCCTCGCGGACGACCCGCCCCAGCTCGTCGTCGAGCTCGTGCGTGTCCTCGACCGACGCCCAGCCCAGGTCCGGCCGGTCCTCACGGTCACCGCGCAGCGGCGTCGGCAGCCGGCCCACGCCCGTGAGCCAGCCCTTGTCCGACCGCTCCCCCACGACCCACTCCCCGTCGACGACCTTGCCCGGAGCGCCACCCGCGGGGAAGGTCCCCTCGACCAGGCCGGGCACCGCGACGACGTCCCACTCGAGGCCCTTGGCGGCATGGACCGTCAGGACCTGGACGGCGGACCGGTCGACGCTCACCTCGGCCAGCTCGGGCACCTCGGCCTCCTCGAGGCCGCGCTCGTGCTGCCGCGCGGCCTCGAGCCAGTCCAGGAAGCCGCCCAGGCTCACCCGCTCGGCCGCCGCGGCGAAGCCCGCGGCGACGTCCGCGAGCGCGTCCAGCTGGGCGTGGGCCCAGGAGGGGTGCAGGTCAGGGTCGGCCGCGACCTCGAGGTCGAGCCCGAGCAGCCGCTCCGCCTCCACGACGAGGTCGGGCAGCGGCAGCCCGACCAGCGAGCGCAGCCGTCGCAGCACGCCGGACAGCCACGTCACCCGGGCTGCCGCCTCGGGGCCGAGGTGGTGGCCGTGCCGGTCGACCCAGGTGTCCGGCGGCGGGTGGTCGAGGGCCTCGGCGAGCACGGGCGCGTGCTCGCGCCCCAGGTGCGCAGCGCCCTCGGGGGGTCGTGCGCGCTCCCTCGCCCAAGCCCAGAGCGCGTCCACGTCGGCGGCCCCGAGCCGGCACACCGGCCCGGTCAGCAGCCGCATGACCTGGTCCCCGCGGGTGGGTTCCTGGACCGCCCAGAGCAGGGCGACGAGGTCGAGGACCTCGGGGGTGTCCAGCAGACCGCCGAGGCCGACGACCTCGACGGGCAGCCCGCGGCGGCGCAGCGCGTCCACGAGCACGGGGAACTGGGCCCGTGCCCGGCAGAGCACCGCGGCGGTGCCGGCGCCGGGGCCGCTCCACTGCTCGTGCACCCAGTCGGCGACGTGCTCGGCCTCGGCGACGTGGTCGACCAGCCGGGCCGCCTCGACCGACCCGTCGCCGGCCGCCGGCCCCGGCTTGAGGGTCTCGACCGGGATGCGCGTGGTCGCCTGGAGGTCGGCGGCCACGACGTTGGCCGCCGCCAGCACCGTCCGGTCGTTGCGCCACGAGACGCTGAGGTTGAGCACCGTCGCCGGGCGGCCGTCGACGGTGAACTCGCGCGGGAACCGCGTCAGCGTCCCCGCGCTGGCCCCACGCCAGCCGTAGATCGACTGGTGGGGGTCGCCCACGGCCGTCACCGGCAGGTCCTCGCCCGCGAACAACGAGCTCATCAGGACCATCTGGGCCTCGGAGGTGTCCTGGAACTCGTCGAGGAGCACCGCGCGGTAGCGGGACCGCTCGGCGAGCGCGACCGCGGGGACGTCCCGCGCGAGCCGCGCCGCGAGGGCCATCTGGTCCCCGAAGTCGAGGGCGCCGCGGGCGACCTTGGCGGCGCGGTAGCGCTCGACGAGGGGGTAGACCAGCGCCTGCGCGCGGAGGGTCGCGGCTGTGTTGCGGCCCACGGCCTTGGCCCGACGACCGTCACGGCCCGGCAGCCCCTCGAGCCGCGCGGCGAGGTCCTCCACCCAGCGCAGCGCGTCCTCCGGCTCGACGAGGTGCTCGCCGAGCTCGCCCGCGAGGCCGAGGACCGCGCGGACCACCGTCGACTCGGCGTAGGGCATCGCGGACATGTCGCCGTCGTGGGCGGCCACGACCTCGTGGGCCAGCTGCCAGCAGGCCGCCTCGGAGAGCAGCTGGGCGTCGGGCTCCACCCCGAGGCGCAGGCCGTGCTCGCTCACCAGCCGACCGGCGTAGGCGTGGTAGGTCGACACGGTGGGCAGGTCGAAGGCGTCCTGGTCCGCGGCGTCGTCGCCGGGCGCCCACAGGCCCGTCTCCCGCAGCAGCCGCAGCTTGCCGGAGAGGCGGTCGCCCAGCTCGAGCGCCGCCTTGCGGGTGAACGTCAGGCCCAGCACCTCGGACGGGTGCACGTGACCGTTGGCCACCAGCCAGACCACCCGGGCGGCCATGGTCTCGGTCTTGCCCGAACCGGCCCCGGCCACCACCACCGTCGGTGACAGCGGTGCCTCGATGACGGCGGCCTGCTCCGGCGTCGGCGGCGGGGTGCCGAGCGCCCGGGCCAGCTCGACCGCGCTGTGCCCGCGGGCGGCGGGCACCTGCGCCCGCGCCGCGACGGGTCCCCGGGCCGTCATCGCTCCTGCCCCTCCGGCTGGAGGGGACAGCTGAACCTCGCCGCGCAGTGGCGGCAGGCGTCGGAGACCCGGGCCTGGAAGGTCGCGCCCGCCATGCCCGTCGCCGTGTCGACGAGCATGGCGCGTGCCCAGCCCGGGTCGTCGTCCTGGTCGAGGGCAGGCTGGGCCTGCGTGGTGGGCGGCCGGCTGCCGGTGCCCAGGTGCACCAGCTGCGCACCGCCGCTGCGCGCGCCGGGCGCCACCTCGTCGAAGGCTCCCTCCTGGACGGCTACCTGGTAGGAGCCCAGCTGCGCGTGCCGCTCGATCTCGGACGCGGGGGGCTTGCTGCTGCCCGTCTTGAGGTCGAGCACGACGAGGCGGCCGTCCTCGTCGACCTCGAGCCGGTCCACCTGACCACGCAGCTGCGCGGCCCGCTGAGCCTCCCCGCCGCCCGAGCCGTCACCGCCGCCCGAGCCGTCCCCGGTGATCGCGCGGTCGCCACGCGGGTCAGGCGGGTCGGGACGCACGACGACCGAGAAGTCGATCTCGGTCCCGAGGAGGCGGCGACCCGCGTCGCGGGACTCCTCGACGTAGCGGCCGTAGCGGCCGATCATCTCTCGGGCGCGCTGCAGGTGCCGGTCGGCCACCCAGTTGGGCCGCAGGCCGAGCTCGGGCCAGCGGCGCTCGAGCTCGGCCGTGAGCTCGTCGGTGCCGGCCTCCGGGCTGGTGGCGACGACGTCGTGGACGAGCGTGCCGATCTCCGCCCGCGTCGCCTCCCCGGTCTCCGCGCCGCGCGAGGTCAGGAACCACTGCAGGGGGCACTCCAGGTAGGCCTTCACGCGCGACGGGGACACCTGCACCGGCCCCTCGGGGGTGACCGGGCGCGAGGTCGAGGCGTCACGGACGTCCCACCAGCTCTCGGGACCGGCGCCGGCGACGTCGGCCCCGACGAGCACGAGGAGGGCGTCCACGGCCGTGTCGCGCCTCGCGCGGTCCCCCGCGCGCTGGGCGGTGACCGCCTCCCGGCGCAGCTGGCCGGTCAGCCCCCGGAGCGTGAGCGGCGGGGGCACGTCCACGGGTGGCCGGTCCTGGTGGGTGGGGTCGACGAGGTCGAGGAGCACGGACGGCTGGTCCTCGGTGCTGGCGACCGCGGTGACCAGGAGCCGCTGCGTGGCCCTGCTCACCGCCACGTGGAACTGGCGCAGCTCGTCGGACCGCACCTGGGACTGCGCGGCGCGCACGGCCTCCGGCCCGTCGACCGGTCGTCCGCGCAGCGCCGCCACGAGGGTCTGCGACCCCAGGAGGGTGTCGCGGAGGCGCAGGTCCGGCCACACGCCGTCCTGCACACCGACCACGGCGACCACGCGCCACTGCCGGCCGGCGGCCGCCTGCGGCGTGAGCACCTCGACGGCCGCGCCGACCCGGGCCCCCTGGACGAGGGTGTCCGCGGCCACCTCGGCGCTGCGGACGTGGTCGAGGAACCCGCGGGGACGGCTGCCCGGAAGGCGCCCGACGTAGGCCTCCGCCGCGCCGAAGAGCACGAGCACGGCGTCCAGGTCACGGTCCGCCCGCGCCCCCAGCGGGCCTCCCCGCAACGCCTGGTCGGACCAGAGCCGGGCCAGGTCGCTGGCCTCCCACAGCGCCCAGAGGACGTCCTCGGCGGTGCCGGGCGGCTCGCTCCCGAGGGCCGACCGGCCGGCATCGAGCACCCGTCCGACACGGACCAGCGGGAGGAGGTCGGCGTCCAGGTCGGCGGGGGTGGTGCCCCTGAGCCCGGGGTCCGACACCAGAGCGGCCAGGACCTCGTCGGCGGGGCGCCCGCCGCCCCCGGCGACCTCCTCCGCCCTGAGCCTGCGGCGCAGCCGCCGCAGCTGGACCGGGTCGACGCCCCCCAGGGGGCTGGTCACGAGCGCGACCGCCTCCTCCGCCGTCACCCGCCAGCCCGTCGCGTCCCGCGTGACCACGTCGAAGGCGAGGAGCAGCGGCGCGAGCGCGGGATCCTGGCCCACCGGCAGCCCGGCCCGGTCGACGCGGACCGGGACGCCGCCGGAGGACAGCGCCCTGCGCACGGACTCCTGCTGGGCGCCGGACCTGGCGATCACGGCCATCGCGTCCCAGGGGACCCCGTCGCGCAGGTGCGCCGACCGCAGCGTCCTGGCCACGTGCGCCACCTCCTGCGCGCGGCTGCGAGCGACGGCCACCTCGGCCCCCGCGGGGTGCCCGGCCCCGTCGGGTGCCGGGTCGGGCCGTCGGTGCCCCGCGCCCGTCGTGGTGCCGATCCGGTCGGCGACGCGCGCCACGACGTCCGCCAGCGCCGCGCCCGCCCGGTGACCCCGGCCCAGCACGACCCTGGGCACGTCGTGGTCCGGCCCCGCCGCGCCGCCCGGACGTGCGGCGTCGGCGACGTGCAGGTCGCGCGCCAGCGCGACGAAGAGGTCGGGGACGGCACCGCGGAAGCCGAGGACGCCCGCGTCCGGGTCACCCACCAGGACGGCGTCGGCCCCCGGGGGACGGAGGACACCGACCAGGCGGGCGGCCGAGGCGGTCAGCTCCTGCGCGTCGTCGACGGCCACCAGGCGGAGCCGCCCGCGGACCGTGGCCATCAGGTCCGGGTCGTCCTCGAGCGCGTCCGCCGCCGCGGTGCAGATCCACGCCGGGTCGAAGGCACCGGGCTCGGAGAGCGCGGTGACCTCGTCGTACTCCTGCAGCACGTCGGCCGCCGCCGCCCACTCGGGCCGGTCGTGCCGGACGGCCAGGCGTCGCAGGTCCGCCGGCTCGAGCGCGTGCTCGACCGCGCGCATCAGCAGGTCGCGCAGCTGGTCGCGGAAGCCGGCGGTGGGCAGCGCGGCGCGCAGGTGCTCCGGCCACCGCGGCGCCCGGGCGGCGCCGGCCGCGTGCCCGGCCAGCAGCTCGCGCAGCACCACGTCCTGCTCCGCGCCGGAGAGGAGGCGCGGGAGCGGCTCGCCCGACCCGGCCGCGGCGAGCCGGAGGACGGAGAAGGCGAGGGAGGAGGGCGTGCGGGCCAGCGGCTCGGCGAAGGTGCGGCCGAGGCCCCGGCCGATCGCCGAGCGCAGACGGGCCGCGGACTGGCGCGTGGGGGCGAGGACCAGGCACGAGTCGGGGTGCAGCCCCTCGTCGCGCACGCGGCCCTGCACGTGCCGCACGACCGAGGTGGTCTTGCCGGTGCCCGGCGCACCCAGGACCAGGAGCGTGCCTCCCCGGTGGCCGACGACCCGCTCCTGGTCCGGGTCGGGCCGCCAGCCCGCACGGGCCCCGTCGGCTCCCTCCAGCTCAGTCATGACACCCATCTCACCACCGAGCACCGACGCACCACGGCGCCGGGGGCGGGGCGTGCCGGGGACCCCGGGCACGCGGCGACACGGGCCGCCCCACGCCCTAGGATGGGCTGCACGACAGACAAGGAGCGCCGGTGACGACAGGGATCCCCCGGGGCGAGGCCCGGGTCCGCCTGCCCCGAGACGAGCGGCGGGTGCTGCTCCTGGAGTCCGCCCTCGCCGCCTTCGCGGACAAGGGCTACCACGCGACGGCGATGGACGACATCGCCGAGCGCGCCGGGGTCTCCAAGCCGGTCCTCTACCAGCACTTCGACAGCAAGCTCGAGCTCTACGTCGCGCTCGCGGCCCGCGTCTGCGACGAGCTCGTCGAGACGATCGAGACCGCGCTCGCGTCGACGGCGGACAACCAGCGGCGCATCGAGGCGTGCCTCCACGGCTTCTTCGCGTTCGTCGACCGGCCCGCCTCGGGCTACCCGCTCGTGTTCCGCTCCGACATGGGCACCGACCCCGCCGTCGCGCCCCTGCTCGAGGGCGCGCGGGCCCGGTGCGGCGAGGCGATCGGCCGGGTGCTCCAGGACGAGACGGCGCTGGGCTGGGACGAGTGCGTGCTCCTCGGCAGCACGCTCGTGGGGATGGCGCAGGCCGCGGCCCGCCACTGGGCCGAGAGCGGGTCCTCGATCCCGCTGGACCATGCGGTCGAGCTGGTCTCGGCGCTCAGCTGGAGGGGTATGGGGGCGGTCCCCCAGTCCGACGGCCAGGTGGCCGCGGGTTAGGCTCCTCGCAAGGCCACCTCGTGACCCTGAGGGGCCCCGCCAGACGAGAAGCAAGGAGATCCCGTGGAGATCCGCATCGGAGTCCGTGACGTCGCCCGCGAGGTGGCCTTCGAGACCGAGCGCACGCCGGAGCAGGTCCGGTCCACGATCGCGGACGCGCTGACCTCGGGGGCGCCGCTCATCGAGCTCGAGGACGACAAGGGCGGCACGGTCCTGGTCCCCACGGCGGCGCTGGGCTACGTCGAGATCGGGTCGCCGGAGAAGGGGCGCGTGGGCTTCGGCTCCCGCTGACCCCGACGGGACCCACGGGGCCCTGGCCGTCTGTCCGCCGTGCGGCGCGTCGGGTCGCACCGCCGATGGATTGCGCCTAGCATCGACGTCTGCACAGGTGAGCGCATCATGCGTGCTGCGCACAGGGGACACCAGTCTCCTGTCATCGACACCGGAAAGGTCAGACTCCCATGATCACGACCATCATCGTCTCCCTCATCGTCGGCTGCATCGTCGGCCCGCTGGCCCGTCTCATCCTGCCCGGACGCCAGAACATCTCCGCAGGCATGACGGTCCTCCTCGGTGCCGTCGGCTCCCTCGTCGGCTCGTTCGTCGGCGCGCAGTTCCTCGGCACCGACGGCGCCCAGTTCAGCTTCTGGGGCCTGATCCTCGGCACGATCTTCGCGATCGTCGCCGTGCTCATCTACGGCGCGGTCACCGGGCGCAGCGACGCCCCCGCCGTGGACCGCTGACCCACCCGCACGCCGCACGACGGCGCGTCCTCCGCAGGGAGGACGCGCCGTCGTCGTCGTGGAATGGGTGATCCTGCCCCTCCTCCGGTACCCTGGAACGGTTCACCGGTGACCGGTCGGCCGCTCCTACCGCGGCTTCATCCGGTCGGGCGCGTCGCCCGACCGACCCCCAAGGAATCTCCCGATCGGCCCGCGCGAGCCCGGCGCACGGCATACCTGCGTGCCCGGCCAGTCCGACCGATCGGAAGAGAACTCCATGCAGGAAACCACCACGACCTTCGCCGACTACGGCCTCCACCCCGACATCGTCCGCGGGCTCGCGGACACCGGGATCACCCATCCCTTCCCCATCCAGGCCATGACGCTGCCGGTGGCGATGTCGCGGCACGACATCATCGGGCAGGCCAAGACCGGCACCGGGAAGACCCTCGGGTTCGGGCTGCCGCTGCTGCACAACGTCGTCGCCCCCGCCGACCCGGGCTTCGGCGACCTCGAGGCCCCCGGGGCCCCGCAGGCCCTCGTCGTCGCCCCGACCCGCGAGCTGGCCGTCCAGGTCTCCGGCGACCTGTCCAAGGCCGGTGTCCACCGCGGCATCCGGGTGCTGACCATCTACGGCGGCCGCGCCTACGAGCCCCAGATCGAGGCCCTCCAGAAGGGCGTCGAGGTCGTCGTCGGCACGCCGGGGCGCCTGCTCGACCTGGCGGCCAAGGGCCACCTGTCGCTGGCGCACGCGCGCACCGTCGTGCTGGACGAGGCGGACGAGATGCTCGACCTGGGCTTCCTGCCCGACGTCGAGAAGCTGCTCGCGCTCACGCCCGCCGGGCGGCACACCATGCTCTTCAGCGCCACGATGCCCGGCGCCGTCGTCTCGCTCGCGCGGCAGTACATGACCCAGCCGACCCACATCCGCGCGGTGAGCGAGGACGGGGAGGGCCGCACGGTCGCGGCCACCGAGCAGTTCGTCTACCGCGCGCACGCCCTCGACAAGGTCGAGATGGTCGCGCGCATCCTGCAGGCCGAGGGCCGCGGCCGCACCATCATCTTCACCCGCACCAAGCGCACGGCCGCCAAGGTGGCCGACGAGCTCGCCGACCGTGGCTTCGCGGCGGCGGCGATCCACGGCGACCTGGGC
Organism: uncultured Ornithinimicrobium sp.; assembly: GCA_964581125.1. GTDB lineage: Bacteria > Actinomycetota > Actinomycetes > Actinomycetales > Dermatophilaceae > Ornithinicoccus. Next base: position 46,296 of record CAZONQ010000004.1, read on the forward strand.
CAGGGCGCCCGGGAGCAGGCCCTCCGCGCGTTCCGCAACGACAAGGTCGACGTCCTCGTCGCCACGGACGTGGCGGCCCGCGGCATCGACGTCGAGGCGGTCACCCACGTCGTCAACTACCAGTGCCCGGAGGACGAGAAGACCTACCTGCACCGCATCGGGCGCACGGGACGCGCCGGGGCGACGGGTGTCGCGGTCACCTTCGTGGACTGGGACGACATGCCGCGCTGGGGCCTGATCAACAAGGCCCTCGACCTGGGCTACCCGGAGCCGGAGGAGACCTACTCCTCCAGCCCGCACCTCTACGAGCAGCTCAACATCCCCGAGGGCACCCGCGGGACGCTCCCCCGCTCCGCCCGGACCCACGAGGGGCTCTCCGCCGAGCGGCTGGAAGACCTGGGCGGCAGGGAGCCGCGCGGAGGCTCCGCCCGGGGCCGTGGCCGCGGCGGCGGCGGGCGCGGCGGCCAGGGCGGGCGGCACGGCGGCTCCGGTCGTCGCGGTCGTGGTCAGGGGACGGACGCCCAGCCCGCGCAGGGCGCCGGCGCGTCCGGAGGCCAGGGCCGCCGGCGTCGTCGCACGACGCGCGTGCGCGGCACGTCCCAGCGGACGGACTGACCCCCACCGGACCGCCCGGGCGTCCCCGCATGCTCCCGGGCGTGTCGGCCGGTCAGGCCGGGGCGGCGCCGAGGAGGCGGGCGCCCGTCGCGCCCGCGAGGATCGCCCGGAGCGACCCGGGCGAGGTGGTGTGCTCGCCCAGCCGGTTCTGCTTGCCCGCACCGTGGTAGTCCGAGGAACCCGTCCTCACGAGGCCGAGCCGCGCGGCCCGCGCGGCCGCGCGCGCCCGCTCGGCCGGCCCGTGGTCACGGTGGTCGACCTCCAGGCCCACCATGCCGGCGGCAGCCATGGCCGCCACGACGTCGTCGGTGACCGTCCGTCCCCGCTTCCCCGCGAAGGGGTGGGCCATCACCGCGGCTCCTCCCGCGCCCACCACGAGCTCGGTCGCCCGCACGGGGTCCGGCGCTGCGTGCGCCACGTAGTAGCGGCTGCGCGACGCCAGCACGTCGGCGAAGGCCTCGTCCCGGTGCGCGAACACGCCCTTGCGGACCAGCAGGTCCGCCAGGTGCGGGCGTCCGAGCGTGGCCCCCTCCCCCGCCAGGTCCAGCAGCTCGTCGTAGCTCACCGGGTAGCCGGCCCCGGCCAGGCGCTCCACCATCGCCCTGATGCGCGTGTCGCGGCTGCCGCGGCTGGCCTGCAGCTCGGCGGCCAGGGCCTCGTCCTCGGGGTCGGGGAGGTAGGCCAGCAGGTGCACGGAGATCCCTCGCCAGCTGCACGAGACCTCGATGCCGGGCACGACCACGACCCCGGCCTCCTGCCCCGCGCGGTCCGCCTCCGCCCAGCCGGTGGTCACGTCGTGGTCGGTCAGGGCGACGACGTCGAGACCGGCCGCGGCGGCCTGCCGCACCACCGTCCCGGGCGGCTCGGTGCCGTCGCTGTGGGTGGAGTGGGTGTGCAGGTCGATGACCGCGTCGGGGCCGAGGGCGTGCATGGAGACACGGTATGCCGCGACGCACGCGGCATACTGGACCCCCGAGACACGGCCCCGGACCGTCCGGAGGCCAGGGACCGCGAGGGAGCTGCATGACCCCGAAGACGCCGAGCCACCGCCGCTGGGCCGCGGTCGGACTCGTCACCGCGCTGACGGTGACGGGCCTGACCGGGTGCGCCCAGGAGGACCCCACCCACGACGAGGTGTCCTCGAGCGCACCGACCGACGCCGCTCCCACCACCTCGGACGCGGACGACGCCGTCACCTCCGGCACGCCCGACGACGCTGGTGCGACGACCGCGGACGCCGAGGAGACCACCAGCAGCCCCACCGAGACCGAGACCGCGGACCCGACGACGCTCGGGGCCTCGGACGAGAGCTTCGAGATCGAGGTCCCGGCCACGTGGGAGGACGCCCTGGACCTGGTCGCCGACGACGGCGTCCTCCTGGCGGCCAAGGACACCGAGCGGGTCGACGACTTCTTCACCAACGTCGTCGTGACGACGGAGAAGTCCGTCGAGGACCTGCCCGCGTCCGTCGAGCGGGCGGCCGAGGAGCTGGCCGGCGAGGACGGCGAGCACGAGCTGCTCGAGGCGGTCGAGGTCGACGGGGAGGAGGCCCCCGGCCTCACCATCGTGCGCGAGGTCGACGGCACCCAGGTGCACCAGACCCAGCGCTGGATCAACCACGGCGACGCGCTCTACGTCGTGACCTTCTCGGCCGTCCAGAGCCGGGCCGAGGACGTCGCGCCCGTCCTGGACGACATCCTGGCGTCCTGGACCTGGGCGGACTGACCCGGTCCGGGCGGGCGGCTCAGCCCGCGACGTACCTGCTCTCCGAGCGGCGCCGCGCGAGCTGGGCGGCCCGGTCCAGGCCCAGGCGGCGCCGGGCGAGGTAGCCGCCGATCGACAGGCCGGCGGCGAGCGCCACGCCCGTGGAGACCGCCACCACGAAGTGCGTCACCGCGTTGCCGACGACGCCCGGGGTGTTCTCCTGCATGAGGAAGATCGCGCGGTAGACCGCCAGGCCGGGGAGGAACGAGACGATGCCGGCGGTGCCCACCGCCAGTTCGGGCACGCGCAGCCGCCGGTGCGCGGCGTAGGCGAGCGCCCCGACGGGCGCCGATGCCAGTGCCGTGCTGGCCACCGGCCCGAGCCCCAGGCCCAGCCCGAGCTCGAAGACGAGCCACCCCAGGGCCGCCACGAGCATCGCCACGAGCGTGGTGCGCCGGCCCGTGTAGGTGCCGAGGCAGAACCCGAGGGCGATGATCACCGCGCCGACCGTGCTCTGCACCGGCGTCCCGCCGATGACGACGAACGGCGAGACGTCCATGGAGACGCCGAGCCGGTTGGCGGTGCCGATGACGAGCGCGACGCCGACCGCGATGCCGATGGTCATCATGATGACCTCCATCCCGCGCGCCCCGGCGGTGACGTAGTAGCCGTCCAGGGCGTCCTGGGCGGCGCCCATGACGCTCAGCCCGGCCAGCAGCATGACGATCCCCGAGATGACGACCAGGGACGGCGAGCGCACCCCCGGGATGTCGATGCCCGCGTGCGCCAGCGCGTAGAGCCCGAGCGCGAACAGGGCGGGGACGGCGGCGCTGACCACCTGGGCGAAGAAGGCGGCGAGGCGGACGCCATACATGAGGCGCTGGACCCGGTCCACGACCGCCGCGGACACCGCCGCCACCAGCCACATGCCCGGCTTGGCCCCGAAGAGCATGACGACGCCGGCCGCGAGGAGGGCCGCCCCGAGGGTGACGACCCACCGCCGGTAGGGGTGCGGCGCGCGCAGGGCCCCCGTGAGCTCGCGGCGGGCGTCGTCGATGTCGCGCAGGTCCCTGCCCGACTCGGCGGCGAGGACCGCCTCGTCGACGATCCGCTGGACGGCCTCGAGCCTGGTGTAGTCGGGGGCCCGCCCGGGGATGACGCGCATCATCGACAGGGGGTCCTCGTCGAGACCGCGGTGGATGGAGATCGCGATGGAGGTGAAGGTGATGTCGACGTGGGCCGACCGCACGCCGTAGGCGTGCATGAGGCGCAGCAGGTTGGTCACGCAGTCGGCGGCGGAGGCCCCGGTGGAGAGCATCGCCTCGCCGACGCGGAGCGCCAGGTCGATGACGCTGCGGGCGTGCTGCTGGGTGACGCCGTCGTCGCCGCCGGAACGCAGACCCAGCGCCATGGTCGGCGGGGCCACGCCCCGCACGATGTGCACGGCGCGCGCACGCCACATGCGCCCGACCCGACGGGTCTCGCGCAGGTCGGGCGCGGACACCCGCTGGGGACCGGTGACCTCCCCGGGCACGGGAGCGGTGGGCGGGTCGGGCTGGCTCACGCGACCAGCGTAGGACCTCCAACCTGGACGTCCGGTGTGCCCGGCCACCACCTACGATGGCCGGGTGAGCGAGAAGCAGCACAAGGCCGAGCACCGCAACCGTCCGACCGGCAAGGCGTTCCGCGACTTCATGGGCCGCGACTGGGCGCCGCGCAGCACCGAGCTGCCCGCGCTCACCGAGGCGGCGAGGTATGCCGCTCCCCGCCGTGCGGCGGTCTCCGCCGCCCACCCCGGGGCCCGCGTCGTCGTGCCCGCCGGCGGGCTGAAGGTGCGCAGCAACGACACCGACTACGTCTTCCGGCCGCACAGCGCCTTCGCCAACCTCACCGGCCTGGGCTCGGACCGCGAGCCGGACGCGGTGCTGGTGCTCGACCCGGTGGCCTCCGAGGACGGCTCCCCCGCCGGGCACGAGGCCGTCCTCTACTTCCTGCCGCTCGCGGACCGGGACAGCGAGGAGTTCTTCGCCGACTCCCGCGTCGGCGAGTTCTGGGTCGGACCACGCCCGACCCTCGCCTCGGCCGCGGCCGAGCTCGGGCTGCAGACCCGGCACCTGGACGAGCTGCCGGACGCCCTCGCCAAGGACGCCGGCCCCGGCGGCCTGTCGCTGCTGGTCGTGCGCGACGCCGACCGGGAGGTCGCCGCCCTGGTCGACGAGGTCCGCGGCCAGGTCGGGCTCACCACCGACGAGGCCTCCGTCAGCGCGGCCGAGGAGCAGGACCGGGAGCTGGCGCGCTTCCTGTCGACCCGGCGTCTGGTCAAGGACGAGTGGGAGGTGCGGCAGATGGAGGAGGCCGTCGAGGCGACCGCAGCCGCCTTCGACGCCGTGGTCGCCTCGCTCCCGGACGCCGTCGACCGCGGGCGCGGCGAGCGCTGGGTCGAGGGGGTCTTCGGGCTGCACGCCCGTCACGCGGGCAACGGTGTGGGCTACGACTCCATCGCGGCGGCCGGCGAGCACGCCACCACGCTGCACTGGAACCGCAACACCGGCGAGGTCCGCGAGGGCGACCTGCTCCTCCTCGACGCCGGCGTCGAGACCGACTCCCTCTACACCGCGGACGTCACGCGCACCGTCCCCGTCGGCGGCACGTTCACCCCGGCGCAGCGCAAGGTCTACGAGGCCGTCCTGGAGGCCCAGGAGGCTGGTCTGGCGGCCTGCCGGCCGGGCAACCGCTTCAAGGACGTCCACGCGGCCGCGATCGAGGTGATCGCGAGGCACCTGCTCGAGTGGGGCCTGCTGCCCGAAGGGGTCACGCTCGAGCAGACGCTGGACGCCGAGGAGGGCCAGTTCCACCGCCGCTGGATGGTCCACGGCACGAGCCACCACCTCGGCATCGACGTCCACGACTGCGCGCTGGCGCTGCGCGAGGACTACGTCGAGGGCGAGCTGCGCGAGGGCATGGTCCTCACCGTCGAGCCCGGCCTCTACTTCAAGTCCGACGACCTGCTCGTGCCCGAGGAGCTGCGCGGCATCGGCGTCCGCATCGAGGACGACGTGGTCATCACTGCGGACGGCCACCGCAACCTCTCGTCGATGCTGCCGCGCGGCGCGGACGAGGTGGAGGCGTGGGTGCGCAGCGGCGGTCGCCGCTGAGCCTCGCCGCGCCGACCGCGGTCAGCGGTCAGCCCAGCGCGGCGCCCGGCCTGCGGTCGAGCAGGTCACGGGCGCGCTCGACGAGCTTGTGCTCGGTGAGGACCTCGTAGCGGGTCGCGACCACCTGGGACACCGAGCTGAAGTCGCGTCGGCCCCGGGTCATCGAGTAGCCGATCAGCGCCCACACGAGCCCGAAGAAGGCTCCGAAGAGCACCGAGCCGAGGACGGTGAGGAGCGGGTCGCCGCCGGGCGCGAACAGCGCGAAGATCAGGCCGACGAAGAGCCCCAGCCAGATCCCGGAGAGCAGCCCGCCGAGCGCCACCCGGCCGGTCGTGAGGCGCCCGGTCACGCGCTCGATCTGCTTGAGCTCGGTGCCGACGATCATCACGTGCTGCACCGGGAACTCCTCGTCGGACAGGTAGTCGACCAGGCCCTGGGCGTCCTCGTACTTCTCGAAGACCCCGAGGCTCATGGGGTAGTCGAGGGCGATGACGGGGCCGGGGCCGCCGTGCGGGGTGCTCGCTGGTGAGGTCACGGGACCATTGTGCCGCCCTCCCCCGCGGCGGTCGAACGCAGACGGTGGTCCAGGACGCAGAAGACCCCCGGGACCTGAGCGGTCGCGGGGGTCTGCGGTGCGGTCCTCAGCGGCGGGCGGTGCGCCGGCGGGGGCGGACCGGGCGCTTGGCGACGTCCTCGGCGAGGGTGTGGCGGAAGGCACGGGAGGCGGTGGGGCGGTAGACGAGCAGCGGACCCATGTGGGCTGGCGACATCCTTTCGGTTCTGGTCTGGTGCAGTGCTGTGGAGGGTGTTATTGACCCTTCACCTACTATACGCCAGGAGAACGCCAGTACATTCCCCGTGGGCGTGACGTCAACGTGAGATCGACCACACGCCGCGTCGGCCGCGCGCCGCCGGTCCACGACCGCGTCGGTATCCTGCCCGGGTGAGCCTTCCCCGCGTCTTCGTCGCCCGTCTCAACGGGATGAGCGTCTTCGACCCGCTCGGCGACGAGGTGGGCCGGGTGCGCGACGTCGTGGTGACCCTCACCGGCCGGGACGCGACGCTGGGGCCGCGGGCGATCGGTCTCGTCGTGGAGGTCCCGGGCCGGCGACGCGTCTTCGTGCCGATCACGCGGGTCACCTCGATCGACACCGGGCAGGTCGTGACCACCGGCCTGGTCAACATGCGCCGCTTCCAGCAGCGGCCGGGCGAGACCCTCGTCGTCGGCGAGCTCTTCGACCGCCAGGTCGACCTCGACGAGACGCTGGACGACGAGGGCCGGCGCGTGCCCGCGGTCATCGAGGACGTCGCCATGGACCGCCAGCGCGGGGGCGACTGGAGGCTGACCAAGCTCTTCGTGCGGAAGACGCCCGAGGGGTCCTCCACGCCCTCCAGGGGGCTGCGGCTGCGGCGCCGGCGGGGCGAGACGCTCCTCGTCGACGTGCACGCGGCCCACGGCCTGCAGGAGGCGGGGCCCGCGCAGGCGGCGACCGCGCTGCTGGAGGCCTACGAGGACCTCAAGCCCCAGGACCTCGCAGAGGCCATCCACGACCTGAGCCCCAAGCGTCGCTCCGAGGTCGCCGACGCGCTCGACGACGAGACGCTCGCCGACGTGCTCGAGGAGCTGCCGGACGACGACCGGCTGGAGATCCTCACGCACCTGCCCACCGACCGGGCCGCCGACATCCTGGAGGTCATGCAGCCCGACGACGCGACGGACCTCCTGTCCGACCTGCCCGCCGAGACGCAGGAGGAGCTGCTGCAGCTCATGGAGCCGGAGGAGGCCGCCGACATCCGGCGGCTGCTCACCTACGACGAGGACACCGCCGGCGGCCTCATGACGACCGAGCCGGTCATCCTCGGGCCGGACGCCAGCATCGCCGAGGCCCTGGCGATGGTCCGTCGCGAGGAGGTCCACCCCGCGATCGCCTCCCTCGTCTACGTCACCCGGCCGCCGCACGAGACGCCGACCGGGCGGCTCCTGGGCAGCGTGCACATCCAGCGGCTCCTCCGCGAGCCGCCGCACCAGCACCTGGGATCGGTCCTGGACCCCGACGTCGACCCGCTCGGGCCGCAGGCGGCGCTGGGCGAGGTCACCCGCGCGCTGGCCAACTACAACCTGGTGGCGCTCCCGGTCACGGACCCGGAGGGTCGGCTCATCGGGGCGGTCACCGTGGACGACGTCCTCGACCACATCCTCCCGGACGACTGGCGCGAGGACCGGGACAACGTGACGCAGGTGGCCGATGTCTGAGCCGGTGCGTCGTCGCAACCCCGGGCCGGCCCGGCGCGCGGGCGCCGAGCGCCTCGACCAGCCGCTGGCGCGGCGGCGCCGCAGCGTGCTCCAGCCGCGGATGGACCCCGAGGTGTTCGGCGAGTTCGCCGAGCGCTTCGCCCGGTTCATGGGCACCGCCCGGTTCCTGGTCTGGATGACGGTCTTCGTGCTCGTGTGGATCGGCTGGAACGTGCTCGCCCCGGACCACCTCACCTTCGACCCCTACGCGTTCATCTTCCTGACCCTCATGCTCAGCCTGCAGGCCTCCTACGCCGCCCCGCTCATCCTGCTCGCGCAGAACCGGCAGGACGACCGGGACAAGGTGCAGATGGGCCAGGACCGCGCCCGCGACGAGCGCAACCTGGCGGACACCGAGTTCCTCACCCGCGAGGTCGCGGCCCTGCGGCTGGCGCTGCGGGAGGTCGCCACGCGCGACTTCGTCCGCTCCGAGCTGCGCAGCCTGCTCGACGAGATGGACGCGCGGGCCGAGCAGCGCGAGCAGGAGCCCGAGGAGGGCGCCGAGGGCACCGACGGGGTCGCGCCCCGCTGACGGCCCGGCCCTGCTCCCCTCGGCCCGGGGCGCCCAGGCCGGGGATCTAGCATGGGGGCATGTCCCAGCCCAGCCCCGACGCCGTCCACGCCGCCCTCTCCACCGTCCTCGACCCCGAGATCCGCAAGCCGCTGACCGAGCTGGGGATGATCGAGGACGTCTCCGTGGCCGACGACGGGCGCGTCCAGGTCACCGTCCTGCTCACCGTGCCGGGCTGCCCGATGAAGAACACGATCACCAAGGACGTCACCTCGGCGGTGTCGTCGGTCGAGGGCGTGACGTCCGTCGACGTCCAGCTCGGCGTGATGAGCGACGAGCAGCGCGGCGAGCTGCGCAGCCAGCTGCGCGGCGGCGCCACCGAGCGGGAGATCCCGTTCGCGCGCCCCGACTCCCTCACCACCGTGTATGCCGTGGCCTCCGGCAAGGGCGGCGTGGGCAAGTCCTCGGTCACGGTGAACCTGGCCGCCGGGCTGGCCGCCGAGGGGTTGCGGGTGGGCGTGGTCGACGCCGACATCTACGGCTTCTCGGTGCCCCGGATGCTGGGCGTGACCCAGGCCCCCACCCAGGTCGACGACATGATCCTCCCGCCGGTGACCGAGGCGGGGATCAAGGTCATCTCGATCGGGATGTTCGTGCCCGGCAACCAGCCGGTGGTCTGGCGCGGGCCGATGCTGCACCGGGCGATGCAGCAGTTCCTCTCCGACGTCTACTGGGGCGACCTGGACGTGCTGCTGCTCGACCTGCCCCCCGGCACCGGCGACATCGCAATCACCGTGGCGCAGCTGCTGCCGAGCAGCGAGCTGATCGTGGTGACCACCCCGCAGCAGGCGGCGGCCGAGGTGGCGGAGCGGGCCGGCTCGATCGCGCTGCAGACGCACCAGCGCCTGGTGGGCGTGATCGAGAACATGTCCTGGCTGGAGCTGCCCGACGGCAGCCGCCAGGAGATCTTCGGCTCCGGCGGTGGCCAGGTGGTGGCCGACTCTCTCAGCCGCTCGGTCGGCGCGCAGGTCCCGCTCCTGGGCCAGGTGCCGCTGGACGTGACCCTGCGCGAGGGTGGCGACCGGGGACGCCCCGTCGTGACCTCCGCGCCGGACTCCCCCGCCGCGACCGCGCTGCGCGGCATCGCGCGTCAGCTCGCCCGCCGGGGCCGGGGCCTGGCCGGCCGCAAGCTCGGCATCACCCCCACCGCACGGGTCTGAGCCGGCCGGAGGTCCGCCCGGGGTCAGGTCAGCGCCGGCCGGGGGCCGGGCTCAGGTCGCCTCGGCGTCGAAGGGCGTCGGCCGCGTCGGGTCGTAGCTGACCGGCCGGCTGGGGGCGTAGGCGGTGGTGCCGGTCCCCGCCGCCGGTCCCTCCCCGCCCGGCCTCGGGGACCGGTCGACGGGCGCGGGGCTGGCGAGCGCCTCGCGCACGATGCGCCGGGGGTCGTACTGCCGCGGGTCGAGCTGGCGCCAGTCGATGTCCTCGAAGCCAGGGCCCATCTCCTCCCGGATCTGGGCCTTGGCCCCCTCGGCGAGGTCCCGCAGCTGACGGACCCCGCGGGCCAGCAGCCCGGCGTAGTGGGGCAGCCGGGACGGCCCGAGGATCACGAGGGCCAGGATCACGAGGAAGACGACCTCACCGCCACCGATGTTGAGCACGTGCCTCCTCGTCCGTCACCTGGTCCGTCGGCGACGTCGTCGCGCCGCGCGGTCCAAGACTATCTAGTCCTCGGCCCCCGCCAGGACGATGTGGACGGTGCGCTCCTGCCCGTCCTCCCCACGGAGCACCATCTCGACCGTGTCGCCCACGGCGTGCGAGCGCAGCTCGACGAGCAGGTGCTGCGCGTCGCGGATCCTCGTGCCGTCGACCGAGACGATGACGTCGCCCGGCCGCACGCCCGCGGCCTCTGCGGGCCCGCCCGGGATGACGGGGGCGGCACCGTCCTGCCCCTCGGTGAGGACACGGGCGCCGTCACCGGTGTAGAGCAGGTCGATGTGCACCCCCATCACGGGGTGCTGGCTGGTCCCGGTCTCGATGAGCTGGGTGGCGGTGCGCTCCGCCTGCTCGGCCGGGATCGCGAAGCCCAGGCCGATGCTGCCCGAGGGCGCGGACACGGTGCTGGGCATCTGGGCGATGGCGGAGTTGACGCCGACCACGTTGCCCGCGAGGTCGAGCAGGGGACCGCCGGAGTTGCCCGGGTTGATGGCGGCGTCGGTCTGGATCGCGTTGATGTAGC